>NZ_JBITZP010000049.1:0-56296 GCF_044546945.1 Kitasatospora sp. NPDC053057 | reverse complement strand
GCAGTACCGCTCCGACATCCTCGACGGCTTCCTCTCCGGCACCGGCCTCTCCCTCGACCTCCCACCGCCATCACCTTGAAGCGCCGAGGTCAGTAGCCAGCGGCGGCCCGGAATCTCCGGGTCGCCGCTTCGCATGCCCGAACACGCCACCAGCTATGTCACCCGTTCCGAGGAGACCGAGATGCCCGACACCCCCAACCAGCTGCTCGCCGACGCCTACACCTGGTACTCGACCGGCCTGCGGGACCTGGTCCTGGAGCTGTTGGATGAGGCCAGCCCGGACACCGCCAGCGACACCGTCGACGACCTGTGCGGCGAGCTGTGGCTGCACGCGGCGGAACTCACCGCGACCCGCAGTCTCTCCTTCACCGAGGTCTTGGATCTCCTGGACAGGAACGCCGAGCTCCTGGTGAACCGCCTGCGCAACCAGTCGACGCCCATCCCCGCGGGTCGGCTCGGCACGGCCGCGGACCCGGCTGACGTCGCCGAGCTCGTCACCAACGCGATTGACGACACCGACTACCGGCCGGTCCCCCGCCCGCAGCGTCCCGCCACCTCGAGCATCGCTTTCGCGCACCTGACCGCGCTGCGTTCTGCCGCCTGACCAGCGGCGTGTCTTCTCCTGCGACGCTGCCCGTCGCCTCCGCCCCGGCCTGCCGGTGTGGGGACGGCGGGGGGACGGCAGGAGCTGCTCCCACCAACAGCGACGGCCCCGGGATTGCGCCCCGGGGCCGTCCACGTCGCCTGAATCGGAGGCAACGACCTTGCTGCACAACATCATTGCACGCCCCGCCCTCAACCTCGCCCCGGGGGACAGCGACCCGGACATGGACGAGGCGCTGCGGCGGGCCCGGGGAGGTGGCCGGTGATGGCCACCACCACCTTCGGCACCGGCACCGCGCCCGACCTCACCGCGCAGGAGCCGATCCTGCCCGCCCCGCGCCCCGGCCTGTACCTGGTTCACCGCCTCGGCGGGATCACCGCCCACCTGACGGCCGAACAGGACACCGTGCAGACCGTGCGGGCCCTGGCGCTGACCGTCCTGGTCGCCCACGGCGTCGACCTGGAGACCGCCGAGTCCGCGCAGCTGGTCCTGTCCGAACTGATCGGCAACGCGGTGCGCGCCTGCGGCGAGCACGTCCCGCTCGTCGTGGAGGTCCACCGCTCCCGAGGAGTGGACGCGGTCGTCACCGTCCACGATCCGCTCTTCGGCGTCGGCCCCCGCCGCACCGGCACCGCCTGCGACAGCGACGAGGCGGAGTCCGGCCGCGGCCTGGTCCTCCTCGACATCCTCGCCCCCGGCTGGACCGTCAAGTCCTCGCCGATCGGCAAGCAGATCCGCTGCCGCATCCCCGCGGCCGGCTGACCAATCCCACACCCACCGCCGCTCGCTGTGCCCGCCGGATTCCGGGCCCGGGGCGCAGCGGGCGCGGTGCTCCTCTGACTTCGGCTGGGAGGCCGTTCGTGAAGCAGCGTTCCCGAATTTCTACTGACGCCCGCCGCGCGTACTACTGCGCGGAGAGCACCCGCCGTTGGATCGCCCGGTGCATCGGCCCGCGCCGCGTCGGCGGCATCTACCGGGGCCCCTACGCCAGCGACACCCCCTACGAGGTCCTGGCGATCGACCCGGGCCCGCGCGAGGGCTGGCCGACCTGGCAGATCACCGTCCGCACCCTCGGCGAGGACCGGATCCGCCGGCACTGCACCGCCTGGGACCACGAGCGCGACGTCGTCATCAAGCAGCCCGAGGACGTGGACTTCGCCCAGGCCTGGGCGGCCTGGCAGCTGACCCACGACCCGGACCCGTGGACGCCGCGCGAGGCGGACAGCCCGGCCTGGCAGCACGTCCTGGACGAGATCGCCCACCCGGTGAGCACCGCCGCGTTCCAGCGGCTTGCCCACACCGCCCGGATCAGCTGACCGAGAGGAGCCCGCACCATGATCAAGATCATGCTGACGACCGCCGCCGAGACCGACTGGCGGATGCGCGCGGTGTGCCGCGACGAGGACCCGGAGCTGTTCTTCCCGATCGGCAACACCGGCCCGGCCCTGCTGCAGATCGAGGAAGCCAAGGCCGTGTGCCGCCGCTGCCCGGTCATGGAGCAGTGCCTCCGGTGGGCGCTGGAGACCGGCCAGGACGACGGCGTCTGGGGCGGCATGTCGGAGGACGAGCGCCGCGCGATGAAGCGCCGCGCCGCCCGCAACCGCGCCCGCACCGCCTGACCGAGCGCAGCGGTTGCTGCCGTTCGCCCCCGCCCCGGACCGCCGGCTGCGGGGGCGTTCGACGGTGCCCGACGCACCGCCCCCTATATAGAGAGGACTCCTGATGTCGCTTCCCACCTGGATGCTCACCCACACCGACACCTCGAAGCCGGTGCCACTGGCCGCGCTCGGCCAGCTCCTGGTCTGGCTGGACAGCACGGAGAACAGGGTGGACTGGAAGGCCGCCCGCCTGGCCCGCGAGATGGACCTGATCGAGGCCGAGCGCGCGCTGGACGAGGCGCAGTACGGACGGGAGAAGGCGCCCGCCGAGCGCGTCGTCCAGCTGCGCGAGCGCGTGGCCGACGCGCGCGGCCGCGCCGGCCTGGCCGCGCTGGTCGAAGAGCTCGCCGAGCGGACCCGGCTGCGGATCGCCGCGACCGCCAACCGCCCCGGCGCCGACGCCGACGACAGTGTGCTGCGGGCGCTGGCCGTCGACCTCAACCTCGGTATCCGCAACCTGATCGACGCCCTGGCCGACACCGAGCACGTCCACCACCCGGCCGAGGCCCACCGCAACGCGGCGGCGGCCCTGACCGACCTGACCTCTGCGCGCCGGGCGGTCGAGGCCACCGGCACGGCCCGCGACCTGCGTCGCTGGGCCGAGGCGGTGAAGCTCGCGCTCGACGTGACCAGGCTGACCGCCATCCCTGCCTGACCGATCCCCACCACGCGCAGTTGAGAGGAGCCCCTGTGGCGACCCGACGCACCCCGGCCCGACGCTCGGCGGGGACGAAGACCACCACGACGAAGACCACCGCCGCGCCGGAGGCTGTTCCGGCTCCCCGCGAGCCCGAGCTCGACCAGGCCGCCGCTTCCACAATTGTGGAAGCGGCCCAGGCGGAGGCCGAGCAACTGCGTGCCACCGCGCAGGCCGAGGCCGAGCAGCTGCTCGAGGCGGCCCGCCAGCAGGTGGCCGACGCCGAGCAGCACGCCGAGCAGACCCAGGCTCAGGCCGACGCCGTCCTGGCCGGCGCCGAGCAGCAGGCCGCCGAGCGCACCGCCGAGCTGGAGGAGCGGTTGCAGGCGGCCCGCGACGAACTCGCCGACGCGGTCAAGCAGCGCACCGCCACCGAGCAGTCCATCGCCCGGTTGCAGCGGCTGACGGAGCAGCAGCTCCAGGGCGCCGAGCAGACGGTGGCCCGGGCCCGAGCGATCGCCGAGGCCGACCTGGCCGCCGCCGAGCAGACGGTGGCCCACCGGCGCGAGGTCGCCGCCAAACTCCACCGCGAGGCGCAGGCCGAGGCCGACCGGATTGTGGCCGGCGGCCGCGAGCGTGCCCAGCAGCTCATCGCCGAGGCCGAGCTGGCCAAGAAGCAGGCCGAGGCGGAGGCCGCGGCGAGCACCGCGCACGCCGAGCAGCTGGTCGCCGACGCCAGGCAGCGCGCCGAGGACCTGATCGCCGCCGCCGAGCAGGACGCCACCGCCCGGCGCGAGTCGGCGGCGAAGGCTCGTGAGGAGGGCCAGGCCGACGCGGAGGCGCTGCGCGAGCAGGCCCGCGCGCAGGTCGAGGCCGCCGCGGAGGAGGCGGCGCAGCTCCTGGACGAGGCGCGGGAGCGGGCGGTGGGCATCGCGGCGCAGGCCGAGGTGGAGGCCGACCAGCGCCGCCAGGAGGCGGCCGACCTGCTGGCCGGCGCTGAGGCGCAGGCCACGGAGGCTGTCGCGGAGGTGCGGGCGATGGCGGAGGCGAAGGCCTCCGGCGAGATCGCCAAGGCGGAGAGCGAGGCCGCCCAGCTCCTAGTCGCCGCCAAGGACGAGGCCTTCCAGCTGGTGGCCGCCGCGGAGGGGCGGGCCCGCGGGCTCGACCTCGCCAGTGGCCGGCAGCAGGAGGCGGCCGAGCAGCGGCTGGCGGCGATCCGTCAGGAGGCCGAGCAGGCCGAGGCGCTGGTCGCCAAGACCCGGCGCCGGCAGAAGTTCGTCGACCTCTGGGGGCCGCGGGTCGCGCTGGGCGCGACGATCGTGCTGACCGCCAGCGGTGAGTTCGCTCTCGCTCGGCTGTCCGGATGGCCCGCGGGGATCGCCTGGGCGTTGCCCCTGTCGATCGACGTCTACGTCGTCCAGTCCTTCCGCCGCCACCGGGACGTGCTCGGGGCGATCGTGCTGATGGTCGCCGCCAACGCCGTCTACCACCTGGCCAACGCCGGCTTGTTCGGCGTCGACGTCCACGGCCATCCGAAGTGGTGGCTCATTGTGACCGTCGCGGCGATCGCGCCGTGGGTGATGTGGCGTCTGCACCACATCACCCAGGAGGACGGGGGCGGCCCCGACGAGACCGTTCCGGACGCCGGTGAGAGTGAGACCGCCACGGACGAGGGTGAGATCGACGGGCCGCTGTACGTCGGTCTCAGCGACGACCCCACCGCTCTCCCTGCTGGTCTCACGGCTGACGTGAACGGAGGGCGAGACCGGGTTGAGATCTGGCCTGGCCTTCGTGAGACCGACGGCGGTGAGACCGGGCCCGTGATGAGACTGGTTGAGACCGGCGGCGGCGAGTGTGAGACCCGCAGGTCAGACCGTGAGACCGATGCTGAGACCGGGCCGGGCGCCGCGCTGGTGAAGCGCACCGGTGAGACCCGGCGCCGCTCCTCCAGCCAGGACGCCGAGATCGAGGGCGAGATCACCGCGCTGCTCAGTCTCATGTACCGCCGGGGCGACAAGGACGCGGTCTCACTGGACGACGCGATGAAGGTCATCGGCAAGTCCCGGGCGACGGCCGGGCGGCGGCTTGAGACCGCCCGGAGCCGCTTCAAGCAGACCGGCTGAGACCGGGCCGGTCCCGCGCACCTGACGGTGCGACGGACGAGCGGCCCGGTCCCCCGCCGGATGGTCACTGAGAGCAACACATGTGGTCGGCCGCTCCGGTGGCCACCAGGGCGCGGGAATCGCCCTGGTGGCCGCCGAAGGTGCCGACGGCACCGAGCACCACCGTAGCGACCCGTGCATCCGGCCGGAGCCCGGGTCGACCAACTTCCCCTTCCTGGAGGACCCGCATGTCCCAGCACCACAAGAACGGGTGGACGTCGGAGCACCTGCTCCGCCCGCAGGGCACCAACCTGTACGCCGCCCAGCAGCGCGAGCGGCTGCGGCAGATGGCCAACGAGGTCCAGGCGCTGCTGCACGAGTACAAGTCGGCCCTGGAGGACATCCGATTCGAGGGCGACAAGCCCATGGAAGCGAAGGTCCGCGCATTCCGCGCGACCCGGCCGATGGCCGCCCTGGAAAAGCACCTGCGCGATGCGGTGAATGCGGCCGGAAAGATCGACGCCTCTTACAACCGCTTCTACGTGGAGCTCCCGGTCAAGCGCGAGGCCCGCGCGAAGGCGAAGGCCCTCCAGAAGGCCAACAAGGCCGGGGCCCAGAAGGCGCAGGGAATCCAGGCGGTGAACACGGCGGCGAGCCTGCACGGCATTTCCTCCGGGCTCGCCGAAAACGCGAACGGAAACGGCACCGGAACGCCCAATGACCAGCCCCCGGCGACATTCCTGGATTTCCTGAAGGAGGCGTGAAATGCCGCTCACACCGGGCCAGGCCGCCCACTGGAACGCGCGGGTCAGGTCGGCCGGAACGAATGCGGAACGGGCACCGGTCCTGTGGGACCTGGCCCGCGCGATGGCCGGCAAGGACGAGGCGGCGTGGGCGGACCTGGTGCGGCTCCTCACCGCATGGACGCAGGCCCGCGCCGGCTCCTGAGAGCCCGGGCGGCGGGGTGACTCTTCGCGCTCACCGAAACCGCCGCGATGCCGCGATCCGGGGTCTCCACGTGCGCGCACTGTGCGCGCACGCGAGAGACCCCGGATCGGTGACGGACAGTGACGAACGATTGGAGGCGGCCGGATGGCCGACGACACCACCGGGGGGACCGTGCACACCCTCCCCGGCCTGAGCCTGCCGGGGGTCGTGGGCGAGGACGGCCCGGGCGACGGGCTGCCCACCCTGGCCCCGCTGACCACCGAATTCGCGCCGCCCGCCTCTCTTTCCGTGGAGGAAGGCCCCGACCTTTCCGGCCGTGAGGAAGCCACCGCTAGCGGAATGGAGGCGGCGCCGGCCGCCGGAGCCGGTTCCTTCGCCGGGACCGCCGCGATGTCCACCGTGATGATGGCGGGAATCACGGTCGCCGCCCTGCGCGGCGCCTATCACGCCGTCGGCTACCTGAAAGCCCGCACGGAGCACTTCAAGGCCGTCCGGGACCAGCAGAGAACCGCCGCCGGAAAAGCGAACACGGAACTCGAAAAGGCCCGCGCGTCCACCCTGGCGGCGCAGCAGCGGGGCCGTTTCCAGTCCGGCCCGGAATTCGGCCGGACCACCCGCAATGGCGGCCCGAATTCCCCTCAGAATTCGGGCCGGACTAATGGTCCGGTACCTTCCACGTTCCGCTCCACCGCGCCCACCGGGCCGACCGGGCCGCAGCCGAAGAAGCCCGATACGGGCCATGGAGGCGGGCAGGGCGGCGGCTCGGGGCCTACGGGCAGCATCGGGCCCGGGCGGGTCCAGGAGGCCCGCAGGGGCGCCCTGGAGGCCTCCGGCCGAAATAGTCGTCTGGAGCGCAATTCCGGGCCCCAAAACGGGCCCCAAAACGGGCCTCGGAACGGTCCCTTGAACTCCCGTCAGGACCGCCCGGGCCGCCAGCTCGCCGGGCCGGACACGATCCGCGGAGCGACCCGCCAGCGCGCCGCCGACCGGATCCTGAACGGCCCGAAGGACCGGCAGCCCGGCCCCGACCGGAGCAAGCCGGACCGGCAGACCAAAGCCGACCGGCAGACGCGGCCCGAGCGGCAACCAGCCGGGCCGGACACCGTGCGCGGCGCCGCGCGGCGCCGGGTCGCCGACCGGATCACCACCGGCAGCTGGAAACCGACCGGCGCCCACACCGGCGGCGGCGCCACCCCGGACACCATCCGCGGCGCGCTGCGCAAGCGGGCGGTCGACCGGATCCTGAACGGCAAGAAGCCCAAGGAAGCGAAGGACGGAACGACGGCCCCCGCGCAGCCGGCCGCGCCGAGCACCGAGCTGGCCGTACGCCCCGGGACGCCCGGCACCGGAAGCGGCTCGGCGGGCGCGACCGGGACGGCGTCGGCGGCCGGCGCTCGAAAGGGTCGCCGCTTCCGGCGGCTGTTCACCCCGGGCGGGGCGCCCGGATCGCGGCCCTGGCGGCTGCGCAGGCCCGGCACCACCGCCCCCGGCAGCCCGGAAGACCTCCGGGCCCGAAAGCGCCAGGAGCAGCAGGAACGCAAGGCCCGCCAGCGCACGGAGCGCCAGGAGCGCAAGGCGCGGCAGGCACGCGAGCGGGCCCAGCGGGCGAACGCCCGCCGCTCGCAGCAGGCCAGCAGCACCGGCACCGGCCCCACGGGCCAGGCCGCCGGGACGGGCACGGACGGGTTCGGTCCGCCGCCCGGCTGGATGCACAGCACGGAGCACAAGGTGCGCCGCTACGACCGGCCCGACCCCGACAAGGCCGCCCCGGCGATCGGCCGGGGCCAGGCCGCGTTGCCGCGCGCCCCGTACGACGGTCCGCACGTGCGGCCCGGAACCACCCGCCCGACCCCGATGCCGCTGGCATCACCCGTTGGAGGACGACACGTGACCATCCCCGTGCCCAGAACGGGCTCCGGCACCCAGTACGCCGGTGACTCGGACCTGACGATCCACGACGTCATCGAGGCGGATGCCGACATGGCGGAGGAGATTCTGCAGGGCGCCGACGACGCGCGCCTGGCGGCGGGGGGCTGCGAGAAGCTGCTCGGCCGCCTGGAGGCACTGCACGCCAAGGTCGTCGACCTGAAGGTCCCGGGCGTCCTGGAATCCATGGTCGCCTCCCTGATCGAGAAGACCGAGGAGGTCAAGGCGACGGCCGACGCGGTCGCCGAGGCGATCCCGGCCGCCGCGGAGGCCATCGCGGCGGCCGGCACGAACGCGGCCCGCCGTGACAAGCCGGTCGCCGACATCACGCGCGACATGGGCCACGCCGCCCCCGCCGAGCGCGACTACCACGAGAAGTAGGAAGGGAGAGCCGATGTCCGACACCGACCTCGCGCCGGTCGCAAGCCACGCCCCGGCCGCCGTCCACCAGGCCCCCACCGACCGGCCCGCCGGCGGCGGCGCCGATCTGGAGATCTCCACCGGCGGGGTGCTCGCCGCCGCCGGCGAGGTGATCCGCGACGCCGTCAGCTACGGCATCGTCGTCGGCCAGCTCGCCATCGCCGCGGTGCGCCTGGCCTACCTGTCCGAGCAGGTCACCGGCACCTACGAGTACGTCGAGGGCTGCGCCAAGTCGGTGCAGCGCCTCGCGGACCAGGCCGCCGGGATGAACGTCGACCGGGACACCGTCGCCGAGCACCGCGACGCCGCCGCGGTGATGCTCTCCGTCCTGGAGGAGGCCGAGGCCATGGCCGCCGCCACCGCCGAGCTCTCCACCCTGTTCCAGGCCACCGCCGACGCGCACGAGTCCGACTACGGGCCGGTCGACGACGTGATCGCCGCCAAGGAGGGCGAGCTGGCCGACCGCGAGTTCTACGCCAACCGCTGACCCCACGGGGGCGGCCGGTGCCGCCCCGACGGGTCGGCGCCCGGCCGCCCCTTCGCACACCCCCGCCCCGCCGCTTCCCCGGCGGCACCCGCGAAGGAGAGCCTTCCGATGATGTCCCTCGGCCCGCTGCGCGGGCGCATCGCCGTCGCCCGCGGCTACGCCGGCCGCACCGCCACCCTCGCCACCACGGCGGGACTGGCGGCCGGCGCGCTCACCACCGACCCCCTGCCCTTCGCCATCACACTCAGCGGCGCCGGGGCCGCCAGCGCCTGGGGGCTGATCTGGTCGGCGACCCTCCCGAGCGGCCGCATCCGCGACGCCGCCACCGCGCTCTACCTCGTCTCCCCCGTCAGCGCGGCCGGACTGCTCGTCACCGAGCGCCTGGTCCACGGCCTGCACTGGTGGGAGCTCGCGCTGGACGCCGCATGGGCGGTCGTGACCTGGAAGGTCCGCCCGGCCCGCATGGCCCGCGTCCTCGCGGGCCGCGAGCGCTCCCTCACCCCCGAGGCTGTCCAACAGGTCCAGGAGCAGCAGGCCGCCGCCCTGGTCCCGGCTGGCTCCACCCACCCGATGTCGATCTGGTGGGCGCAGCGGGTCGCCGTCGAGGGCGGTGTCGCCCCCGGCACCGTCCTGACCGACGTCGAGCGCACCGGCGAGAAGGGGGTGACCGCCTTGATCCGCGCCGCCGTGCCCGGCACGCCGGTGCCCACGATCTCCATCACCGCCCTGTCCGCGCTTCTGGACTGGGACGAGGAGGAGATCAGCGTCGAGAAGGTGCCGGGCCGCGGCGCCGGGGTGCGGCGCCTGTCGGTGGGCACCGCCGACCAGGCCGCCCTCGACCCGTACGCGCACTGGGTGAAGAACATCGCCCCCAAGGGCATGCCCGGCACGGTCATCACGGGCGTTCGCATCATCGACACCGACACGAAGGAATTGCACTGACATGGGGCTCATCTACGAGCTGACCGTCCAGGCCCCGCCCGGCGACGTCATCGGCTACGACATGGCCCGCCTCGCCGACGCGATGAACATCAAGGACCCCGCCCGCCTCGCCGTCGAGACCCACGGCAGCCGCGGCCTGGTCACCATCTACCCCGAAGACCCCCTCGCCGACGTGATCCTGCCCGACCCCGAGTGCCTGGTCATCGACGCCGCCGGCCGGATCTGGGTCGGCCTGCACCACAACGGACGCCGCACCCGGTTGCGCCTGTACGACCCGAAGGCCGGCTCGGCGCAGCGCATGCTGCTGTTCGGGACCACCGGCGCCGGGAAGTCCACCGGCGGGCAGATCATCCTCGCCGCGATGAAGCGCTCCGGCATCGGCGTGTTCTACGCCGACCTCAAGGGCGGCCAGTCCGCCCCCGAGGCGCGCGGCAACTGCGACTGGTGCGTCTACACGCAGGAAGGCGCCATCGCGCAGCTGCGGACCTTCTGGAACGTCATGAAGGCCCGCGAAATCCGGTACGCCGCCGCGGGGCGCTCGAAGTTCCTGATGAACCGCCCGGACCCGCTGATGTACATGGTGGTGGACGAGGCGAACCGGCTGCTGGAGAAGGGGGCGCCCTACCGGGACGAGGCGACGTTCTACATCAAGGACATCGGCCGGACCGGCCGCTCGCTCGGGATGGGCATCGCGCTGTTCGCGCAGGCCGGCCACCTCGAGGAGCTCGGCGGCTCCGACACCCTGCGCTCCATGCTCAAGGAGGGCGAGGTGATCCTGCTGCGCTGGACCTCCAACCTCATGCGGCAGTTGGTCTCCGACGGCCTGCTCCCGGCCGGGCAGAAGCTCGCCGCGATCCCGAAGTACGCGGGCGCCGTCGAGCTCGTGTCGCAGTTCGACGACACGGAGGCGGACGAGGACCGGCCCGGTACCCAGGGCAGCGGCTACCACCTCTCGGGCCTGCACCCCACCGCCCGCATGCGGTTCTTCAAGGTCGGCTCCGAAGTGCCGACCGAGGGCCTGGACCCCGAGATGCTCGCCCTGTACGGCGACGGCCCGCACGCCACGCTGGAGAAGGAGTCCTGGGAGCCTGCGGGCGAGGCCTACGTCGGGAAACTCGACGGCATGGAGGCCTACCAGGCCGCGTGCCCGGAGAAGTTCGAGGAACCCGAAGCCGGCGGCGCGGGCGGCCGGGGCCGCGGGAGTGGCGGAGGGAACCGGGGCGGGGGCGGTCGGGGTGCGCGCAGCGCGCCGGTCCCCGTCATCCCCGTCTCCGCTCCCGAGCCGCGGACCGCCTCCCGGCTCAACCTCACCGACCGCGTGCTGGCGGTGCTGGAGAGCACCGACGGCGAGGACCTGGACGACCTGGAGATCCTCGCCGCCGTCAACGCCGACGGCGGCCGCAAGGTCAGCCTCGGCGGCGTCCGCAACGCACTCACCGGCCTGCGCGGCTGATCAGCGGTCAGTCGTCGTCGCAGAAGTTCTCCGCGTCGCAGTTCCAGCAGAACCAGGACTCGGGGACCTCAACGACGTTGCAGCAGTCGCAGCCCTCGCCGTGTACCCGGTTGTCCGCATCGCAGTTCCAGCAGGCGTAGTGCACGTGCGCCACCACAACCCCCTCGTCTCCCAGCCCCGCACCCCAGTGGTGCGGGGCGCAGCCCGAACCTGACGTACCACCAGGCCCGGCCAGCAAACACCCGCCCCGGCCGCCTGTCCGCCCAACCCGCCAACCACCCCCGCCAGGAGTACCCGTGGCCGTCACCGTCTCCCTCGCCGTCCTCTTCGGCGTCATCACCGTCGTCCTCTACCGGGGCCGCGCGGTCGGCTTCTGGCCCGGCCTGGCCCTCGTGCTGTTCGGCTTCACCCTCTCCTCCACCGGCGCCGGCCCCGCCATCAACCAGTTGCTCACCAACCTGGTCACCGCGCTCAGCAACGCCGCCTCCTGACCAGCCCCCACTCCGACCAGCCCACCGCGCCCGGAAGGACACCCGCCCGTGAACACCCACCGCGTCACCGCCACCCCGCTCGGCTCCGACCAGGTCAGCCCGGTCGACCTGCTCCTCGCCGAGGCCTCCCTCGACCCGCGCGTGCAGCCCCGGCCCTTCAAGGGCACCTTCGAGGACGCCTTCACCGCGCTTGCCGCCCATCGGGCGGCGATGGAGCTGCGCTTCCGCAGGGAGCTGCCCGCCGCGCCCCGGCACCCCGAGCTGCCGCCCGGCCCGCCCCGCCAGGTCGTCTTCGTCGTCGACGAGGCCGCGTACCTGGCCGGGCAGTCCCGCACCGGCAAGCAGTCCCCCGAGGCGGCCCGCCTGATCCGCGAGATCAGCGCGCTCGGCCGCTCCACCCGCCTCCCCAACTGACCACCGCCGCCACCCCGACCGAACCGTGCCCGCCGCCCCACCCCGGAGCGGCGGGCACGACCGTCTCCCGAAGGGACACCACGCCATGACCTCCGCCCACGCCGCCGAGCGCTACGCCGAACTGACCCGCGACCACGAGGAGCGGGCCCAGCTCGCCGACCCGGCGACCCGCCCGCCGGCCGACCAGCTCCTCGACCCCGCCACCGGCACCATCGCCATCGGCCGCTACGCCGACGGCACCCAGGCCCGGGCGTCGCTGTGGAACACCGACGGCGCCGCGCACTGCCAGATCGCCGCCGAGACCGGCGCCGGCTCCAGCACGCTGATCGACCACCTCCTGGCCGCCGAGCACGCCAGCGACCTCACCCAGTCCTGGGCCGCCTCCCGCTACGGCATCCGCCCCGGCCTGGCCGACCGCACCACCACCACCCGCGGCGAGACCGTCGACCTGCTGCGCGACGCGGTCGCCCTGATGCACGAGCGCCTCGCGGCCGGCGCCGACACCGCCGGCCCGTACGCGCCGACCCCCGAGCGCCCGCTGATCTCCATCACCCTCGGCCACGGGTCGTACTCATCCGCCAGCTGTATGGAGGCCGCGTACCTCGCGAACGAGATCGCCACCACCGGCCGCCTGGCCGGGATCGCCCTGCGGGCCGAGGGCAAGGGCGCACTGCCGAGCTCGATCCCCCTGCCGCTGCGCCTCTCCCACGCCCAGGTGATCGTCCTCGGCTTCCGGTCCATGCCGGGCCGGGGCCTGATCGCCGAGAACCGCATCGTCTCCGGCCGCACCTTCCGCACCTGGGCCCCCACCGAGCAGTAACCGCCCGCTCCCGGCCTCTCCGGGGGCCGCCGGACCCGCCCCGCCACCCGGCGGCTGGGCCCGGCGACCCCAGAAGGCGCCCGGCGCCCCCGACCCGAGCAAGCCCCTCCCGCCACCCTTTGGAGCACCCCGTGGACAGCATCTACACCGGCACCCCCGCCGCCGCCGACACGGCGGTCGACCTCAACGCCTACCTCCTCCAGGACGGCTTCGTCCCGGCCTCCCTCGACGGCCAGATCGTCGCCGTCCCGCTCCAGCCCTCCCCCACCACCCCGGCTCTCATCCCCGCCCTGGTCGACGGCAAGGTCATCGCCGTCCCCGTGCACAACCCGCTCGCCACCGCCGCCGCCGCGCAGCAGCAGCCCGCCCCGGCCGCCCCGGCGCAGCCCGCCGCCGAGCAGGGCCTGCCGCTGGCCCTCCGTCAGGGCATCCTCTACGGCTGCGCCGGAGCGCTCGCCGTCGGCGGCCTGACCTGGATGGTCGGCGCCGGGGTCGGCGAGGTCGCCCCGTATGCGGACCAGATCGGCAAGGTGCTGATGTGGGCGGCCGCCACCGTGGCCGCCGTGGTGATCGGCGTCGCCGCGCTGCTCGGCAAGCTCCGCTCCGTGGCCTCCAGCGCTGGCGCCGGGGCGTCCGCGACCGCCAGCGGCGACGGCGCCAGCGCGACCGGCACCGTCCTGGCGCTGGTCCACCGCAACCACACCACCACCATCGGCAAGCAGTCCGCCGGCTGGCGCGGGGTCATCAACAACCACAACGGCTGAACCGGCCAGGCCGCCCGACCGCACTGCGCGGCCAAACCGGCCACCTTTCGTACCCAGGCACCCCGGGTCGGCCGCACGACGCGGCCGGCCTTTCACCGATCACCAGACCAGAACAGGAAGACGCCGTGAACCAGCCCAACTCCCCGTTCGGCCAGCACCAGCCCGGCACCTCCTCCGACGAGCAGCACCCCGGCACGCTGCGCGAGGCCGCAGCCCGGCGACTGCGCCGCCTCACCGCCCCCGGCGGCTGGCTCGACCAGCGCCGCCGCGAGCTGACCGCCGCGATCAACGACTGGGACAGCGCCGAACGCTGGGTCCGCGTCCTCGCCTACACCGTGGCCCTCGCCGCCGCGGCCCTGGTCCTCGGCACCGCCGGCGGCATCCTCCTCCAGGCCGCGGCCGCCCTCATCGGCGCCGTCCACCTGCCCGAGCACATCCCCGGCACCGGCGACGGCCTGGCCGCCACCATCACCCACCCCGTCCACGCCTACCTCGCGGCCCACACGCCCGCACCGCTCACCGCAGCCACCGCGTACGGCGCGTGGAAGACCTTCGGCCTTGCCGCCGGGGCCCTCGCCTGCTTCTCTCAGGCCGCGACCTGGCGCCTGGCCTGGACGAGTTGGTCCGTCGCCACCGTCGCCATGGTCTGGAGCGGCACGGACCCCGCAGGCCGCCCGGTAGCCGTCGGCATCACCACGGCCGCCCTCGCCGCCGCCTCCGCCCTCGCCCTGCGCGGCATCTCCTTCACCCTGCGCCCGCTGGTGATCAACAGGACCGAAGTCCAGCCGCAGATCACCGTCCAGGCACCCGCGCCCCAGCCCTCCCCCGGACCGGTCCGGCTCACGTCACTGCCGAATCCGTCCGGCCCGTTCGACCAGCGCCACTGACCCGGCCCCCGGGGTGGCGGCCCACCGGCCGCCACCCCCACCACCTGCCCCCGCACCGCCGACAGGAAGGCACCACCACCGATGAGCTGGGCGATATCCCGCGAGGTCCGCATCGCAGCGCTCTACGAACGGCTCCACCACCGCTCCGGGATCCTGGCCGGCCTTACCCCCGGCAGCCCCTCCCACGCCGGAATCCAGGCCGAATGCGACGCCATCCACGCCGAGATCAGGCGCCTGGAAGCCGCCGTCGGCATCTCCCCCAAGGCCGTCCTGGTCACCATCGGCCTCATCCTGCTGATCGCCTGGAGCCTGCTCCACCACTGACGACCGGGCCGTGACGCTGCCCACCACTGCGCCCCATTCCCGTGCCGACCAGGCCCGGCGAGCGGGGCGCAGTGGTGCGCGGCGCGGCCGCCCGGCCGACACCCATCCACAGGGGAGCGACCCCATGCCCAAGACCGCCACCGCCACGCCGACCTTCGCCAGCCTGGCTCAGCGCCACGGCCGCCACCTCGCCTACATCGCCCGCCAGGACAGCAACCCCACCGTTCCCGCCGGCCCGACCGGCATCGACGCCACCACGCTGATCGAGCTCGTGAACGACGCCGCCTCGTTCCTCGACCGGGCCCGCCACGACCAGGACGCCGAGACGCTCGAATCCGCCGCCAGGCTGCTCACCGAGGCCCACCACGCCAACGACGTCGACCAGCCCGCCCTGCTGCGCCGTGCCGCGCGCCACCTGCGCGACAGCTACGACATGGCCTGCGAGCTCGCCGACGAACTCGGCGACGACCACGACTTCTGACCAGCCGCCCCGGCCGGGACCGCCCGCGCGGTCCCGGCCGCTCCCCTGCCCCGACCAGCTCACCGAGAGGCAACCGTGCCCGACTTCGACGTCAAGGTGATCAACACCGACGACTACCCGCTGATCATCACCGTCGACAAGAACAGCGTCGCCGACGTCCACGGCAGGATCCCGGCCGCCACCGTGGTCGGCATCCTGCGCCACCTCGCCGACCACTTCGAGCAGCAGGCCACCACTGACTGACCGGGAGACCAGCAGTGCGCGCGATCGACCTCGACCCGACCGGCGAGCACCACGGCATCCCGACCTTCCCCTGGAAGTTCGGCCCCGAGAAAGAACGGATGGCCACCCGCCGCCAGCTGCGCGCGATGGGCCTGCGCCCCGGCGGCCAGCCGGTCGCCGCCCAGGTCGTGTGCCGAGGCGGAACCCGGGTCGGCCATCTCTACCCGGTCGCTGGCGCCAAGCCGGTGCGCTCGGTGACGCCCGCGATGCGGGCAGCGCTCGACAAGGCCATGAAGGCCCGGATGACGTGCCCGGTCTGCCGCGTCACCTACGACTTCTGCCTGCCGCTGAAGTCGCTCGGTTCCTGCCTGCCTTGCAGCGAACTGTCCGACGAGGAGCGCGAGCAACTCGCCGCCCTCGCCGCCTAATCACGCCGAGCCCTGGTCCACGAGAGACACCACCCCGCACACCCATCGGAGGACCGATGACCACCAGCCCCGACCGCGCCGCCCCGCAGTACCGGGCGGACCTGTCCGACCTCGAGCCCCTCGCCGCCCGATGGGCCGCCAGGCGCGACGGCCGCCCCATGCCGCCCCTGGACCAGGCCACCCGCCAGAGCCTCATCCGCACCCTCACCGAAGCCGCGGCCCGGGGAGCCGCCCTCAACCCCCAGGCCGCGCAGGCCGCCCAGGCCCGTGCCGACGAGCTGCGCGCCGGACTCGACTGACCGCCGTCCCGGGCCCTGACGCTGCCCACCACCGCGCCCCGTCCCCGTGCCCACCAGGCCCGGCGGCGGGGCGCCGTGGTGCGCGGCGCGGCCGCCCGGCCGACATCCGCCACCACCGCCTGGAGATCCCGTGAACCGCCTGCTCCGCTTCCTGCCCGCCCGCCTGATGCGCCGCCTCGGCTACGAGCTCGCCCTGCACGACCCGGCGGCCCTGGCCGCCGCCCTGGAGGCCAACCTCGACACTGCCCGCGCCGGCCACGACGCCGAGCTCCGCGCCGCCCTGTGGAAAATGACCAGCCTGCTCGCGTTTCAGCCCGGTCTGGTCGACCTGCACCAGGAGAGCGCCGACATCGTCGTCTACCTGTGCAGCCTCGCGGCCGCGGCCGAGACCAACCTCGACCTCGACGACCCCGGCCAGTACGCGCTCTACCGGGAACTGCTCCACGCCCTCCGAACCGCTGAGGACCTGCGCCAGCGCGTGGCGGCCGCCGCTTCCCGCGCCCTGCCCGCCGCCCAGAGCACCGCCGAGCTCCAGTACCTCTGACTCTCGTCCCGGGCCCTGACGCTGCCCACCACGGCGACCCGCTCCCGTGCCCACCAGGCCCGGGGGCGGGGCGCCGTGGTGCGCGGCGCGGCCGCCTGGCCGGCACACGAATCCGGAGGCACCCGTGAAGACCACCCACCCCGCTCGCGCCGCCCGCTTCGCCGCCGCCTACGCCCTGCTGCGCGCCGGCGCCGATGTCGGTGACCACCTTGTGCAGAGCGACCACTGCGCCCGTACGAAGGGGGCCACCGACGCGGCACCGGTCACCGGTGACGACGGCACCGTCCACGGCACCGCCGCCGGCCGCCGGGCGTGCGCGATCCACTGCCTGACCTACTCGGCCACCCAGGCCGCCGCCCTTGTCCTCGGCGCCCGCGCGCTCGGCCTGCGGCTGCACCCCGGCCAGGTCGCCGCCGCCCTCGCCATCTCGGGTCTGACGCATTACGCCATCGACCGAAGGGTTCCGGGCGGGCTCCTCCAGCGGTTCGCCGACGCCATCGGCAAGGGCAACTTCTACCGCCTCGCCGACCACGGCATGAACGGCGCGTACTGCATGGACGGCGCCGTCCACCACGCCTTCGAAACCGTGGCCGCCGCCGTCCTCGCCCGCTGACACCCGCCCGCCGGCATCTGGAAGGCCAGCCCATGAAGCACAGCACCACCCCCGAAGGCGTCCTCGGCCCGGTCAAGCCCGGCGACCTGGTCGTGATGGTCGGTTGCTCGGCGAGCGGCAAGTCGAGCCTGCTCTCCGCCGTTCCCGCGCACCAGATCGTCAGCCTGGACCGTCTGCGCGCCGTTGCCTCGGCCCCGGGAGACCAGGACGCAACTGCTGACGCCGTCCTGCTCCAGCACCAGATCCTCGGCATGCGCCTACGCAGGGCCAAGACGTCGATCGTGGACAACACCTCAGTCGAGGCCCAGCACCGCCTGCAGCTGGTGGAGCTGGCGCACCAGTACGGCCGGCGCTGCGTCGCGGCCTGGGTGGACGCGCCACTGCCGACCTGCCTGGCTCGCAATGCCCTGCGTCCGGACCACGAGCGCGTGCCGGAGGACGTCCTGCGCTGGCAGCACGCGATGGCCCGCGCCGCCCGCCTCACGCTGCCCGGCGAGGGCTTCGACGAGATCCGGCACCACCGCACCGCCTGACCAACGCCACAGACCAACCCGGAAGGAATCCCGATGAGCACCAGCACGACGTGGGCCACCGCCTGGCCCGAGGGCGTCCTCGCCCGCTACCTGACCGTCGGCGGCGCCCACGTCGACCTGATGACCCGCCGGTTCCGCACCAATTACACCGCCCAGGGCCGCCCCTACATCAGCGACCGCTGGTACGAGGTTGACGGCTTCACCTGGACGTGCGGGGGCTGCGACACCCGAGGCTCGGTGAACGCCTTCGGCGACCCGTACCTGCCGACCGAGCGGAACAAGGCCCACGAGGACGCCAACGGCCACGCCGCCACCTGCCGCTCGATGGCCCGCCCCGGCCACTGACGCACCGGAGTTCTCCGGGCTGTGACGCTGCCCGCCACCGCGCCCCGCCCGCCGGCCACCCCAGGCCCGGCAGGCGGGGCGCAGTGGCGAGCGGCGCGGCCGCCCGGCCGGACCCCACTCCTTGTGATCGGAGAACCGTGGCACCCGAAACCCTCGCCACCCCCGAGTCCTGCGACCGCCGACTGCTGCGGCTGGAGCGGATCGAGTCCCCGCTGATCGCGCAGCTCGCCGCTGCGATCGGCCACCTGCGCGCCGCCGGCGAGCACGCCGACCCCGCCGCGATCCTCGCCCACTACCCCGGCCGCACCGCGGCGGACCTGACGGTCTGGATCGGCGGCAGCGTCCAGATGATCGCCGAGCTGCTCGTACCGCTGATCGCCCCGCACACCCGGGTGGAGATCACCAGCTACGGCGTCCTGCACCAGGACCCGCCCCTCGGTGACGCCCTGACGCTGGATCTGACGACCGCGCTGCGCAATCCCCCGGAGGACCCCGAGGTCCGCGAAGTGATGCTCCACTCCAGCGGCTTGGACCAGGTCGTCTACGACTACGTGCTGGCCACTCCCGGCGCGGTCGAGATCGCCGAGCGCACCGTGCTGCGCGTCCTCGCCCAGGCTGCCGCGCTGCCCGGCCAGCCGGTCGCCCTGCACGTCTACTGCAGGGGCGGAAAGCACCGCAGCGTTGTCCTGGCCCGCAAGGTCGCCGAGTTGCTGCGGGGCGTCGGCGCGGCCGTGGCCGTGACACACCGCCACGTCCACCTGCCGGTCGTCGAGAACGGCCTGGCCGTCGGCACCGGCCCGTCGGCGGAGATCAGCGACGACCCGACCGGCGCCTGGACCGGTGAAGCGTGAAGCGCATCGCACTCCTGACCGCCGCGGCCGGCACCGCGCTGGCCGCCGCCGGGATCACGCTGCACCTTCGGCGCCAGGCCACCACCGGCCCGGTGCCGGACGAGACCGCGGACCGGTGGGGCGAGCTGCCCTGCCCGCCGCTGCGCGAGGGCGTCGGGCACCTGCACGACTGGCTCGCCTCCGGTGACTGGACGGACCCCGCCGACGTCCTCCAGGCCCTCCAGGAGCAGGCCCCGGCCCACCTGCTCGGCGACCTGGTCCGCGACCTGGCCACCGACCTGCGCGCCGCTGGCCACCCCGGACTCGCCCTCCAGATGGACGAGGCCGAGCAGTTGCTGCGCCGGGCCGCCGACGTCCTGGGCGAGGTCGACTACGTCGACGACGGCTCCCCGTGCCCGGACGAGCCGCACGACGCGAACTGCGTCGGCGGATGCGGCGGCACCGGTGAAGTTATGGAAGTCATGACCTGGGACGACCAGGGCGACGGGATCTTCGTACCGGTCCACCAGGAGCCCGTCGACTGCCCTGTCGGCCGCCAGCACCACGTTCACGGCGAGGCCTGCGAGTGCGGCGGCAGCGGCTACACCTTCGAGGGCGGCTACCGGCACCGCTGCCTCGCCACCCTGCCACCGTCACCCCACCCGCTACCGGACGACGACCCCTGGGCCAGCGCCGCGCCGTACGCCAGCGCCGACGACTACCCGGGCTGACACCTCCCGCTCACAGCACCGCGGCCCGCCTGACGGATCAGGCGGGCCGCGGCCTTCCCCGGATCCGGCCGAACCAATGCCTCTCACAGCCGACCGACCGAACCCGGGCCATCCCTCCGACACGAGACCGAAGGAACAGCTCAGTATGGCCACCGCCGTCCTCACCCACACCCTCCCCTCCCCCGCCCTCAGCCCCGACCAGCGCCGCCAGGCCGCCGCCGCGATCCGCACCATCGGACGCCTCGCCCCCCGCCCGCACCGCTCCCGCTACGCCTGCGCCACCTGCTCGGTGGCCTGGTCCGGGCCCGAGGCCGACTGCTGGACCTGCGGCCTGCCCGCCACGCACTCCAGCGACGACGCTTCCCTGCTCCACCTGCTGCTGATGAGCCCGGTCCTCCCCGGGGCGCCGAAGGCCGGTGCGCGATGACCAACCACGTGCTGCCCGAGGACCTCGACCGGCGCCTGGCCGCCGAACTCGTCCCCCAGTGCCCCGCCCCACCGGCCCGCCGCCGCAACCGCACCACCCAGCCCGGGCCGGTCGCCGCCGACCCGCTCGCCGCCGAACACCGCGCCCAGCTCCTGGCCGCCCTGCGCACCACCACCCCCAGGAGGACCGCAGCATGAGCACCGACCCCCACGACCAGGCCGTGCCGCTGGACCTGATCCTCGGCCCCCACCTGGCCGCCACCGTCATCCGCCGCGCCGCCACCGCCCTCCAGCACGACGACCTGCTGCCCGAACCCGTCGCGCTGCGCCTGGCGTGCGAGCGCGCCACCGACGGCGACCCGCTCATCCTGGCCGCGCCCGGCCAGATCTGGGAGCTGCGCGCCGACGTCGACCCCGACGACGCCCCCGCCCACCGCCTGGCCATCCACCTGCGCCTGACGAGCCCTCCGACCATCTACGTATCCGACCCGGACGACCCGACGGGCGACGGCGAGATCGACGAGCTGCTCCTGGAGGTCCTGCACCTCTACACCCTGGCGTCCTGGGACGTCCGCTTCCTCACCGCGCCGACCGCGATCGGCTGACCGATGCCCAGCGACACTGCCAACCCGGCCACCGTCATGATCGCCGCCGAGAGCATCGACCTGACCCCCACCGAGCCGCGCCAGGACGCCGACGCCGCCGTGCGCACCGCCCGCAGCGCCCGCGACGAGGAGGACCTGGTCCTGCTCCTGACCGCGCTCGGCCTGCCCAGCGGCGAGGACGAACTCGCCCGGCTCGCACCGAACCCACCACCCAGGCCGACACCGCCGGCCGTCCCGACCAGACCCACGGAGGCACCACCGTGTCCGACACCCTCACCACCGAGCCGGCCGACCAGGGGGATGTCCTGGCGAACCTGGACCCGATGACCCGAGAGGTCGCCCTGTCCATGCGCTACCGGGGCGACAGCCCGCTCAAGATCCTCGCTGCCACCGGCCTGACCGAGGCCGAGCTGCAGGCCCTCGCTGCCCGGCACCCGCAGACCGAGGCCGGGCCGGGCCCGGAGTTCGGCACCGCCGTGGACGAGCTCCTCGCCTGGGGCGCCCAGCACCCGCAGGCCAAGGTCCAGCGCCTGGCCGACCAGGCCCGCCAGGCGCTGGAGAAGCTCGCCGGACAGCGCGAGGCCGACCAGGCCGTGGCCACGTACGAGCAGCAGGTCGCCACCCTCAAGGCGCAGCTGGCGAGCGCCGAGCAGGCCCTGCGCGACGCCAAGGCCGGCAAGCCCGCCACCTCGGCGAGCATCCGGGCCACCTCGGCCGGGAGGACTGCTGGCTCCGCCGAGCTGGCGCAGCCCGCCGACAAGACCGTCCGCAACACGATCCGCGCCTGGGCGAACCAGCACGGGCACCCGGTCGCAGACCGCGGCGTCATCCCCCAGACGGTGCTGCGCGCCTGGTACGACGCTCACCCCGACGCGCTCGCCCAGGCCAGCTGACCATGGCCGCCCGCCCGCACACCGTGCCGGGCCACGCCGCCGGCGCGGGCAGGGTCACCCTGTCCCGCGTCGGCGGCGGCGCCGGGCCTGACTGGGGCGCCTACGCGCTGCTCTACACGACCCGGCCCGTGGGCGGCCGCACCGAGGCGGTGATCGGCTACTGCGCTCCGGACGACCCGCTGCTCGACCGCGCCTGGGGCCTGCACCAGCAGCGGCCCTACGGCCCGGCTGGCACCGCCCGTCGTCCCCTCGGCGACTTCGCCGCCGCGTCCAACCCCGCCCGCGGCCGCAGCGAGTCCCCCGCCGCCTACGGCCAACGCATGGCCCTGTTCCTGCTGCGCATCGCCACCGCCACCCGCCTCGTCCACTCCCCACGCATCACCGACCTGCCCTGGGCCGACTGGTCGCTCGCCACCGAGCAGCACGTCCACCTCGCCCCGGACCCGGACCACCCCGGCCGGGGCTGGGCCGGCCACGACCAGGTCCGCATCGGACGGCTCCTCACCCTCCAGCCCAAGCAGCCCTGAACCCCTCGGCGGCCCCACCCGGGCCGCCAGCCCCGTCGCGTCCCCGGAAGGGAGCAGCACCGCCATAACCACAGCCACCGCCCTGATCGCCCGCGCCGAGGCCACCCTCGACCGCTACCAGCACGCCCCGGGTCCCGAGGACGCCGACGCCGCCCGGGCCCTGCACCGAGACCTGCTCGCCCTCCTGCCCGCCGCCCGGGTGCTGCTCGCCGAACGCGACGACCTCGCGCGGCGCCTGGAGGACGCCCGCCGCGACCCGCTCACCGGCCTGCCCACCCGCGCCGCCTTCACCGCCACTGCCGAGCGGCTCCTCGCCACGGCCGCAGCACCCGCGGTGCTGATGCTGGACCTGGTCGACTTCAAGGCCGTCAACGACCCCCATGGCCACGAGGTCGGTGACGCGGTCCTCACCGCGACGGGCCGCCGCCTGGCCGACTGGGCCGGGCCGGGCGCGGTCGTCAGCCGGCTCGGCGGCGACGAGTTCGCCGCCGTCCTCGACACCGACCCCGCCAGCCTGCCCGCACGGATCGCCGACCTTCGCTCGCTCCTCGAGCAGCCCGTCGACCACCACGGCACGACGGTCGCCGTCGACGCCTCCATCGGCTCAGCCACCCCCGCCGGCCACCTCAACCGCAGCCTCCCCGCCCTCCTCCACGCCGCCGACCTCGCCATGTACGCCGACAAGGGCCGCGGCCGCCGTGGCCGCCGCCAGCACACCCCGACCACCGCCTGATCCAGGAAGGCCTCATGCCCCGCACGACCATGCCCATCACCGGCGTCCACGCCGACGGCACCCCCTGCACCCACCAGGTCAACCAGCGCACTGGCCGCCCCAAGGACCCGACCAGCGACTGCACCGGCCGCACCGGCTACGGCGCCACCTGCTCCGCCTGCGGCGAGACCGTCACCAACTACCTCAAGCTCCTCGTCACCCCCGAAGTCGCCAAGCACCTGCGCCAGCACGCCAACTGACCCCCAGGAGGACCACCGACATGACCGCCCCCGCCGGCTTCACCACCCTCTACTGCCTGACCATCGCCTGCTGCGACGAAGACGCCGAAGCCTTCCTCGCCCTCGGCCACCACGACGCCCGCCGCATGACCGCCGCCGCCAACCGTCTGCTGCGCACCGAGCGCCTCGAGCGCTATCGGCCGATGGTCAGCGAGCTCCCGCGCATCACCCACACCTTCGGCACCCTCACCGCGCAGCCGCTGGACGAGGACAGCGAAGGAGCCTGGAACTTCGAGTTCGCCGACCAGGACGAGGCCGGCGCCCAGGCGGTCACCCTGCTCGACATCCCCGGCCTGGGTGACTTCGAGCTGCTCGCCGTCCCCAGCCGCTGTCCCGACTGCGCTCGCCTGACCACCACCGGCCACTACATGTCGGCCAAGATGCGGGCCCTCGGTGCGCCCAGCCCGCTCGGTCACGAGTGCCGCACCTGCGGCACCATCTGGCCCGGCATTCCCCGATCCGTCCCGACCCCAGCTGTGGCAGCCTGATCGCCACCGTCCCGCAGACCTGAACAACGGGCCCACCCCTCGGCATCAGCCGAAGGGGTGGGCCTTTTTGCGTTTCGGAACCCTCCACCCAAGATCATTCTTGGACAATCGGGCAAGAATGATCTTGGGCGGCGCGGCGCGGCACCGCCCGGCGGATCATCGCCCGCCTCGACACCTTGGGGCGACAACGACCTCGCCGAACGCCGGCCCGGCTACCCCTAAAGTCAGTCCCGCCCCCGGGTCGGCCCCGGCGCCTTCGTAGCCGCTGGGCCCAGCTCCCCGGTGCGGCTCTCGGCGAGCCCGACCACCCCCTCAGCAGCAGTATCAACATGTAGGCCCCGTACCCGCGCATTCGCGCCGATACGGGGCCTCTTTGCGTTCTGCGGCCTACGCCGTCGCGTCCTCGGCGGCGCCCACGTCAGGAAGCTGGTCAACAACGCGCAGCACGTAGGCGCGGAGCTGCGCCGCGAGTTCGGCCGTACGGTCCGGGTCAGTCTCCCTGGCCTTGGCGTACGCCTGGGCCAGGCCCTGGACCGAGTCGGCGAAGGCGCCGGCCTTACTGACGTAGACGGCAAAGTCAGCAAGTGGGTCGGCTGCTGAGCTGCCTTCCGCCGAGGCCTGATGCGGCACGGAGGCATCACGTTGGGCTGCTGAGGAAGGCGCGGCTTCGCCCGTGGGCTTTACCGCGGTAAAGCCCACGGCTCCGGAGGCCTCGGCGGCGCCGTCGGTCGCGCTCTTCTTTACCGCGGTAAAGCCCGGCTGCGCGTCGCTGCCGGGTGCGTCTGCATCGCTCGACTGCTTCTGGCGGTTCCTCGGTTGCCGTGGCTGAGCTTTCTCCTCCTCCCGTTCAGCGGATCGGGCTCGCCAGGCATCCACCTGTTGGCGCACCGGGAGCTTCGCCAGCGCCCGGGTCTCCCGCAGGGGGAGCTCGCCTGAGCTCACCAGCTCTTGCAGTTCCGGTGCCAGGTCCAGCAGATACATCTGCTGGGTGACCCAGCCGGCCGACTTCCCGTAGTGCTCCGCGACCTTGGCCTTGCCATCGAGCTCTTCGACCATCGTCCTGATGCCGAGGGCTCGCTCGATCGGATCGAGATCCTCGCGGTCGTTGTTCTCCGAGAGCACCGCGTCCAGGAAGTCGGCGCGGGACGTCGCGACCTCGTCGTCGACCACCACATCGAGGGTGGGAACGTCGGCTGCACGTGAGCCCCGCCAGCGGCGCTCACCGTTGGCGATGACGTAGAGCGCGCCACCGATGTTCTCCGCCTCGCCCGGCCACAGCTTGAGGTAGGCGTCACGAGTGACCGCGACGGCGGGCTGCAGTTGCTTCTTCTTGAGCTTCAGCCCGAACTCTCGCAGCTCCTCCTCGGTACCGAAGTTCCGGCGCGGGTTGAACCGGGTCGGTACGAGCTGCGTGAGCGGCAAGGCGCGCAGTCGGCTGTCAGGGGCGCCTGTGGTGGGCGCCCCGGTACTGGCGGCGACGGCCTGGCGACGCGCGCTGACGCCGCCCTGCGCTCGGGCGAAGGACGCCCCGGTGCCGAGTTGGTCTGCGACGCGGGTCATGACACCTCCCGGGCCAGAGCGCGCATCGTGGCGGCCTGCTCGCCGCGCGGTGCGAAGGAGAGCAGGGGCTGCTTGACGCGGACGGCCTTACGTTGGTCGGTGAGGTCACCGATGACTGCGACCACCCTCGGATCCTTTATGTCGATCCAGGCCTGGAGCGATGAGGTGGCGATGAAGCCGCGGCGTGGGTCGTAGAGGTTGACCACGATGCCGAGGTAGTCGATCTCTACGCCCATGTCGTTGCGGAGGTCCTCGATCTGCGTGATGAGCAGGTCGTAGGCGTCGGCGCTGCTGTCCTCGGCCTGCACCACGATCAGGGCGCCGGAGCTCCCGGGGTCTTCGTCCTCTCGCCGGCGGCCGTAGTAGATGGCCGCGTCCATGCTGAGCCCGAGGCTGGGCGGGCAGTCCACGATGATCTCGTCGTAGAACGGCTCAAGCGGGGCCAGCGCGCGCTCGAGGGCGGCCTCCCGGAAGCGCACCTTCGACAGGGCAACGTCCAGGAGGAAGCCGTCCTGACAGCCTGGCAGCAGGTCGAGTCGACCGCCGTACCGGTCGTCCTGGATCGGCACCACCAGGTCGCGGATGTCGCGTTTGGCTTCCCCCGTCATGTGCTTGCTGAGGCTGTCGATCTCCGGGGCCATGGGGATCTCTTCCTGCCCCAGCTGCTTGGTGAGGTGACGCTGCGGGTCGAAGTCGACCAGCAGCGTGCGACGGCCGAGGCCGGGCAGCTCCTCGAGCTCGAGCGGGTCAGGGCCCTGAACGTCTTCCAGGCGCGCAGCGAAGTGCTTGGAGATGCGTACCGGATGAAGCGCCTCGGAGTCTTCCGCGAGCGCCGCGCCAAGGCCGGCCGCGACAGCTGTCTTGCCGACACCGCCCTTCTGGTTGCAGACGATGCGGCGGCGCGGGTGCTTGGCGCGTTTCACGGTGGGAGCCGGATTCGTCTCCAGCCACAGCTGCACGGATTGGGCGAGCCCTTGCGTCAGGGAGACGCCCCGGTCGGCCGCCGTCTGCCGGAATGCTTCCCACTGCCCATTGGGCAGGAAGGTGGAGAACGACTCGGCGCCGGAGGTGTCGATGGTGCCCGGAGCAGAAGCCAGGGCCATCCAGGCCGCGATACCCCGTTCAACGGCGATCTGGATCTCGACGCGGTGCTGTGCCGCTCGGACCTTGAGCGTTTGCCAGAGCCATCCTGGCAGCTTGGATACGACCTTCTCGCGGTCGTTGGAGGTGGCTGGGGAACTCATGGGCGGTACCTTACTAACGCCGCCAGCCGTGAGCGAAGCTCGACACGTTAGGAATGCCAGAACGCCGGCCTTTACCGCGGTAAAGGTGACCGCAGGGCCATGTGCCCTTGACGGGTCGTCGCCCAGGGGAGGAGCGTCATGCAAGTCCGTGTAACCGGCTTGGTGCGGGAGGCTCTTGTGACGCTACGTTTTCTGGGGATCTGGCCGAACACCCCATCTGACCAGTCCCCGACGATCTGGTTGGAGGAGGAGACCGGGGACCTGATCATCCAGTCCTGGAAGGCGGATGAGGCGACGGTCCGGCAGGCGCAGGAGGTCGGCTCGGTGCCCGGCCACACGACCGACGTCCCGGAGCACGAGACGGTGATCCGGCTGCCCGCCAACATGCTTCAGTTCATCCCGCGGCCCGACGGAGAGGCCCCACGTGGCAACACCGGTTCGTAAGGCGCTCGCCCGCGCGCAGCGCTCGGCGGTGCATCTGGAGATGCGCGACCACTACATGCTGGACGATCCGGAGTTCATCGCCTTCCAGCACGGCAAGCGCCTGAACCCGGCCGATCGCGGCTCGTGGTGGCACGGGTGGCATGACGCGGTGGCCGAGGCTGTTGGCCGCGGGGTGGTGGTGCGGCGGGCGCGGATCGTCTCCGAGCCGGTCCACGACTACATCCGCTACGAGCACGACCTGACCTTCGGCAACCTGGCCGCCGGCGAACAGGTCCGCTGGCTGCCCCGGCGCAACACCAAGGACCTGTGCCTGCCGGGTCTGGACTTCTGGGTCTTCGACGACCAGGTGGTGCACTACCACCACTTCACCGGGGAGGGGCAGCTCGCCGAGGCCGGGGAGGAGATCCTCCAGGATCCCGCCCTGGCCAAGCACTGCGCCGCCGCGTTCGAGGCGGTCTGGGAGCGCGCCGTCCCGCACGACCGGTACACGGTCTGACCCGATCACCTCCACCCGCACCGGACCATGCCAGCTTCCCCGTCGTCCAGCGCCCAGGCCGCCCGCAAAGCCGTCGCCGAGCGCCTGCGCGAGCTCATGCTGGACGCCGGCCTGAACGGCAAGCAGCTGGCCGCCCGGTGCGGGTGGACCCCTGCCAAGACCTCCCGCATCATCAACGCCAAGACCCCGCCCTCGGACGCGGACATCCGCGCCTGGTGCGCGGCGTGCGGCGCCGACGACCAGGCCGGCGACCTCATCGCCCGCAGCCGCCAGGCCGACGCCATGTTCCTGGAGTGGCGCCGGATGGAACGCTCCGGCCTGCGCCAGGCCCAGCAGTCCGTGCGGCCGCTCTACGAGCGCACCCGCTCCTTCCGTGCCTACGCGCCGTGGGTGCTGCCCGGCATGGTGCAGACCCGCGCCTACACCACCAGGGTCCTCACCGCGATCCGCGACCGCCGCGGCCTGGTCGACGATGTCGAGGCCGCCGTCGGCGAGCGGATGGATCGTCAGCACATCCTCTACGAAGGCCGGCACCGCTTCGCCCTGCTGATTGAGGAGAGCGTCCTGCGCAACGGCCTCGGCGGCCGCCCGGTGATGCTGGAGCAGCTGCGCCACCTGCTCACCGTCGGACGGCTGCCCAACGTGAGCCTCGGCGTGGTGCCGATGCGGCCGGACCGGGACAACGGCTGGCCGGTGGAAGGGTTCTGGATCTACGACCAGACCCAGGTCAACGTGGAGCTGGTCTCCGGGTACCTGACGATCACCCAGCCCAGCGAGATCGCCATGTACGAGAAGGTCTTTGCCGAGCTGTCCGACGTCGCGGTACGCGGCGCGCCGGCACGGGCCCTGATCACGGCGGCGATCGACGCCCTCGGATGAATCCGTGTAATCCCGTGCAACTTCGTTGAGTGACCACTTCGCTACTCGCTACCGTCGTTGATGCCGCCCGGTGCGAGGACGGGGCCGATCCCCCTCGGCACCGTGGACGCCCCGGGTGGCGACCCACCCCCGCGACGTGCTGGAGCACCGCCATGCCCGTGAGCAGACCGCATCCTCGACACCCCGGCCACGACCTGGTGGTGATGGTCGATGGCAGGACGGTGGTCCGCATCCCGAACCACAGCGCCGCCCTGCGCCGGGCCCGGCTGTTCCGCGAGCTGCGCAGCCGGGCGGCGCGGTGAACAGCGCCGACTTCGTCCCGCCAGCCGATCGCCAGCGGGGCCTGACCATCCGAACCTACGACGTCGGCCCTGACGGCACCCGGTCCCACGACACCGGCCCGCTCGCCCTCGACCCCGACGACGTTCCGGCCCACGCCACCCATCCCGCGGCCGGCTGGCCGAGCTGCTCTTGCCCGATCCACGGAGGAAACCGTGCTCACTCAGCTTGACGGCATCCTCGGCCGACGCGGCATGAGCTCGCCCATCGAGTGGTCGTCTCCCGGCGCGGCGCGCGGCCGCGGCGCTCTCCTGGTCGCCGCCCACCGCGACCGGGAGATCGTCCGCAGCCCCCACTTGACCGAGGACTGGGCCGCCTTGGCCGTCCGCTCCCCGAATCTGCTCGCCGCCGTCCAGGCTGTCCTCGGGCCGGACGTCGCCGTGGAGAACACGTTCCTCGTCGCGAAGTGGCCGGGGAAGGTGTTCGAGATCCCGTGGCACCAGGACGGCATTGACGCCCGCCTGGAGCTGGACCCTGAGCGCTCGGTCTCGGCGTGGCTGGCCGTCACCGACGCCACCGAGGCCAACGGGTGCCTTGAGGTAGCCCCGGGATCGCAGTCGGCTGGCTACCTGCCGGTGGAGAAAGAGCCGGCGAACGGCACCGGGCGCGGCCGGGCCGACCAGGCCGTCGGCTTCACCCCCGAGACCACCATCCCCGTGCCGCTGCGCGCCGGCTGCGCTGTCCTCATGGACAGCCGCCTGGTGCACCGCTCCGGCACCAACACCGGTAGCGGCGCCCGCATCGGGCTGAACGTCCGCCGGGCGCCATCCTGCGGCGCGACCCCCAGAGCCCCAGCATCGTGCCGATCAGCGGCACGGGCTGGCAGTCCGGCAGGACAAGGGAGAGGAGAGCACCACTGTGACCATCCTCGACACGCTCGACCAGGCGACCGCGGTGACCCGCGTGCGCGTCCTGACCGGGGAGGACGCCGACGCGGCCCGCCGCGCGGACAAGACCCCGATCGGCAAGTCCGACTGCACCTACTACTGCCCCGACGCCGCCACCGCCGAGCGGTGCATCGAGGCTCTGCGCGAGTCCGACGAGCGGCTGCGCAGCCGCCCGGAGGAGCTGATGCTCTGGGACTGGCAGTGCACCTACTGGGAGCCCGAGCCGGGCAACCCGAACGGCGGCGGCACCGTGCTGCTCGGCGTCGCCTGGTACGACCCGGCGTTCTTCGCCGACCGGCGCGACGCCTGGTTCGGCGCGATGCACCAGCGGATCTACCAGCAGCTGGGCATCCCGCTCGAGGACATCACCGTCACCCACTGGTCCCTGATCGCGTGATCTGAGACCGACAGTGCGAAGGGCCGGCCTCCATCCCGGGAGGCCGGCCCCGCTCGCGTCATCAGCTGCGCACGCTCTCCAGCACCGGCTCCGCACCCGGCAGCGGCGTGCGGGTCCTCGCCCACCACACCACGACCGCGCACCCGGCTAGGCCCACCAGAGCGGTGGCGACGCCGCCAGCGGTGAACCCGGCCCGGGGGTGGGCCGCCGCCAGCGCGGGGATCCCCGCCATCGCCAGGGTGCCCATGGTCCGGATGACCGTCTGGTCGAGCGTCAGCAGCCGCCGGCGGGCCGCCGGCGGGAACTGCGCCAGGTGCGTGGACAACGACACCGCCAGGAACGGCGACACCGCCCCGTACGCGGCCGACACCGCGACCAGCTCGGTGACCGTGCTGACCGACCCGGTCACCGCCATCAGCAACCCGGAGACGCTCCAGGCGATGCAGTAGAACAGTGGGAGGGACTTCGGGAGACGGACGTTCCCGGCGGCCATGTTGCCGACGATCGACCCGGCCCCCGTCGCGGCCAGCATCACGCCGTAGGTACCGACACCGCCGCCGAGCCGCACCGCCACCAGCGCGGGCATCACGATCGACACCGCACCCGCGAAGATCGCGACCCCATGGACGGCCAGCACCACCCCGGTCTCCGGGTGCGTGCGCATCAGGGTCCGGGCCCGCGGCCCGGCGCCCGAGGCGACGGTGGCACGCGCCGGCCCGGACTCCCTGCTGGCGGCGCGGGCGCCCAGCACGGCCAGCGCGACGGCGGACAGCGCGAACGTCGCCCCGTCCAGCCAGAACAGCCCGGCCATCGGCATCACCGCGAGCAGCACACCGGCAGAGCCGGGGCCGGCGACCCGGGCGATCCGGTTGGTCGAGTCCATCAGTCCGTTGACGGCCTGCACCTCCTGCGGCCGCACGAGGTCCGGGACGAGCGCACCGAGGTTCGGATCGAAGAGCGCCCCGCCGACCCCGAGCAGTGCGGCAGACACCAGCAACCCGGGCGTGCCGAACACCTCCCACGTCCACGGCAGCGCCGCGACCAGCACCATGCGGACCACATCCACCACGGCGAGCGAGCGCAGCGTGGTGAACCGCTCCATTACCCGCCGGCCGATGGTGCCGAGCACGATGTACGGCACCGACTCCGCGATAGCCACCAGCCCCATCGCCGCGCCGCCGGATCTCTGCCAGGCGAGCCACATCACCGCCAGCGCGTACAGCCGGTCACCGAATACCGACGCCGTCTGCGCGCCCCACAGGAGAAGAACCGGGCCTCGCCGCAGCAACCGCACGTATCGCAAGATCCACACCCGTCCGGGAAACACGAAGTCCCGGCAGCAGGCTCGCCACCGGGAACTCCCGTAACTCTAGGGCAAGTTGAAGATCACCTGCCGCAGACTCCCCGATCGCCCCACAGCCTCGGCTCGGGGGCTCGCTATGTCGACGGATCGGCCGAGGCGCCGATCGAACGACGAGGCCTTTCTCGAGGTTGCTGTCGGGGGCACCCAAGCAAAGACGGCCGGGCGGCGGCCGGGCCTCATGCGCGCCCGGTCGGCCCCTTACCTCGTGCAACCCCGCCGGCCTTCGGCGGCAGGGCCTTGCTGGTGCTCTTGCGGGCTGCGGTCTTCTTGCCGGCTTGCTTGGTGGTGCTGGTGCTCTTTACGGCATCGCTGGTCTTCGGGTGCCGCTCCTTGGCGTCGGCGAGGGCGCGCTCCAGGACGGCCATGAGGTCCAGGACGGTTCCGCCGGGCGGCAGGACTCGCGACTCGGGGGCGTGTGGGGGTTCGATCCCGGCGAGGCGGGCTTCGACGACTTGCTCCAGGGCGTGGGCGTACTCGTCGTGCTCGGTCTCGAGCTGGAAGTCCTCGGTGATGGCGTCCATCAAGGTCCGGGCGAGCTGGACCTCCGTGGGGCGCAGCTGGACGGTCTCGGGGGCGATGTCGGCGGCGGAGCGGATCTCGTCCGGCCAGAGCAAGGTCTGGAGCACGAGGACGTTTTCGCGCACCCGTAGGACGGCCAGGCACTCGCGGGTGCGGATCGCCACGCGGGCGACGGCGACTTGGCCGGCCTCCAGCATGGCCTGGCGCAGTACTGGTGAACCCGGGTATTCGAAGCTGCGGAATATGTCCTCCGGGGAGCGGGCGGGTGTGGAGTAGCCGGTCGTCCTGCGAGCGAACCGCCCGTTGTCGCCGTCATCCCTGTCACAGTGCCTGACGCCGTCACGGGTCCTCGGCTCGGACCGCCCGGGGCGGGAAGATCTTGATCTACTTGCGGACCGCTAGCTTTCGATGCTTCTCTGCTCGCGCTTTTGGAGCCGGCGTTCCTTGGCTGGGGGGAGCTGGTGGACGACATGGACGTTGCCGCAGGCGGCGATGCCGGTGATGTTCATCCGGTGGGCTGCCGAGTAGTTGGCGCTTTCGCGGTCCTGCGTGAACCCGCCCAGGATGCCGGTGCCCTCGACACGCACCTCGACGTCTTCGGGGACGACGACGTAGACGGTGCCGAGCCATGCGTTGACGTGAATCGTCGTTTCCGGGCCGGTGAACTGGGCCTCACGGAGATCGATCACCCCGCAGCTGATGACCGCGGTGCTGCGATGACTGTCTCCCACCAGCCAGCGTCCCTTGCGGACGAAATTGCTGAGGACGCCGACGGCTTTGGTCGAGGTCGGTGCGCCGCTCGACCAGGGGACTGGCTGCAGGTCCATGACGATGGAGGTCAGTTCGTCCTTGGACTTGGCGCTGTAGACCAGTTCCAGACGCTCTTCCAGCTCGCCGGTGGAGACTCGGCCGTCGGCTGTGGCGGCTTGCAGTACGTCTGCGGCCCGCTCGCGGTCGGCATCGGATGCGCGCAGTGCTGAGTCGGTGGGAGTGCCTGTGTGCGCGTCGGGGTCACCGGGCGTAGCCTCAGTGGGCTGTGAAGCGTCCATAGTTCGAGTTCACCTCGCTGTATCTGTGCAATGGAACGGGGTTACGGACGAGCGGCGGTTGGGCTGGCTGGCTCGGAGGCGCCGCCTGGCGCTCTGTGTGGGCGCCTGGGTGTCGTCAGGACGACCGGGCGCCGGTCCGGCTGGGTCGGTCGAGGAGGCTTGTGATTCTGTCCGCGACGATCCCCGGCTGCTCGGCCTGGATGAAGTGAGCCGAGTCGACCTTCTCGAACCGCCCGTCCGGCAGCGTCTCGACCCAACGCCGCTGGTGCTCGGTGATGACGGCGTGTTGCCGTTCCCGGCCCTTGACGGGGCGGGATGCTGAGAGCAGGAGCGTCGGGCACGTCGGGAGGCCGGGCGGTTCGGCGCGGAACCGGGGGATGGCCGCGGCGACGGCTTTGAACTCCTTCCTCGTCTGCGCGATACCGGCCGGGACGAAGTCCTCGGCGAGCATGGTCGCGTAGGTGTCCGCCGGGAAGACGCGGCCGATGTTTCCGCTGACCATGCGGGCCAGCGGGCGGGAGCGGACGAGCGCCTGCGTTACGCCCATTGCGCGGTCGACCTTCCTGGCGGTCTGGTCGAACGTGTCGTAGACCGGCGCGCTCTCCGGTGTCGGATCGAGCAGCAACAGCCCTTGCAGCCGCGGCCCCAGACTCTCCACGGCGCGGCGCGCGACCAGCCCTCCCATGCTGTGGGCAACCAGCACGAACCGGCCGGCGACAACTGCCGCAGCCATGGCGACCAGGTCCGCGGCCATGTCGTCGATGCCCAGTTGTACCGCCGTCCGGCCACTGCGGCCGAAGCCGGCGCGGTCGTAGGCCACCAGGTGCGCCCGATCCGCCAGCAGCGGCAGCACTGCGTCCCAGCAGGTGCGCCCCAGGCCCTGGCCTGCTTCGAAGAGCACCCAGTCCGGTCCGTTGCCGGACTCCTCCACGTAGACGGACCGACCGTTCACCTGCACTGCCCGCCCCGATGCCTGACGCATGTTCCCCTCCGCGGATACGTTTCCAGCTTCGATAATAGTATCGATTATGAAATAGTAGAGTCATGGACACCACCGAAGTGCTTCTCCACCCGGTGCGTCTGCGCGTGGTGCACGCGCTTTCCGGCGGCCGGGTGCTGACCACTTCCCAGCTGTGCGAGCGCATGCCCGAGGTCCCGAAGGTGACCATGTACCGGCACGTCGCCCTGCTGGCAGAGGCGGGCTTCCTGGAGGTGGCCGACGAGCAACGGGTGCGCGGCGCCGTCGAGCGGCACTACCGGCTGCGCCAGGACCGCCCCGTCGTCGACGCCGACGCGGCCGCCGCGATGTCGCCGGACGATCACCGCCGCGGCTTTGCCGCCGCCATGGCTGTGCTGATTGCAGAGTTCAACGCCTACCTCGACCGCGACGGCGCCGACCCGGTCGCGGACGCGGTCTCCTACCGCCAGGGCACGCTCTGGCTCAGCCCGGACGAACTCGCCCAGATGACCCACCAGTTGCTCACGGTGCTGGGCCCCTGGCTGGCCAACGAGCCAGCCCCGGGCCGGACACCCTACCTGCTCAGTCCCATCCGCTTCCCCGTCGGTCCGACGTTCTCCGACGAGACGCCCAGCTAAAGAAGCGGCTTCGCCTCTGAGCGGAGGCTGAGCTCGGCGGCGTACTGCGCGCGGGTGCCGCCAGCGGCCGTGGCCCAGTCGGTGGCGGTTCTGATGGCGACGCCGAGGACGTCGCTGAGGACGGCGGGAGGCATCTGAGCGGCGAGGTCCAGCAGGGCGCTGTTGCGTCCGCGACGGGAGGGGAGGCCGTAGGCGGCGAGGCGTGCGCGGAGCTGACGGGCGCTTCGCGGGCGGCCGGGGAGCGTGCCGGACAGGAGCCAGGGGTGGTCGGTGTTCCGGCCGAGCGCGCGGGCACCGTCGCGTTCTTCGGTGAGGGTGAGCAGGAGTTTGTCCAGCGGTGGAGGGACGGGGACGGGATGGGGGCCAAGGGCGAGCCGGACGCCCTTGTCGGTGGTGAGAACGTGGTCGGTGGTGAGAACGTGGTCGGTGGTGAGGCTGGTGATTTTGGTGAGGGGCTGGCCGTAGAGGAGGACGAGGAGGCCGGCGACGCGGTCCACGGTGTCGATGGAGGCGTCGTGCAGGAAGCGGTGGACCAGGCGCCACCGGTCGGCGTCGTCGGGCAGCGTCCTGTTCGGCCTGTCGCTGGGCATCGGTGGGAAGGTGACCGGGCAGGGGATGTGGCTGCGGGCGGCGGCCCACAGCACGAAGCCGCGGGCCTTGAACCGCATCACGGTGCCCTCCGAGAGCCAGCTGTCGATGTCGTGCTGCCCACACGTGGTGAGTGAGGTGCCGCGCTGCCGCAGCCACTGGAGGAACTGCGCGGACTGGGTGAGGCAGCCTCGGATGCTGGCTGCGGTGTGGGGTGACAGTGGCCGGTTCGAGTTGTGCCTGCGGCGCAGACGGCGCAGATAGTGCCAGTTGGCGAAGGTGTGCAGGAGCTGGCGTTCCGGGGCATTGGGGACGTTCAGGAGGAACTGCGGGACCCAGCGTTCGAGCGCGGCGAGCTGTTCGTCGCGCGCGGGTAGCACGCTGGTGGCGATGAGGATTATGCGCAGCAGGCGCGTGCTGCCGACACGGGTGAGCTGGTCGAGCAGCTCGTGGGTGACAGGGGAGCCGGTGTCGCGGATCTGGCTCAGCAGCGCGGCCCGCTCAGGCTGCTGCAGCCACGCCAGCACCGAAGATGGCTCGCCAGCGGCCAGGGCGCGGAAGAGGGGTTCCATGGCGGGGGCTACCACGCCTCGGTCGTCGCCGAGGAGTTCGCGCAGGCGGGCGGGTGCGGCGCAGACTTTGCACAGGCCGTGGCGGTAGGGGATCGCGATGGTGCCGCATCCGGCGCATGGCTGAAGGCGGTCCGGGTCCTTGAGGTAGCAGGAGTAGCACAGGGTTGCGCCGCTGGTGCGACGTGTGGTGACGCGTGTCTGGCGCCCGCATCGGTCGCAGTTCTTGACGATGACGTGGCAGGAGCGGCATAGCGGAGCGCCGGCGTCGGTACGGGTCGTGACGGGCCGCAGCTTGCCGCAGCTGCTGCATTCTTCAGGCTTTTTGGAGCACGCCGGGCACCGGGGCGATTCGGTGTTCGCGCGGTGGCATTGGGTGGTCTGCCTGCAGATGGAGCAGACCGCGACGGGGGCCCGTGCACACGCGAAGCACACGCGAAGCACACGCCTGCCAGGTCACCTGTCTGGCGCACCTCGCCTGTGCGACCGCATCGAAGGCACTGCTCGTGGTTGGCCTGGTCGCGGTCGCGGCACGACCGGCACAAACGCCGCCCGTCGTGGCTGAGGCCGTACGAGCGCCGGACTTCCCCGCATTCGGAGCACGGCACAACCCGCAGACGCTTGGGGCACCAGGAACAGCAGCGCAGACCGCCGTGGGTCGTCGTCAGCTTCACGAGGCGTCCGCACCAGGGACACGGCGGCAGTACGACGTTCCGGGCCTTACGCGCGGTGAGGAGTTCGAGGAGTGTGATGAGTCGACCCGACCCGTGGGCGCCGTCACCGGTGAGGAGGGAGGGGCGCGCCTCCAGCTCGTAGGCGAGCTTGCGAATGGCGAACGGCTTGGGGGCTGCTTGTCGTATGACCTCCGCCAACGTCTCCTCGTCCAAGCCCGTCGCCAGCCCGACCAGGTGACCGTGCACCACGGCCGCGTACTGGTCCGGGTCGTCGCGCCGAGCGCACTGGCCGCACTGGCTGAGCCCGTTCCGGTCCCTGCGGGCCACCGCGCGGGCCATGCCGCAGACGCTGCACGCCTCCGGGCGTGCGAACCGCCGGTGTCCACACGTTCCGCAGACGCGTACTGTCCCCTCGACGTAGGTCAGACGCCTCTGCCGACCGCAGTGTCCGCAACTGGGAGGCACGACGCGGGCCGCCCCAGCCCGCCGTAGTGCGTCGATCAGGTCTCCGACGATGCGCGGGCCTACTGGCCGGCCGGAGATCAGCAGGTCGGGATCTTCCTGGAGACTCTTGGCCAGACGGCGGCGACGCACGCGGTCGGGTGCCACCTGCGAAACGACCTGCGCCACGATGTCCGCGCTCAGCCCTGGCTCGGCGCGCAGGACCGCCTGGCTGATCACGCCGTCCGGGTCCGCGGCATACCCTGGCAGTTCCTCGGTGGTGGTCACCCGTCGGTCTCCCGGACGATGCGGGCCGGCGTGGGCCTGAACGAGCCGATCCCTGCCTCCCCGCCGCCGCTCGCGGCACGCCGGCGTCCCCGGGAAGCGGCAGCCACCGGTTCGACGAGCTCCTCCATCCGGCAGCCGAGAATGTCCATGAGCGCCACCAGAGTCTTCAAGCTGAGCCGCTCCGGTTTCTCGACCACCAATCGGTAGACCTGGCTCGGCGACAGGTCGATGCCCCGCTCGGCAAGCAACGGCCGCAAGTCGGTCGTAGAGAACATGCCCCGGTTCGCCATGATGGTGCGCAGGTGCCACTGGTAGTCGAGCTTGGCGGTCATCGCATCTCCTGGTCTGCGGCGTACGCGTGGTCAAGGGCCTTACGCATCATGGTGTCCATGAAGTCTCCGCTGACTCCGGTGTAGATGGCCGTGGTTGACGCGAACCGGTGGCCGACCTGCTCCTGCACAAATTTCGGATCCGCACCGTCTTCGATCTGGTGCGTCACGTGGGAATGTCGCAGGCAGTGCGGGGTCAGATCCTTGTCCAGCCCGAGCTCGTCGCGGTACTGCGCGAAGCGGTCTTCGATCTCCCGTGGCTTGAGTCGGCCTCCCCGTTCGGTCAGCCACAGCGTCGGCTTGTCGCTGGCCTGGTACCGCGGGCGGATGTTGACGACGTAGTCCTCGACCGCTTCCACCGCCCAGGGCATGACGCTGAGCACCATCCGACGGCGTGGAGGGGAGCCCTTGCTCGCTTTGCCGTAGCGGACCTGGAGCTTGCCGAACCGGCCCAGCTCGGGTGCCTTCGGACTGCGGTAGAAGTCGCACGTATCGAGCTGCGACGCCTCGTTGCAGCGCAGCCCCCACCCGTAGATGACCTTGAACACCGTCGCGTCCCGGTACGCGGCGAGCGCGCCTTTGCGGCGTAGCCGCACCGCTCGGTCGACCTGTTCGTCAGCGTGATCGAGGAAGCACTGGATCTCTTCGCGGGTCATCGGGCGCCGCTCGGGGCGCCCTTCATAGTCGGACAGATGGGCAGCGGTGTTCCACTCGTGACACACCTGCACTGGGTAGGTGCCGAAACGGGTTTGGCACTCCTCGGGCCACGCGTAGTACGGCGAGGTTATGTAGTCGCAGAACAACCGCAGCGCTTCCTGGTAGCCACGGACGGTCGCCTTCGACCGGTCCTTCTCAGCGACGAGATAGGTCATCCACTCGTCAACGTGTCCAGCGGTCCACGTCCATGGGTACTCGTTGACGGCTTCCATGAACCGGCGCACGATCCGCTGCCGCCGCTCGATCGTGTCTTTCTTCAAGCGGCGTCCGCCGCGCTGCTGCCGTGCCCAGCCTTCCAGCATGGCCTCGAACACGGCGTCTTCCGGGTGCAGCAAGGCGACGCCGTCGAGCAGGACCATGCGAGCACGTCCGTCCCGGGCTCCCGTGTCCGTCACCGGCCCCTCCCCGCCAGCCGCGCCGTTCACTTACCGCGCGAATCATGCATCACATGCACGGCCAGTGGCAACGTGGCTGCTCGGGAGGGTGGTTCCGCGTTAACATACGCGCGCCGAAGAGTCCCAGGTGCTCGGCCTTCACCGGGAGACCAGCTTGCATTCAGTGCAATTCCCCGGGGTTCAGTGCGTACGGGCGGGCAGCTGCCGGGCTGGACGGTCCCAGGTAGTAGGCCTTGTCGTAGGCGACCGGATCCGCCCGGGCGGCCTCCAGGAAGCCCAGGACCTTGATCTCCCGGGTGGTCGCGAGCGGGAGGTCGGCGAGGTCGTCGTGGGTCAGTACGACGGTGCGCCCGTCCGGGGCCTCGTAGCCACGGGCTACGTCCTCGTACGGCACCTCCGCGCCGTCCAGCTCGCATACACGCTTCTGCCTGATCCGGCCGCCGTCGGCGGCGTGGACCTGGTGCAGCGGCACCGTGTGCCGGCCGGTCGCCGCGAAGAGGGTCACTGGGATCGACACGAGCGAGAAACTGACGGTCATCTTGGCGATCGCGTTCGGCATCGCATGCCTCCTCTCCTCCATGCTGCGCCCGCGCTCTCGCGTCGGCCGACAGGCTCTGACCTGGGCGGGAGCGTCCTTCGAATAGTGAATCGAACATATGAGCGATAAGGTGGGGATGTGACCGCCGCCGTTCCCTTCTCCCGCCCCCGCCACCCGGAGTACCAGCCCGGGGACGCGGAGCGCGCCCCGCGCGAGCTGATGTCTGGTCCCGGCCGCTGCTGGACGGTGGAGCCACGCTGGCGCTGGGTGGAGATTCGAATCGGCGGCCGGTGGAGGCCCGGCCGGGTCGAGCTGTGGCGCCTCCACCAGGGATCGACCCGCTGGGTCGCGCTGGTGCGCTGGGGCGCCGACCCGGACGACTGGGCCTGGTACCTGTTCAGCCCGGCGACCGTCCGGCAGGTTCCGGAGCCATCCCCCGGCACCGGTCCGGCGGGCTGGTGAGTGCCGACAGCGCGGGCGCGGCCGACGATCTCGCCGATGTCCTGGAGTCCTTCGCCGACCTGGCCGCAGCCCCCGGTGATCCTCAGGAGATCTGGGTCACGATCGGAACCCCACACGGCATCCAGCAGCGCACCGTCGTGCTGTCGGCTGGCGTCGCCGACTGGATCGGCGACCTGCTGCGCGGTGAGTCTGAGGCGCTGGAGCAGGGCTGGGCAGGGCGGGAGGCGGACAGCGGGCCGGTCGGGTTCGACGGTGTTGACGCTTGGTAGGAACTGACCACACCTGCGGACCGGCCGGCGGTGGGGTAGGCGGGATGTGCCGTTCCCGTCCCGGGGAGGGCGACGGCCGTGGTATCCCAGAGCCATCGGAATCGAGCAGGGGAAGGCCCCGCATGGCGATCGAATACGCACTTCCTCCAGGCGCTACCACCGGACATCTGTGGCAGCTCAGAATCGCCGGCGAGATCAGGGTGCGGACGGTGGACTGGGTGGCCCCGCTGCCGGAGGGCCTGGTCGCCGACTACTCGACCCTGAGCGGGGACTACTTCGTCTCGGAGGTCCTCCTCCCGCTGGCCTGTGACCGGTGCTCGTTGACGATGGGCCACATCGCACAGGGACGCTGGGACGACGAGCTCACCCTGATCTGCACCCGGTGCGGCACGGACTGGAAACCCCGATGGGCCGACCGCGGCGCCACCGCGGAAGAGAGCCGCGCGCTGTTGAAGCAGATCATCGTCGAGTCCGGATTCACTCCCGGGACCGCCGTCGGCGACACGGTCGGCGACATCCGCGACGAACTCCAGGCCGACCTGTGGACCCCCAGCCGAGCCGACCAGCAGCTGGCCAACGATCTCCTGCTCGGCGACCAGGGCGACCCCGGCCCCGACGCGATCGCCCGCTGCATGGCGGCCACCCTGCCGGACTGGCCACTGCGGAGCCAGCGGTTCTCCGAGGCACTCGGCCGCGCGATCGGCATGCTGCGAGACCCTGGCGTCGAGACGAACGCAGAGGCGCAGAACGTCCTGGGCTCCGTTATGAACTTGGCCCGCGCGGTCGCCGCGATGGACCCGGCCGCCCTTCGGTCCGAGCCGGAAGCCGGACCGGCCAACGACGTCCCGTAGCCAACCCCCGCCATGGACGCGGACACCACCACAGCGCCGACTCCGCCCGGGACGCGGCCGCCCCTGACGACACCACCGCGCCACGGCCCCGCCCCAGCACCCCAACGGTGCCGGGGCGGGGGCGTATCCGTGCCATTACCCATCCCGAAATCTCTTGCCGGATCGTGGTGCTGCGCCCCAGGCCATAGACGTTTCTGCGCGCGGGTCCTGTCTGGTGGTGGACTCTGAGCGCCTCGAAGGGGTGAAGGAACACACCTCTCTCGAAGGGGGGCGTCATGACGACCGTTCAGTCCGCTCTGCAGTTCCTCGCCGAGGCCGTCGCCGACCCGGCCGGCCCGCAGGCCGACCAGCTCGCCCACGCCGTCCGCAACCTCAGCTCCGTCCTCTCCACCGTCCCGGCCGCCGTGAACGCCGTGGCCGCCGTCCGCAAGCTGCGCACCCCCGAGGCCCCGGCCGGCCTCCCCGCCCCGGGCTGCTGCGGCGCGTGCCCGGCGCCCCGCCCGGAGGCCGACGCCGAGTAGGCCCGGGGAAGCGGTCCGGCCCGGCCACCGTGATGGTGACCGGGCCGGACCGTACGGGCCGTGCTTAGGCGTTGCGCAGGGCGAACGCGACGCCCGCGCTCAGCGCGGCGAGCTGGGCCGCGTTGAGGCCGAGCACGCGGGCCTGGCCCTTGGCGACGTTGCCGAGCACGTAGGTGCCGACCAGGGCCGCGCCGAGGATCACCACGGCCTTCTGCTGGCGAGGAGTCATCTTCTTCAGCTCCTTCCGGGGTTGGTAACCGACCACGGTCCCACCAGGCACTGACAAACCGGGGCGGACCGCCTCACCGGACATGCTTGTACGACTTACTAAAAAGGCGTGGACAGTGTCGGAGGGGAGGCGTAGAGTCGCCCTAGCGTTTCAAGTTAGATGAATAGGCGTGGAGGTTGTGGGTGTGTTCGTGACGACCGGTCAAGCCGGGACGGCACTGGGGTGCTCGATCCCGACGGTGAAGAAGCTGATGGCCACCGGCGTGGTCCCCGGCGTGCGCGAGCAAGGTCGGCAGGTGTTCCCGCTGGCCGCTCTCCAGCAGTTGCAGGCCCGGCCCGCCGCCGACCTGACCGTGCTCGGCACCCCGGAGGTGGCGGTGCTGCGCTCGGATGCCCCCGCGAAGGTGGACGAGCCGGACCGCGACTGGATCGGCTTCGGCACCGCGCTGAACGAGGCGCAGCTGCTGGCCGCGCTGTCCGGCTGGTGGCGGTGCGACCCGGCCCGGGTCGCGGGCGGCGGAGTGCTGCCGGTGACGGTGGCCGGGTTCGTCGTCGCGGTGCTGACCGGCCTGACCGAGTGGGAGTCGGACGGCACGGTCGGCACCGCGGCTCGATTCCGATTCCCGAAGGCGCGGATGGCCGGCTACCTGACCGACCTCACCGCCCCCGCCAACGCCGCCGACCCGGCCGACCCCGAGGACGTCCGCCTGGCGGGCCTGCTGCTTGGCACCCGCCTGCCGTCGGTGTCGGGCGGCCCGATCGCCTACGTCACCACCAACCCGACCACCGACGAGGGGGAGTAAGCCTGATGGACCGGAAGTCGTACACCGCCGAGCTCGCCGGTCTGCGCGAGCTGCGTACCGAGATCACGGCCGCCGAGAAGGCGGTCGCGGCCGCGCAGAAGGAGCTGGACAAGCTCACCGCCCAGCGTGCGCGCCGGGTTGCCGGGCTGGCGGGGTACGAGGGCGCCCAGGCGCCGGCCATCGCGAAGGCCTCCGGGCTGTCGGTGGGCGACGTCGTGCGGATCGCGCCGCTGCTGGACCCGACCCCGGCCGCCGTGCGTGCCCCCAAGGCCGACGACCAGGCCGCCGCCGCTGCGCCCGTCGAGGCGGCGAATGCCGCGCCGGTCGCCGAGCCCGCCGTCGCGGTCGCCCCGGCGCTGACCTGCCCGGCCCCCGTCATCGAGCAGCCGGCTCCGGCCGCCCCGGTGACCAAGGCGCCGACCGAGGTCGAGGACCAGGCCGTCGCCGAGCAGCCCGCCCCCGCCGCTGCGCCGGTCGTCCCGGCCGCCTCGGTCGCTCCGGTCGCTGCCGCGCCGCGCTCGGTGGTCGAGGCCGGTCCGCGTGAGCTGCCCACCCTTCCGGAGGGCCCGGCCGGTGCCCGGTTCGAGGCCGTCACCACGGGCCTGGTCTCCAAGCGCCCCAACTTCACGCAACAGGCCCGCTCCACGGTGTTCCTGGACGCGGCGGCCGGGATGCTCGCGGTCCGCGACCAGGTCGTCCGAGTCGACCTCGGCGCCCGCACCCCGGGCGAGATCCTGGACGCCGTGCTGCACGCCGCGCCCGGCACCGAGCGGATCTACATCACCGCCGGCGCCCCGTGGCACGACGGAGCCGAGCGCTACTCCACGCTCAAGGACGCGGTCGCGGCTTGGCTGAACACGCCGTCGGAGCGGTGGACGACCGCGGTGGGTTCGGGCCGGGACAAGCTGGCCGGGCACTTCGTTCACCAGCGCCAGCCGGTCGGCCGCTATGCCCCCGTGAGCGCGCCCGACGGGGGCACCACCGAGATCCGGAGCATGGGGGAGTGGTTCGACCCGGATGGCGCGGACGTCGTGACCTGCCGTCACGCGTTCACGCTGCTGTGGCAGGCGCTGCGCCGCCACTGGGACGACGCGGTCCTGATGGGCTCCCCGAGCCAGACCGGCCGGGACCTGTGGTCGCGCACCATCCCGACGACCGGCAAGTGGGCCGGGGGCTACCCGGTGCTGTCCGAGGAACTGCGCGGCCTGCTGCATGCCACCGGCGGCCAGGGCCGCACCGAGCTGATCCTGCCCCCGCGGGTGCCGGAGCAGCTCCCGGCGTTGGTCGAGTACGACCGCACCTTCGCCTACGCCAAGCACTTGTGGAAGTCCCCGGTCGGTACCCCGCGCCGGATCACCGCCAGCGCGTTCGCCGCGATGACGGAGGCCGAGCAGACGAAGGTGCTGATGTCGTGCTCGCACTGGAATGTGCGGGTGACCGTCCCGGCCGGCTGGAACCACGTCGGCCTGCTGCCGGCCCCCGTCACCGGTGACCGTGCCTGGATCTACCCCTGCGAGCCCGGCGCAACCTTCACCACCTGGGCGGGCGGTGCGGAGGTCCACCTCGCCCTGTCGAACCACATCGCGCCGTGGCGGATCGAGGTCCTCGGCGGCCTGCTCTTCGAGGACGGCAAGCCGCTCGACGAGTGGGGCAAGCGCCTCAAGGCCGCCTGGGCGGACTTGACCAACCTGTCGAAGCTGCACGGCGACGAGCGGCAGCGGCAGGCGGCCTACCTCGCCTCTCGTGCGGTCAGGTCGGTGCTGCTGTTCGGTCTCGGCGGCTTCGCGCAGCGCCCGCGCCTGGTCTCCGGCACCACCCCGCTCGGCGAGGCGCTGCCGGCCGGGGTGGAGATCCTGGGCCAGGACGGCGAGGTGGTGACGTGGCAGCGGCAGGCCGGGTTCTCCCGCGACCCGTACGCACACCCCGAGTGGGCGGCCTACGTGTGGTCGGGGGCCCGCGCGGCGCTGCTGGACATGAAGTACCGCCAGGGCAAGGAGGTCATCGGCTACGCCGGGGCTCTCCACGCGAAGCCCGGCACGGTCGTGTACTTCGGCACGGACGGCATCGCGCTGACCGAGCGCCAGCCGTGGCCGTACCGGGGCGAGCCCGGCGACTACCTCCTCAAGGGCCACCTGACCGGTCCGGTGGAGCACCCGACCTCTCAGGAGCAGTACCTCAAGCTGCGCGGCTTGGGCCGCGCCGAACTCGCGCAGATGGGAGCTGACCAGTGAGCCCGGCCGACCCGAACAACCCGAACGAGGCCGCGAGGCTGACCCAGGAGCTGATCGATCAGGGCTACACCAAGCGCCAGGTCGCCAAGATGCTCGGCCGCGACGCGAGCCTGGTCAGCCAGTTCTTCACCAAGGGCAAGGGCAAGGCGTTCGTCGGCGCGCTGCGCCAGGTCGTCCGCGCGGTGCGCGGCGGCGAGCGCGACACCGAGGCGCTGTCCGGGATCGCCGAGGCGAACACCAAGCGCCGCACCACCAAGACGGGACAGAAGGCCCGGGTGCGCGGCAAGGACGTCGTCGGCAAGCCCGGCGAGTCGATGGCCGGCCGCGCGGGCAAGCAGGCCATCAAGTCCGGCGCCTCCCACCTCGCGCCCGTGGTGCACGAGACCGGCCAGGCCGGCGGCCGCCTGGCCTTCACCGTCCGGATGAAGGCCAACCAGTACACGATGTCGGCCGGCTCAACCGAGGACTCCCCGGGCCTGCGCCGCGGCTTCATCCCCCGCGCGGACGGCACCGAGGAGCGCACCTACGGCTCCGCGTCCACCGGCGGGTTCGACGCCGCCGAGTGGTCCCAGCGGGTCGCCGACCACCACGGCGACGTCACCGAGGCGATGCGGGCCTGGCTGGTGGAGACCGGCCGCGCGGTCGAGGACGCCGACATTGCCTACCTGGAAGTCCGCGGCTGGGTGCCGCCCCAGCAGCAGTAGAGAGTCCGGTCGTGTGACTGAGCGCTTCACTTGGCCAGTTAGCGGCCGAGTTGGCCAGTTGAGCGCCCGACGATGTTCCTGGTCAGCGGGTTGCGAAGCCCCAAGGCCCGTTCCACGGAGGGATGGCCTTGAGGCATCGCCGCTGGTCAGCGGATTTGCTCAACTGGCCAAGTGAAGCGCTCAGTCACAGGTCGGCCTCTCCCCATCCATGACCTGGCCCCGGGGAGAGGCCGCCCGCCCCGACCCTCCCACAGCACCGCCCGCACCGGCCCCGCCGTCTCAGCATCCGAAGGAGAAGCACCGCCGTGGAGACCACCACCGCCACCGAGGCCGACGTGCCGGCCGCGTTCTGCGCCGCAGCCGCTCAGCCGGTCCCGGCGCAGCCGTCCGGCACGGCCGCGGTGAACCCGCTGCCTCTGCACTGGTTCCAGAAGGACGCCGTCACGGCCGCGGTGCGCGAGGTGAAGGACGGCGGCCGCGCGACGGTTGTCGCGGCGACCGGCTCCGGCAAGACGCTGATCGCCGCCGGCTGCGCCCGCCGCCTCGCCGCGCGCGGCCGGATGCTGGTCCTGGTGCCGACGATCGAGCTGCTGGAGCAGACCGCCGAAGCGTGGTCGCTGCGGGGCGGTCGCCGGGGCCTGGCCGTCGCGGCGTGCTCGCGGGAGGAGGCGCTGGAGAGCGCCGAGGCCGGCGGCCGCGTCCACGCCCAGGTGACCACACAGGCCCCGCGCATCGCCGACCTGCTCGCCAAGGAGAAGCCCGGCGAGCCGGTCACCGTGTACGCCACCTACGCGAGCCTGGAGCGGATCGTCCAGGCCCACCGCGACTTCGGCCTCCCCGCCTGGGACCTGGTGGTCATCGACGAGGCCCACCGCACGGCCGGTTCGGAGGGCAAGGCGTGGGCCGCGATCCACGACGACGCCCAGGTCCCGGCGAAGCGCCGGCTGTACTTCACCGCCACGCCCAGGATCGCGGACGACCGGCGGGCGAAGGACGGCCTGGCCGACCTCGCCGACGCCGACGGCGCCGAGAAGCTGCCCGTGCTCTGCTCCATGGACTCGGAGGAGATCTACGGCAAGGTCTGCTTCACCTGGACGCTCGGACAGGGGATCGAGCACGGCTACCTCGCCGACTACCGGGTGCTCGTGCCGGTGGTCACCGACGAGGACCTGCGCGAGCTGCTCAACCTCCCCGCCGTCGCCGACCTGCGCTCCCAGCGCAGCAACGAGGAACTGCTGCGCCTGGCCCTCCAGGTCGCGGTGCTGCGCGCGGTCGCCGACCTCAGCCTGCGCCGCGTGATCACGTTCCACTCGCGGGTGGCTGGGGCGCGGGAGTTCGCGAGCACCCTGCTGGAGGCCTCGGAGCTGCTGCCCGACGCGGAGCGGCCGGAGCGGATCTGGGCGAGGGCGGTGGCCGGCACCGACCGGCTCAAGGACCGCCGGGCCGCGTTCGCCGACTTCAAGGCCCACACCGGCGAAGACGGCGAGGAGTGCGGCATCCTCTGCAACAGTCGGCTCCTGACGGAGGGCATCGACGTCGCCGCCGTGGACGCCATCTGCTTCGCGGACCCGAAGTCGAGCGTCATCGACATCGTCCAGGCGGTCGGGCGAGCGCTGCGCCAGTCCTACCGGCAGGGCAAGGTGTCCTGGGTCATCATCCCGGTCTACCTGCCGACGCCGGAGGTCGGCGACGACACCGCCGCTGCGCACCCGTCCGAGGTCCACGACGCCGGGGAGGCCGTGAAGGCGGAGGCCGACGCCGAGATCGAGGCCAGCTCGTTCCGCACCATCTGGCGGGTCCTGCGCGCCCTGGCCGCGCACGACGCCCGGGTGGTCGGCCGGATCACCGAGCTGCGCGCCAGCCGCTCGCAGGGCACCGCGCACACCACCGCGGCCAAGCCGGCCGAGGGCGAGGCCGCGGAGGCCGGGGAGAGCGAGCAGCAGCCGGCCCCGGTCGAGTCGCCGATCGAGTGGCTGCGGATCAACGCCCGGCAGCACGCCGCGAAGATCCTCCAGACCGTCAAGCTCCGGGCGTTCAATCCGCGCGCGGTCGAGTGGCAGCGGATGCACGCCGTCGCGGCGGTCTTCCATCTCCGGCACGGCCACCTCGACCCCACCGACAGGGCGAAGCACGCCGAGCTGATCTCGTGGCTCACCCGCCAGCGCCACCTCAACGGCCAGGGCCTGCTCGACCCGGCACGCGTCTCGGAGCTGGACGCCCTCGGGATGATCTGGTCGAAGAACGCCAACGCCTGGGAACGCGGCTACGCCTACGCCGCCGCGTTCCACCACCAGCACGGTCACCTGGCGATCCCGGCGACCGCGAAGCTCGACGACTACGCGGTCGGCGCGTGGATGCGCCGCCAGCGCAAGGCCGCGGGCCTCACCAAGGACCAGGTGGCCAAGCTCGACGCGCTGGACGAGCTGTGGCGCCTGGAGCCGGACTGGAACCGCTCCTACCGCCGCCTGCTTGCCTACCTCGCCGCCGGCGGAACCCTCGACGGTCCCGCCAACCGCACCGGCCTCGGCGACGACCCGACCTTCCGCCCCGGCACGTGGCTGCGCAAGCAGGACAAGGCCCGCATCGAGGGCAAGCTGACCGACCACCAGGCCGCGCTCCTGGACGCGCTCACCCGGCACGCCGAGACCGTCACCGGCTGACCCGCCCCGCAAGACCCCGCCGTCCCGGCCCACCAGGCCGGGACGGTCGTCGCACCTCGTTCCCGACTTCCGGAGGCACCGCGCGATGACCAACACCACCCGCCCCGACCCCGCCACCGCACCCGAACGGCTGGAGCTGGCCCTGTACAGCAGCCGGCCCGCGCCCGCCGACCGGGACCTGGGCCGACCGATCCTCGACTCCCCGCCGGTGCGCGGCGCGATGTGGCTGCGCTGGACCCGGCATGACGGCATCCGCACCCTTCACCACGGCGCGGACCTGGCCCGCGGCTGGGTGGAGAAGGACGTCGACGGCCTGGACGGCTGGGTGGCCCTGGTCGAGGGCCGGATCGTCCACAGTGCCTGCCCGGACGGCCCGCCGGAGCCGGTCGTGCACGCCGAGTCGTGGGAGGCCGGCGCGACGCTGCACGCCGCCCTCGCCCAGCACCCCGCCCGCCCCGACCACACCCACGACGAGGACGAGCCCGACGGTCAGGAGCACGGTCTGCTCGGCGACCTCCCCAGCCGGGTCCGCCGCCGGGCGGCCGGGATGACCCTGGAGAACATCCAGCAGGCCCTGGAACAAGCCCAGTTCGAGGAACGCTGCGCCGACCGGCACACCGACGCCGGCCACGAGAGGGCCTACGCCACCGCAGCCGACACCCTCGCCGAGTGGCAGCGCATCCACGACCACACCGCCGCCACCCGCGCCGAGCGCTACGACCCCGACCACGACACCGCACTCCAGCACGCGCTGCGCCTCGAGCATCACCGGCAGGACGTCGCCGCCTGCGCTCGCGAGGCCGCCCTCCGCGCCCGCCAGACCACCGACGCCGCCCACCGCTCCCTCGCCGGCACCGCAGCCCAGCCCCTCTACACCGCACTCGACCGCGCCGGCCTCTACAACCTGACCGACGCCGACCACCAGGCCGTCCGCGACCTCACCCGCACCCTCGACCCCGCCACGCTGCGCCAAGTCATGAGCTGGCTGGAGCGCACCCGCACCGCGGCCCTCGCACTGCGCGGCACCGAGCAGGCCCCGCCCGCCCGGCCCGTCGTACGGCGCAACCGGTTCTGACAGGGCGTGCCCTGGTGAAAGGTGTTGACCTTGCTGTTCGGCGGGCGTTGGATGGCGCTCCCGGGCCGGTCCCCACAACCGGCCCGCCGCGCAGGAAGGAACCGGTGCCCTGTGACCGACCCCCACGCCGAGCAGCCGAACACCCACCGCCATATCGCCTGCGAGGACTGCCACGCCGGGCCGGACAACGGCGACATCCGCACCATCTCGATCGGACGAGACGGAGCCGCCACGGAGATCTGGCACACCGACCAGTGCCCCACCTACACGGTCGAGCGGATCCTGATGGAGGCCAGCGCCGCGAAGGTCAAGGAACAAGAGGCGCAGGCCAAGAAAGCCTTTCCCGCCGCCCACCAGCGACTCCAAGACGCCGCAGCCGCTGTCCCGGCTGACAACGCCGCAGCGCCGTTCATCGCGGCCCTGCTGGAACTCGTCCAGGCCCAGGCCGACGACACCGACCGCTTTGTCAGCCTGCCCATGTGGACCGAGATCCTTCAGCGGCGCTTCCCGCCGAAGGACCCGGCCTGACGCGCAAGACCGGTTCGCCTGGCCGGGTGAAGACGTCCCCGGCCGGGCGACACGCCTGCTCCGTTCGTCCTACAACCTGTCAGAGGACGTCCCTACCGTCCCCGGTATGACGAACCACCTGCGCACCACCACGCCGACCACACCCATTTCTCCGCTGCTCCCCGCCGGCCAGGCCCGCAGCAGAGCCACCGAGGGGCGGTGGACGGTATGAGCCTGACCTCCGGCCTCAGCTGCCCCCGGACACCGCTGCGCCGTTTCCTGGACCGGGAGATGTCGGCGGGCCCCAAGCCGCTGCGGGAGAACTTCCGCACCCGGTACGCCACCGAGCCCGTCCTGATGCCGCCCGAAGGAGTAGGCACCGAGGCCGGGACGGTCGGGACCGCGATCGACCAGCGCCTGCGCCTGGCCCTCACCGCCGCCGAACCCGTCGACCTGGCCACCCACCTGGGCATCGACATCAGCCGGGGCATGGGCGGCCGCCAGGCCGGCGAGCGCATGGGCGTCGTCGGCGAACAGCTCCTCCAGCGCCTGGCCGAGACCGTCCACGCCCTGGACCCGGACAACCGGGACCTGCCGATGGACCGCTCCTGGGAAGAGGAACAAGACCTCGCACGGCTCCTACTCGCCGCGGCCTGGTACCAGGTCGCCGCCCGCAACCCCTTCGGCTTCACCTACACACCGCTGTTCCTGGCCGCTGTCGAAGCCCCCAAGGACTTAACCCTGGAACGCCTCCTGGACCTGCCCCACCGCGACCTGGTCGACGACGTCACCGCCCAGCTCGACCACGCGGCCACCGGCCCCCTCCAGGCGCTGCGCGCCACCACCGACCCCGCCGACTGCAAGGGCGGCGTGATGTTCGCCGGTATCGACATCACCGCCGACGCCGATCTCCTGGCCGACGGCACACTGATCGAGATCAAGAGCACCCGCCACCCCCACCGCTTCGAGAAGGCCACCGCCTGGCAGATCCTCGGCTACCTCCTCCTCGACACCCCCGACCACCACCGCATCGACACCGTCGGCCTCTACCTCACCCGCACCGCCACCCTGGCTACCTGGCCCGTCGAGGACTACCTCGCCCTCCTCGGCGCCCGCTGCCGCGACCTCACCCAACTGCGGGCCACCTTCGCTGAGCTCCTCATCAACTGCACCGCCGACCAGGAACCCTTCGAACTCGACGAGCAGTACCGAGTCCAGCGCCTGCTGGAACGCCTGGCCACCCCCGTTCCGGCGGGCCACTGCCCGGTCTGCGCCCAGGCGATGCCGCCGGCCTTCACCGGCCGGGCCCGCCGCTACTGCACCAACTGGTGTGGTCGCCGGGCCCCGGGGCTGCGACAGCGGGGATGGCTTCCCGGCCGACAGCCGGACCTGGCGATCGCCGCGTGATCCCCGCGTCCCACGCTGCCACGGCACATCCGAGACAGCGTGGGACGCGTACTCAGCCGGCCCCGGCTCAGGGCTCGGCGCGCAGATGTTCGAAGCCGCAGGATCCGCCGACTACGCCACCTCGTCCGACGACACCGGACCGTCGATGTGCTTGAGCTGGGAGCGGGCGGCGACACGATCCTCACCCGACAGCTTCGCCCAGTAGTCGTCGGCCCACACGAGATGGGAGGCCTGCCGCTCGGCCTCCTCCAGCCGAGCGGACTCGGCCAGCTGTTCCTCGCTCAGGCCCTGCCGGGCGGCTTCCAGATCGCCGCTCCAGGAAGGCAGCGCTGCCAGGTGGGCGCGACGCTCGGCCTGCACAGCCACCAGCGCCTGCTGCGCCTCGATCAAGTCGTCGGGATACTCGAAGGTCTTCTGCTTTCCCACCGCGTAATCGTACGGGTGACCTAACCGCTGCTCGGCGGCGCCTCGCCGCAAGCCCGCTCCACCAGCCGCTCGAGGGGGCCGGCCTGCGCCGCCTCATCGACCGCGAAATCGCCCAGCCTCGGTCTCCGGACCGTTCGAAACCGGCTTGGGCACGCCGTCACGACTTGAAGCCTTCGTGGGGGTCGCCCGGCCGCGCCACCGTCAGGCTTCGACCCGATCGGTCCGCTTTTACATGGAACCGGTTCCCAAACCTTGGAATGTGACGCTCCGCAACTCTTTACCTTCGAGCCGTGAACGATCCGGGTGTTCGAGCGACATGATGCTGCCTGTCGCAACGCTCCGGCCACCGATCACCGACGGAGCGTCACGCCAACACCCTTCCTGCGCCCTCAGTGAGGAAACCCCTACACCCATGCACACCCCTATCCCCGCCCCCGCCCGACCCTCCGGCCGCCCTCCCTCCAGCCCCACCCTGGGGACCGACGGCTCCCTGCGGCCGCACGCCAGCGTCCCGCACCCGGCCCGGGAGGCGTGATGAGCGAGCCGTCCTTCACCGACGCCGCCGGAACCGCCCCGCGCATCGACCTGCCCATAGCCTTCCAGGGCTTCCAGGAACTCCACGCCCAGCCCTACTTCGACTACGCCCTCACCGTCCTCGACGACCCGGCCCTCGCACAACGCGTCGTCGACGACGTCTTCCTCGCCCTCGTCGACCGCTGGGACCGCGTGCTCACCCAACCCAACCCCCACGCCTACGCCTGGGCCGCGCTGCGCCACACCGTCGAGGCGCAGCGGGTCCGGGACGAGGAGCACCGCCTGCTGGTCGAGCGGGTCGTGTTCTCCATCGTGGTGCACCGCGAGGCGGAGCCGCTGATCGCCGGCATCGACGCCGACGTCACGGACCTGGAGGTGGGCGTCTCGGTGGCGGCCGCGGTCCTGGAACTGTCGGGAGCCAAGTTCGACGTCATCATCCTGCGCTACCTCAACAGGTACAGCGTCGCGCGCACGGCCCGGGCGATGGGCGTCGACGAGACCACCGTCCGCTCGCTCACCTCGCAGGCCAAGGCCAAGATCGAAGCCCGTCTCGCGCCGCGCCGCCTGCTGCGCCCCGGCCCCGCCAAGCACGACCAGGAGTGATTCGGTGACCCACAACATCGACCGCCTGCTGGAGGCCGCCGCCCCCGCTCCCGATGCCCGCCCCCGGTACGACTTCGACGCCGGCCGCCGGTACATCGCCGACCGGCAGGCCGCTCGTCGAGCAGCCGCGGTTCCCGCCGTGGCCACGCCGTCCGACGTGTGCGTGCCCCGGCCCGCCGCACCGGCCGGGGCGGGAACCGCGAAGGAGTCCCAGCTCGACGACGCCGACCGGGACCTGACGGCTCTGGCCAAGCTCGTGATCAACGGCCCGGACGCCTACAGCTGGCTGGACGGCCTCGTGACGAGGTGGGAGCCGCGTGGTGGCCTGGTCTTCGGCTGCCTGCTCGATCTCACGGGCCAGCCCTACGACGCCCAGTGGTGGTGGCAATTCGCCGCCGGCGCAGGGAACCTCACTGCCGCCTACTGCCTCTACCTGCACCACATCCGCATGGGTGAACTGCGTGACGCGGAGCACTGGTTCCACCAGGCCGCCCGCATGGACGAAGACGCCCCGGCGCCTCTGCCGCCCGCCCTGCCGGACGTACCCGGCTACCCGCACCTGGCGGCGCTCATGGCCCCGCCGCTGCCCGATCCCGCCTGCCTGCCGAGCCCGGACCACGCACTGCGCGAGGCCATCGACGGACTGCCCGGAGCCAACAACGAGATGTGCGGGCCGTTCAGCCTGCCCACCGGCGACATCGCCCACCAGCTCCAAGAACTAGCCGCCCACTGACCCGTCGGGCCTGCGCGCACCGACCGCGCGGGCCCGGGCCCCGCACCGACCCCAGGAGACTCCCTGTGCTCAATCACGACCCCGCGACCCTCGCCCTGGCCACCTCGGCCGCCGGCTACGTGGCCACCGTGACCGTCCTCGCGCTCACCGCGATCGCCGCCCCCACGACGGCCCGCCGACGCGAAGCCCGTACCATCCTGGCCCTGCTGCTCAACCGCAGGCTCTGACCTGCCTACTCAACCCCGCACGGAACCCGAACGACACCGCTGAATCCGGTCACCGAAGGCGCCGACCACCACCAAGTGGTCGGCGCCTTCGGCATGCCGTGTGCTGGGTCAGAGCTGTTTGAGAGCAGCCTCGGTGGTGGCGGCCAGGACGAAGGCCTCGACGTCGGCCTCGACGGGGAAGGAGTCCGCCCTGCCGCCCCACTTGATGGCGGAGATCAACCAGCCGGCGGTGAAGGGGACCGGGATGTCGTACCGGTGACGGGCCTGGTGGGCGATCAGACCGTAGGTACGGGTGGCGGGCCGCTCATCGTTCAGCAACCACCGTAGCGCCTGCGCCGTCTGCGGCGTTGGGTCGGGCAGACCGGCGTACTGCGCGCTCTCGTAAGTGGCCTCTCCCTCAGCCCACTTCTTGCGGAACGCGGTGGTACTAGGGCTGGTCAGCGACAGGAGCGCGGCGTCGAGCAGCACCCCGGTGACGACGTGGAGCGGAAGTTCGGTGGCCTGGTCGAACACGTGTGATCTCCGATCTGCCAGCAGCAATACCCAGCCACGCTACGTGCCGATCCAGTGACACCGGGCCCGAATGAGAAGATCCGCCACGACCGCAGGGTGTGACCTGTTGGTTGTGGTGGGCGTGTTTTGGCCTCGGTGGCGGGGTTGTCTGGACCTTTGGTTGTGCCTGTTGGGGGTGTGGGTCGGGGTGGGTGTGGTCCGGGGTGTGGTGACTGTGTGTGGTGGCGGGGTGGGGTCGGGGGTGGGGTGGGGCTGTTCGGAGGGCGGGTGGCGTGTTGTGGGCCTGCATTCGGCGCTGAATTTCGCCGGTAATTTCGTTGGGCTGTTTTGGCGGGTTGGTTGCCGGGTGGTGGTGTGAATTCGGGTTGGATTTGCGGGCCAGGGGTGATGGAGGGGGCGGGTGTTCGGTTCCGGTGGATTGTTCCGTTGTCCACAGGTCGCTGGTCGGAGGGTGCGGGCCATGACGACCAGGACCTGCCCGGCGGTGTGCCGGGACCACGCTGCTCTGACCGCCCGCCGTCCGGGCTGCTGCCCGATCGACGCCTACACCACCGTTCAGGCCCAGCTCCTGGCCCTTCTCGGCCGGCACATCGATGGTCAGCTGCTCTGCTTGGACCGCCGGCCTCGGCGGGACGAGGCGACCGCCCGGGCGGTGCGGCGGCTGGCCTTCTGGCTCGAGGTCAGGCCCGGCACGTGGCGGCACGCCCGCGGCACCCACTGGCCTGCCGGCATCCGGCTGCGCCGCGCAGTGGCGTACCGGCTGCGGCAGGAGTTCTGTGCGGTCGAGCTGGCTGAGCAGGAGGCGCGGCGAGCCAAGGAAGCGGTCTGGGACGCCCTTCGCCGGGCGGCTCGGGAGTAGTCGGTGGCCTGTCGCGCGTGCTGTCGCGTTGCTTGTCGCGTTGGGGTGGTGTCGTGTGGTGTGACGTGGGCGGATGCCCCTGTTCCCCTGTGTGTGGTCTGGGCGCGACAGGTGGGTGCGACAGGGTGCCGGGGCGGGGCCGCGGCTGCTGCTCGGCGGTGGCCGCCGGGAAGGCCGGCCTTCCCGGCGGCCTGGTCCTGGTGGTGGTGCTCGGCGGCCGGTGGCTGGTGGCCGGGTGGTGGGTGCGGGGTGCAACGCGGGGGTGCAACGCGGTGCAACACGGGGGTGCAACACGGGGCCGTGTTGCGGGTCTGACCAGGCGTTATGTGGCCGGGAGCGGGGGCGGGCGGGCGTGTTGCAGTCCGTGTTGCAGCGGCTGCCCCGGTCCGCCGGCCTCGGCGGGTTCCCGCTGCCCGTCCACGCCGCCCGGCGCCGCGCGCCGCTGCTGCGCCCTGGCCGCCGTCCTGGCCGCCGTCCTGGTCCGTTGTTCGGTTCGGTGTCGCTGCTCCGGGAATTGCTCGGTTGACGCTGGTCGGGATTTTCTGGGCGGCTTTGAACGGCGGTCATGGTGTCGGACTGGAGGGCCGTAGGCCCCTTTCCGGCGTGCCTGAATGGGATTTCTGCTCGCTGCGCCGCTCGGGGCTTTCGGATTGCGGTGTGAAAGGACAGTGGAAGGGAATTCGCATTCCGGCTTGGAGTGTCACCGGATAGGGCCGGGACGGATGGTTGCTGCGAGGTTGTGTGTTTGCGTCCCGCGCCCGTCGCGGACCGGTAGGATAGAGCCGTACGACGCTCCGGGAAAGCACCGCCGGAAAGGCTTCGGATGCCCGGCCGGGATTCTCGGTTGAGGGCCCGTCAGGGGCCGCCGTCCGGGCCGCTCGTGAGGGCCCGCCACGAGGCGGTGGAGGCCCGAGCCCCGCCCGGCGGCCCGCAGGCTACTCCCGAGGGCCGCAGGCCCCGCTCCGAGGGCGGCGGATGGGCCGACAGCCCAGCAACCGCAAGGCGGGACCGGCCACCGGCCGGGACCGGGGAAGGGCCCCGAGGGTGGGGTTGTGGCTACTACCAGAAGTCCGCGACACATCGTCAACGCCAGGGCCGCAGGCCCGGGGCCGGCCCCCCGCCCGAACGGGGCAAGGGGCCGCTACCTGAATTCCGCGTCACATCGTCAACGCGAACCCCCGGGCGCAGCCCGGGAAACCCTGCCAGCAAACCGGCCCGTAGGGCCGTGAAAACACCGGCCCAACAAGACGGGAAAGTCGACCGATTGACGGGCCGTAGGCCCGGCACAACGCCCCGAGAATGGCGGAGCGCAGCGACGCCGACGCCCGCCCCAACGGCGCGTGCCGCGCCCCACGAATTCGCCACCGGCGAATTCCCCCAACCACCCACCGCCCGCCGAGGCGCAGCCGAGGCCACACCACGCACGGTGACGCCGTAGGCGGCACCCCCGGCTGACGCCGCGTCAGCGGCGCCCCGGCCGTCAGGCCGGGGGTAAGGCCCCTTAGGGCCTTCCGCCCC
>NZ_JBITZP010000048.1:0-56412 GCF_044546945.1 Kitasatospora sp. NPDC053057 | reverse complement strand
CGCCCGAGGGGCGGGGGCCGCGGCTTGGTTTGGCCTGGGGCGGCGTTATATTTTGTGTTTTCCGGCGGCACTGGGGGGCCCCCCCCGGGGCCCCCCCCGCCGGGGGGGGGGCGGCCCCACTTCCCGCTCCTCGCTCCGTGCGTACGGTGGCTACTCCGCCAGGAACGTGTCGGTGAAGCTGGTGCCGCTGGAGCCGAGTCCGCTGGTGCTGGCCTCGAAGACGCCGTTGGAGCTGGGGTCGAGCGCGACGGGGCTGTAGGAGCCGAGGGACTTGCCGTTGACGGTGGCCGAAGTGAAGCTCAGCGTGCCGAAGTTGGGGTAGGACCCGGTCGGCGACTCGATGATGACCTCGGCGCTGGTCCGTTGCGCGGAGAGGGACTTGGTGGTGCTGTAGGTCCAGCCGCGGGTGGAGTCGGTGAGCTTGAGGGTGTACCTGCTGCTCCCGGCGTAGGTCACCGACGCGCTGATGTGGTCGCCGGCCGACACCGGGTACGAGCTGAGGCTCAGGTAGACCGGGTTCGCCGGGTACATCTCGTACCAGGCCTGGTTGACCGGGCTGCCGCTGGAGCAGTCGGTCGCGACGCCGGTCTGCTCCACGGTGGAGGAGCCGTACCCGTCGATGCCGACCCAGGGTGCGTAGAGGTCGTTGGTGGAGTTGCAGGTCGCGTCCGGCTCGGTCCAGGACGCCGAGACCGAGGTGAAGCCGCTGCCCGTGGCGGCGTAGCCGCCCCAGTTGTAGCCATTGGTGTTGTACGCCAGAGGGCGGAACGACAGGCTCTGGGCGGCCGCCGCGGTGGTCGGTGCCGCGGGCGCGGCGAGGGTGGTGGCTGTAGCCGCGAGGGTGGCGAGGCGGATCAGGAATTTGCGCATGCTGGCTCCTTCGTGGGGGACGAGCAGGAGGTTCACGCGCCAACCCGGCCGTGGGGCGGCCGTTGAGGGGTGGCAGTACAGAATTGCCGACTGTCATGAGCCCGGCAAGAGTGCGGCTGGAATGTTGGGGAGTCAATTGCACTACTGAGTACAAGACTTGACGAAGCTCCCGAAGGCCCCCGCCTTCCCGGACGAGGGCCTTCCTGCGTAGCAGTCTCAGGTCACCGGCCTGCCCGGGGCGGTGTGATCGGACCTCAAAACGGTCCCAGTGATGGCAATTTGACGTCGAACTGCTTTGGCTTGATCCATTTGTGTGTTTCGCTGGGCTGCGACAGACCTGTCGAGGGCGGGCCGACCGTCGGTCCGGGACCGGGGGAGCCATGACCGAGAACGCCGAGCAGCCGCCGCACGCCGAGCAGCCGCCGCAGAGCGGCCGGGCCGCCGCCCGCAAGGCCTCCGGCGGCGGGTCGCGCTCGCCGCTGCTGATCGCGGGCCGGGTGGTGGCCTGCACGGTCGGCTTCGCGGTGTTCGCGGCCAGCGGGGTGGTCTGGTACGAGTACACGTCCCTCACGGACGGGATGACCACGTCGAGCGTCATCGAGCAGACGAAGAAGGACGCCCCCAAGCACCTGGACAACTCGGTCAACCTGCTGCTGATCGGCCTGGACAGCCGCAAGAACATGGACGGCTCCGACGTCGACCCGGCCATCGTCCAGAACGAGCTGCACGCCGGCGCCGACTCCAAGATCGGCGGCTACAACACCAACTCGCTGATCCTGCTGCACATACCGGCGGGCGGCGGCAAGGTGCAGGCGGTGTCGATCCCCCGCGACGACTGGGTGATGACCTTCAACGGGGACGGCAAGGAGATGGGCATGGCCAAGATCAAGGAGGCCTACGGCAACGCCAAGGAGGCGTTCAATGACAGCCCGAAGGCCAAGGGCCTCAAGGGCGCCGACCTGGAGAAGGCCGGCCGGGACGCCGGCCGCGCGGCCACCATCCGCACCGTGCAGAAGTTCGTCGACCAGCCGGTGGACCACATCGCCGAGGTCAATCTGATGGGCTTCTACGACATCGCCGAGCAGCTCCAGCCGATCGACGTCTGCCTGACCCACCCGGTGGACGACCCGATCATCGCCAGGACCGCCACCCACGAGGGCAGCGGCACCGGGCTCAAGCTCCCGGCCGGCGTCAGCCATCTGAACGCCGCCGACGCGCTCTCCTTCGTCCGCCAGCGCCACAACCTGAACGACGGCCACGGAGACTCGGACGACTTCGCCCGCACCCACCGCCAGCAGGCCTTCATCTCCTCGGTGATGCACAAGCTCAAGCAGCAGGGCGTCATCGGCGACTTCGGGGCGATGCAGAAGCTGTTCGGCGTGGTGCAGAAGGACCTGGTCATCGACAACGAGTGGAACATCCTCGACTTCGCCCAGCAGGCTCCGGCCCTCACCGGCGGCAACGTCGAGTTCAACACGCTGACCTACGACACGGGGGCCAAGCGGGGCGACCCGCCGCAGGACGTCAACCTGGTCACCCCGGCGAAGATCCAGAAGGTGGTCAAGCAGGTGTTCGGCGGTGCCGACGCCGCCGCGCCCGCCCCCGCCGACACCCCGAGCGGTGATCCGACCGCCACCCAGGCGCCGACACAGACCGCCACGGCCACCCAGGCGGCCGCCCCCGCCACGGTGGACGTGTTCAACGCCTCCTCCGCCGCCGGGGTGTCCTCCGCCGGCGAGGCCAAGGTCCTGGTCGGCCTGGGCTTCAAACAGGGGACGACCGGCCCGGCGCACACCAAGCCGAAGACCACCACGGTGACCTACGGCAAGGGCGCCAAGGAGGCAGCCGACCAGATCGCCGCCCGCTACGGCGTCACCGCCACCGAGTCCTCCTCGGCCGGCGCCGGCCACGTCGTGGTCACCCTCGGCACCTCCTTCGACGGCGTCGCCTCCGACCGCCCTGCCGCCCCCAGTGCCGCGCCGAGCGACCCGGCCGCCAACGTGGCGATGCAGGGTCCCAAGGTCGAGGCCCAGTCCGACGGCGGCATCCCCTGCGTCTTCTGACCCGGTCGGCGGCGACCCGTCCGAATCGGGCGTTTTCGGATGGTCTGGAGCGGGATCAGCCGTTCCCCGCCGGGGTCATTGGTGTACCGAAGGCCAGTGTTCTTATCTGATCTCAATATGATCGGAAGCCGCGATGGTCGTTCTGTATCGACCTTCGTACGTACAACCAGGGAGCGGTCCGGTCCGTCTCCCCCTGTGCGGTGCGCCAGATCGTCCGGGGCGTCGCTTCCGTCGGTGAAAGGTACGCGCATGTCAGGTCGGAGGGGCGAGAGCCCGGCTCGGGGCGAGGAAGCGCCCGACGCGCTCCCGGCGGAAGGTACACCGGGCACCGTGCCCTCGCCGCGTTCCGGCGGCCGGGCCGAGGCCCGTCGCGCCGCGCAGGGCAAGGGCGGCGGCGCGGCGGACGGTGGGTCCGGCGGACGGGCGGCCGCGCGGCGCGGCGCCAAGCCCAAGAAGAACGTGAAGAAGATCGTGGCCTGGTCGGCGGCCGGCGTGCTGGTGCTGATCGCGGGCACCGGCGGCGCGATCTACTACAAGCTGAACGCCAACATCAAGTCCTTCGACGCCGATGCGATAGCCACCGACCGCCCGCCGGAGGCCAAGGCCGACGCCGACGGCAACAAGCCGGTCAACGTCCTGCTGATCGGCTCCGACAGCCGGGGCGGCAACAACTCCGACCTCGGCGGCGGCGAGGACGGCGGCGCCCGCTCGGACACCACGATCCTGCTGCACGTCTATGCCGACCACAAGCACGCCGTCGGCATCTCGATCCCGCGCAACACGATCGTGCCGATCCCGTCCTGCAAGCTGCCCAACGGCAAGTGGACCAAGGGCGGGAACGACCTGTTCAACGCCGCCTTCTCGGTCGGCGGCAGCGACAGCGGCAACCCGGCCTGCACCCAGAACACCGTGGAGAAGGTCACCGGCATCCGGGTCGACCACACCATCGTGGTCGACTTCAACGGCTTCGCCGCGATGACCAAGGCCGTCAACGGCGTGGACGTCTGCCTGCCGAAGGCGATCTACGAGGGCGACATCAACCCCAACCTGCACAAGAAGGGCAACCTCGTCCTCCCGCAGGGCAAGCAGACCGTCGAAGGGCAGCAGGCGCTCGACTACGTCCGCCTGCGGCACGGCATCGGCGACGGCTCCGACATCGGCCGGATGAAGCGCCAGCAGGCCTTCATGAGCTCGCTCGCCACCAAGATGAAGAAGGAGGGGCTGAGCCCCACCAACCTGCTGCCGCTGGCCGACGCGGCGACCAAGTCGCTCACCGTCGACCCGGGGCTGGACTCCGCGGACAAGCTGCTCTCCTTCGGCCTGTCGCTGAAGAACATCGACATGCACGACCTCAAGTTCGTGACGGCGCCCTGGCGCTACCGCACCCAGGACGCCAACATCGACCTGGTCCAGCCGGACGCCAACAAGCTCTGGGACATCCTCAAGGCCGACCAGACCATCGACGGCCAGAACGCCACCGGCCAGCAGCCGGACGCCGCCGCCAGCCCGAGCGCCGCCCCGCAGCAGGCCGCGCCCAGCACGCCCACCGCCCCGGCGGGGGACGCCTCCAACGCCTCGATCAAGGTCGCGGTCTACAACGGCACGCTCGCCAACGGCCTGGCCGGCAAGGCGACCGACCTGCTGAAGGGCGCCAAGTTCACGGCCAGCACGGCGGGCCAGGGGCCGAACACCAAGTACAAGACCACCACGATCGAGTACAGCTCCAGCCAGAAGACGAACGCGGAGAAGGTCGCCGCACTGTTCCCCGGCGCCAGCCTGGAGCCCAGCAGCGCGCGGGGCATCTCGGTGATCGTCGGCCAGGACTTCGCCGCGGCCAGCGGCATGGGGACGACCACCGGCGGCACCGCGAGCACCACCCCGGGCACCCAGACGCCCCCGCAGCCGCTGCCCACCACCGTCACCAACGACGCCCGCTCGGCGGACGACGACATCTGCGCGAACACCACCTACGGCAGCGGCGGCTGACCGCGCCCGCCCGTTACCGACGGCACGACCCCCGGAGCGCGTGGCCCCGGGGGTCGTGCCATCGTGGGCCGTAGAGGGGGCCCCGGTCATCGAAAGGGCGGACCCCATGCCCGAGATCGCCATGCAGATCGACATCGCCGCGCCCCGCACGGCCGTGCTCGACGCGCTCAACACCCACGACGGGCTGACCAGCTGGTGGACCACCGGCGTGGACCGCGAGGGCGACGTGCTGCTCTTCGACTTCCCCGGCGTGCCCGAGCCGTTCCGGCTGCGCCGCGAGCGGGCCGACCTGGACCGGGTGCTGTGGGCCAACGCCGGGGCCTTCCCGCCGCACTGGGCCGGCACCTGGATCAGCTGGGACCTCGCCGACCAGCCCGACGCGCCCGACCGCACCCGGCTGCTGTTCCGGCACGGCGGCTGGCAGCCGGGCAGCGAGGAGGGCGTCCCGATGGTGGCCGGCACCTGGGCCGAACTGCTGGTCCGGCTCAAGGACTACGCGCAGAGCGGCAAGGTGCAGCCGTACTTCGTCACCGTGATGCGCCACGACGAGGAGTGACCCGCCGGTGGCCTCCGGGCCGCCGGTCGCCCGCCAGGGCGCCGTCCGGTGGCGGGAACGCGGCGGCGGACCGAAGGTGGGCGGTGTACCTCCGTCGTACCGCTGTCCGCGCGGACGGCCGTACCGGTCGGGCCGGCGCCCCCGCCCGCCCGACGACCACAGCCGGCCACCACCGCCTCCGGGAGGCCCAGCAATGCCCGTAGTGACCGATCCGTACAAGCCCGGCACCCCGTGCTGGATCGACCTGATGGCGAGCGACCAGCAGGCCGCGCTCGACTTCTACCGCGACCTGTTCGGCTGGCAGGGCGAGATCGGCCCGGCCGAGTTCGGCGGCTACGCCGTGTGCACGCTGGGCGGCCGCCCGGTCGCCGGGATCATGACGCAGTCCGGGCCCGAGGGCCAGCCGCTGCCGCCGGTCGCCTGGACCACCTACCTGGCCTCGGACGACGTCGACGCGGCCAAGACGGCCATCGTCGGGGCCGGCGGCACGGTCCTGTACGACCCGATGGACGTCGGCACCATCGGCCGGATGCTGGTCGCCGCCGACCCGACCGGCGCGGTGTTCGGCGTCTGGCAGGCGATGGACTTCATCGGCGCGGGCGTGGTCAACGAGCCCGGCGCACTGGTCTGGAACGAGCTCAACACCGCCGACACCACCGCGGCGGGCCGCTTCTACCAGCCGGCCCTGGGCCTGCGCCCGGCCACCATCCAGGGCATGGACGGCTACTACTCGCTGAACGTCGGCGACCGCACGGTGGGCGGCATGCAGGAGATCCCGAAGTACCTGGGGGCCGGCACGCCCTCGCACTGGATGCCGTACTTCTCGGTGGACGACACCGACTCCGTGGTGGACGCCGTGGTCAAGCGGAACGGCACGGTGATCCAGCCGCCGTTCGACATGCAGTCCGGCCGGATGGCCGTGGTCAAGGACCCGCAGGGCGCGGTCTTCGCCGTCATCCAGGCGCCCGAGGCCCAGCTGCCCGACTCGCCCTGATCCCGCACCCGAACCCGCAGCGGCGACCGGAAGCCGCTCTTCCCGCGACGCGCCGCCGGGAATGGGCGGCTTCCCCCGCGTTCCCGGGGCAGACTGCACCCATGCTGGGGCTACCGGACGACATCCGTGCTTTCCTCTTCGACCTCGACGGGGTGCTCACCCAGACCGCCACGGTGCACGCCGCGGCCTGGAAGGACACCTTCGACACCTTCCTGCGCGCCGAAGCCGCCCGCACCGGCGGGCAGTTCGTCCCCTTCGACGCCGTCACCGACTACGACACCTACGTGGACGGCCGCCCACGCCTCGACGGCACCCGGGCCTTCCTGCACAGCCGGGGCATCGACCTGCCCGAGGGCACCGAGGACGACCCGCCGAACGCCCGTACCGTGCAGGGGATCAGCCGGGCCAAGAACGACACCGTGCTGCGGCTGATCCACGAGCGGGGCGTCGCGCCGTACGAGGGCTCGGTCGCCTACGTGCGCCGGCTGCGCGCGCTCGGGCTGCCCAGCGCGGTGGTCTCCTCCAGCGCCAACTGCCGGGACGTGCTGCGCTCGGCGGGCATCCTGGACCTCTTCGACCTGATCGTGGACGGCGTGGTCGCCAAGCAGCAGGCCCTGCCCGGCAAGCCCGCCCCGGACACCTACCTGTACGCCGCCCGCGAGCTCGGCGTCGAACCCGCGCACGCCGTCGTCTTCGAAGACGCACTCGCCGGGGTCGCCTCCGGCCGGGCCGGCGGCTTCGGCGCGGTGGTCGGGGTCAACCGCACCGGGCAGGCCGCCGAACTGCGCCGCGACGGCGCCACGGTGGTCGTCGACGACCTCTCCGAGCTGCTGGGGGAGGAGGCATGAGCGAGCGAGTCATCGAGAGGCGCGGGTGGGCGAATGCCCCTGCCGAGCGCGGCGAGGTGGGCGCATGAGCGAGCGAAGCGAGCGAGTCATCGAGAGGCGCGGGTGGGCGAATGCCCCTGCCGAGCGCGGCGAGGTGGGCGCATGAGCGAGCGAAGCGAGCGAATCATCGAAAGGCGCGTGTGGGCGAATGCCCCTGCCGAGCGCAGCGAGGTGGGCGCATGAGTCCTGCCGACAACTTCACCGTCGACCCCTGGCAGATCACCGAACACGGCGTGGACGCGACCTCGATGGCCCGCGCCGAGTCCGTCTTCGCGCTCTCCAACGGGCACATCGGCCTGCGCGCCAACCTGGACGAGGGTGAGCCGCACGGCCTGCCCGGCACCTACCTCAACGGCGTCTTCGAGCTGCGCCCGCTGCCGTACGGCGAGGGCGGCTACGGCTACCCGGAGTCCAGCCAGAGCGTCATCAACATCACCAACGGCAAGATCATCCGGCTGCTGGTGGACGACGAGCCCTTCGACCTGCGATACGGCGAACTCGTCAGCCACACCCGCTGGTTGGACTTCCGTGAGGGCCTGCTGCACCGCGAGTGCGAGTGGACCTCCCCGGCCGGCCGGACCATCCGGGTGCGCTCCTCCCGGCTCGTCTCGCTCACCCAGCGCGCCATCGCCGCCGTGGAGTACAGCATCGAGGCGGTGGACGGGCCGGTGCGGATCGTGCTCCAGTCCGAGCTGGTCGCCAACGAGCAGCTGCCCGGTGGCCCCGAGGGCGATCCGCGCGCCGCCGCCGTCCTGGAGGCTCCGCTGCAGCCCGAGGCGCACCACGCCAGCGGCACCAAGGCCGTCCTGGTGCACCGCACCCGGTTCAGCGGCATCCGGGTCGCCGCCGGGATGGACCACGTCATCGAGGGCCCGGAGCGGCTCGACACCGTCGCCGAGGCCGAGTCCGACCACTGCCGGATCAGCGTCACCACCGTGCTGGAGCCCGAACAGAAGCTCCGGCTGGTCAAGTTCATGTCCTACGGCTGGTCCGGCACCCGCTCGCTGCCCGCCGTCCGGGACCAGGTCGAGGCCGCGCTGAACGCCGCCCGGTACACCGGCTGGGACGGCCTGGTCGCCGAACAGGCCGACTTCCTCAGGGAGTTCTGGGAGACCAGCGACATCGAGATCGAGGGCGACGTCGAACTCCAGCAGGCCGTCCGGTTCGCCGTCTTCCACGTCCTGCAGGCCGGCGCCCGCAGCGAGGAACGCGCCATCCCCGCCAAGGGGTTGACCGGCCCCGGCTACGACGGCCACAGCTTCTGGGACACCGAGACCTTCGTGCTGCCGGTGCTCACCTACTGCCTGCCGGGCGCCGTCAACCAGGCCCTGCGCTGGCGACACACCACCCTCCCGCTGGCCCGCGAACGGGCCGCCCAACTCGGCCTGTCCGGCGCGGTGTTCCCCTGGCGGACGATCCGCGGCGAGGAGTGCTCCGGCTACTGGCCGGCCGGCACCGCCGCCTTCCACATCGGCGCCGACATCGCCACCGCGGTCGCCCGCTACGTCCGGGCCACCGGGGACCAGGAGTTCGAGCGCGAGTACGGCCTCGAACTCCTGGTGGAGACCGCCCGGATGTGGCGCTCGCTCGGCCACCACGACAGCGCCGGGAAGTTCCGGATCGAGGGCGTCACCGGCCCCGACGAGTACAGCGCCGTCGCCGACAACAACGTCTTCACCAACCTGATGGCGCAGACGAACCTGCGCGCCGCCGCCGAGGCCGCCGTCCGCCACCCGCGCGAGGCCGGCGAACTCGGCGTCGACACCGAGGAGACCGCCGCCTGGCGCGACGCCGCCGCCGCGATGTACGTCCCGTACGACGAGGACCTCGGCGTCCACCCCCAGGCCGACGGCTTCACCCACCACCAGGTCTGGGACTTCGAGGACACCCCGCCGGAGAAGTACCCGCTGCTGCTGCACTACCCGTACTTCGACCTGTACCGCAAACAGGTGGTCAAGCAGGCCGACCTGGTGCTCGCCATGCAGGTCCGCGGCGACGCCTTCACCGACGAGCAGAAGGCCCGCAACTTCGCCTACTACGAGCGGCTCACCGTCCGGGACTCCTCGCTGTCCGCCTGCACCCAGGCCGTCATCGCCGCCGAGGTCGGCCAGCTCGACCTCGCCTACGACTACACGGCGGAGGCGGCGTTGATGGACCTCCACGACCTCGGCGGCAACACCCGCGACGGCCTTCACATGGCCTCGCTCGCGGGCGCCTGCATCGCCCTGGTGGCCGGCTTCGGCGGACTGCGCGACCACGGCGAGGTGCTCGACTTCCGGCCCCGGCTGCCCTCCGGGCTGATGAAGCTGAGCTTCTCCCTGCTGGTGCGCGAGCAACTCCTCGGCGTGCGGATCACCCACGCGGGCACCACCTACACGCTGCGCCGCGGCGAGGTGATCCACCTGCGGCACGACGGGGAGACGGTCCAGGTCAAGGCCGGCTCCCCGGTCACCCTGCCCACCACCGTCCCGCCCGCCCAGGAGCGCTGCGCCCAGCCCCCGGGCCGCGAACCCGCCCGGCGTCAGGCCCAGGCGGGCCTGGTCGCGGGCAAGCTCGGCCAGCAGGACCACCTGGCGGCGGAGTAGCCCACCCACTCCGGGCGCGGGGCCGTCCGGGCCCCGCGTCCCACCCGTTCGGCCCGCCCCGGGTGCACCGCCCTCCCGCCCCGTCGGAGGGTTCAGGTGTCCTGTGGCGATCGAAGGGAAGTCCCCCGTGGCGACCGTGGCCGAACAGATGGTGGAGGTGCTCCGGCAGGCCGGGGTGGAGCGGGTCTACGGCGTCGTCGGCGACAGCCTCAACCCCGTGGTCGACGCGATCCGCCGGGCGGAGGGCATCAGCTGGGTGCACGTCCGCAACGAGGAGGCCGGGGCCTTCGCGGCCGCCGCCGAGGCCGAGCTCAGCGGCCGCCTCGCCGTCTGCGCCGGCTCCTGCGGCCCCGGCAACACCCACCTCGTCCAGGGCCTGTACGACGCCCAGCGCAGCGGCCTGCCGGTGCTCGCGCTGGCCTCGCACATCCCGTCCGGGCAGATCGGCACCGGCTTCTTCCAGGAGACCCACCCCGAGCGGGTGTTCACCGACTGCAGCAACTGGTGCGAGATGCTCTCCACCCCCGCCCAGCTGCCCCGGCTGCTGCGGGTCGCCGTCCAGCACGCGCTGGGCTCGCACGGCGTCTCGGTGCTGGCCTTCCCCGGGGACGTCGCCGCCCTGCCCGCCGCCGGGCCGACCGGCACCAGCCACTTCCTCACCGAGCAGGCGGTCGCCGCACCGCCCTGGTCCCAGGTGCAGGAGCTGGCCCGGCTGCTCAACGCGGCCCGCCGGGTCGCCCTGTTCTGCGGCGCCGGGGTGCGGGGCGCGCACACCGAGGTGATGGCGGTCGCGCAGGCGCTGAACGCGCCGATCGGGCACTCGCTGCGCGGCAAGGAGTGGATCCAGTACGACAACCCGTACGACGTCGGGATGAGCGGCCTGCTCGGCTACGGCGCCTGCCACGAGGCCCTGCACTCCGCGGACCTGGTGCTGCTGCTGGGCACCGACTTCCCGTACGACTCCTTCCTGCCGCAGGTGCACACCGTCCAGGTCGACCACGACGCGACCAGGCTGGGCCGCCGCACCGCGCTGGAGCTGGCCGTGCACGGCGACGTCGCGGCCACCCTGCGGGCCGTCCTGCCGCTGCTGGACGCCAAGCAGGACCGTTCCTTCCTGGACGGCATGCTGCGCAAGCACTGCCGGTCCCTGGAGGACGTGATCGGCGCCTACACCCGGGACATCGAGAAGCACCTGCCGATCCACCCCGAGTACGTCGCCTCGGTGCTGGACGAGGTGGCCGCCGAGGACGCGGTGTTCACCGTGGACACCGGCATGAACAACGTCTGGGCCGCCCGCTACCTCCAGCCGAACGGCCGCCGCCGGGTGATCGGCTCCTTCCTGCACGGCTCGATGGCGAACGCCCTCCCGCACGCGATCGGCGCCCAACTCGCCTGCCCGGGGCGGCAGGTGATCGCGATGGCGGGCGACGGCGGGATCGGCATGCTGCTCGGCGAGCTGCTCACGGTGGCCAAGCACCGGCTGCCAGTGAAGACGGTGGTCTTCAACAACGGCGCGCTCGGCATGATCAAGCTGGAGATGCTGGTTTCCGGCTACCCGGAGTTCGAGATCGACAACGGGGACGTGGACTACGCCGGCATCGCCCGGGCGATGGGGATCCCGGCCAAGCGGGTGGCCGAACCGGCCCGGGTCCGGGAGGTGCTGGCGGAGGCGCTGGAGCGGCCCGGTCCGGCCCTGGTGGACGTGGTCACCGACCCCAACGCGCTGTCCATCCCGCCGCGGATCACCGCCGCCCAGCTGAAGGGCTTCGCGCTGGCGGCCGGGAGGACGGTGCTGTCGGGCGGCGTCGGGCGGATGGTCGACCTGGCGCGCAGCAACCTGCGCAACATCCCCCGGCCGTGAGCACTGTGAGCACTGCGGGCGCCGTGAACACTTGGGCGACTTCGGTCACTTCGGGCGCTGGGAGTACTTCATGAGGGTTTGCCTCTGAGGCAAATTTCTTGCCCGGGCGGCATGCCGGGTGTCCACTGGTCACATGACCACCAGCTCCACCGGCACCCCCGACGCCGGCGACCAGCTCGACGACCAGGAGGTCGCCGGCCTCGCCGCCCGCCTCCGCGAGCACCGGCTCAGCAGCCGGCTCACCCTGGAGGTCGCGGCGGGTCGGGTCGGTCTCTCCCCAGCCTACTTGTCCCGACTGGAGACCGGCCGTCGTCAGCCCTCGCTGCCCGTGCTGCTCGGCCTCGCCCGCGCCTACGGCACCTCGGTCTCGGGCTTGCTCGGCGAGGCCATGGTCGAGCCGGACCCGGTGGTCCGCGGCGGCGCCATCGAGCCCGGCCGGGCCGGCGGCTGGGGCTACCGCCGGGCCGGCGCCCCCGGTCGCGCCATGCAGGCCCTGCGGGTGCACGTGCCGCCGGGCGTCCAGGACGCGGTGGTCCGGGTCCACCCCGGCGAGGAGTGGCTGTACGTGCTGCGCGGCGAGCTGCGGGTGACCCTCGGCGACCGCGTCCACCACCTCGCCCCCGGTGACTCCGCCCACTACGACTCGCTCACCCCGCACTGCATCGCCGCCGAGTCCGACTCCGGCGTCGAACTGCTCTTCATCCACACCCTGTTGCAGAGCCCCGGCGGCGAACTCTGCCTCGGCGGCGGCCCCGCCGCGACCCACTGACCTGCCGTCAGACCCTCGGAGGAGATCCCCATGGCCGATCCCACCACCACCGCCACCGTCACCACCACCGCCGCCGCCGCCGTACCGGTCGGCGCCGCCGACACCGCCACCGGCCCGAAGACCATGGACGCCGGCAAGTGGGCCAACAAGCGGGTCTACCTCCGCCTGGTCATCTACACCGCGGGCATCCACGTCTTCGCCGGCTTCATCATGCTGCTGTTCGAACTGGGCAACCGCAACCGGTAGTCGACCCACTCCGGGCTCGTCCGCCTCCGCCTCCGACCCTGCCTCCGACCCCGCCGGAGGCGGACGTCCGGCGTCCCCGGGGCCCTCACCCCGCGCGGAGCACCCCGCACAGGGCCTCCAGGGCCGCCGGGAAGGCGTGCTCCGGCGGGGTCGCGTAGCCGATCACCAGGGCGGGCCCGGCCTCCTCCGCCTCCTCCGCCTCCGGGTCGGCGCGGTGCCAGCCGAGGCCGCTGAGGGCGAGGCCGGCGGCCTGGGCGCGGGCCACGAGTTCGGCCTCCGGCGTCGAGCCGGGCGGGAGTTGGAGCACGGCGTGGAGACCGGCCGCGATGCCGGTGACCCGGACCTGCGGGGCGTGTTCGGCGAGGGCCGCGACCAGCCGGTCGCGGCGGCGCCGGTAGTGCAGCCGGCAGCGCCGCACGTGCCGGTCGTACGTCCCCGAGGTGATCAGCTCGGCCAGCGTCAGCTGGTCCAGCACCGGGGACATCGTGTCGGCCAGCACCTTCAGCCGGGCGACCGGTTCGACCAGGGCGTCCGGCAGCGCCAGCCAGGCCAGCCGCAGGCCGGGGGCGAGGCTCTTGGCGGCTGTACCGGCGTACACCACCCGCTCCGGGTCGAGCGCCTGCATGGCGCCGAGCGGCTGCCGGTCGTAGCGGAACTCGCCGTCGTAGTCGTCCTCGACCACGTACCGGTCCTGTTCGCGCGCCCACCGCACCGCGGCCGCCCGCCGGTCGGCGGACAGCGGGGCGCCGGTGGGGTACTGGTGGGCGGGGGTGAGCAGGACGGCCCCGCTGCGGGCGTCGAGCCGGTCGACCAGCGCGCCCTCGCAGTCCAGCGGCAGCGCGACGGTGGACAGCCCGGCGGCCCGCACCGCGGCGTGCTGCGGCGGCAGCCCGTACGCCTCGACGGCCAGCGACCGGGCGCCGCGCTCCCGCAGGGCCGCGCAGAGCAGTCCGAGACCCTGCTGGACGCCGCTGCAGATGAGCAGGTGGTCCGGGTCGGTGCGCACGCCGCGGACCCGGGCCAGGTAGTGGGTGAGGGCCTCCCGCAGTTCGATCCGGCCGAGCGGGCTGCCGTAGCCGAGCGCCTCGTGCGGCGCGGTGGCGAGGGCGCGGCGGGCGGCGGCGAGCCAGGCGGTGCGGGGGAAGAGCGAGAGGTCGGGCCGCCCGGACATCAGGTTGTGCCGGGCGGCCGGCCGCCGCGCCCGCGGCCGGGCGGGCCGTACGGCGGGTGAGGGCGCGGCCCGCCGGGCGACGGTGGTGCCGGAGCCCTGCCGGGAGTTGAGCCAGCCCTCGGCGGTGAGCTGGCCGTACGCCTCGACCACCGTGTTGCGGGCGATGCCGAGGTCGTCGCCGAGCGCCCGGGAGGAGGGCAGCCGGGTGCCGGGTGCCAGCCGCCCGTCCTGGACGGCCTCCCGCAGGGCGTCCTCCAGGGCGGCCCGCAGCCCGGTGCCGGCGGCGCGCCGCTCGGTGAGGTCCAGGTGCAGGTCGCCGCCGAAGGAGGTCCAGGAGCCGTTCACGGCCCCATTGTCCCGTGCCGCGTCGGCTCACCACGCGGCGCCGGCGGGCTCCTCGATGGTGGTGTTGATCCCGGAACGCTTCGCCGTTCAAGCGGTGATCACCACGATCCTCCTGGTCGGTTAGCGTCCGTCACTGACCCGACGGATCCCGACGCGAGGATGTGACCGATGAGCGAGGAAATTTCCCAGGTGGATCTCCTGGCCGCGCAGTTCGAGGCGGAGCGCCCCCAACTGCGGTCCGTGGCCTACCGGATGCTCGGTTCGGTGGCCGAGGCCGAGGACGCCGTCCAGGAGGCGTGGCTGAAGCTCAGCCGCAGTGACGCGCGCGAGGTGCGCAACCTCGGGGCCTGGCTGACCACCGTGGTCGGCCGGGTCTGCCTGGACCAGCTGCGCTCCCGGGCCTCCCGCCGGGAGGACCCGCTGCCCGAGCAGGAGGGGCAGGTGCGGCTGCCGGACCCGGTGGTGAGCGGGCTGCCGACGCTGGACCCGGTGCACGGGATCCTGGTCGCCGACTCGGTGGGGATCGCGCTGATGGTCGTCCTGGAGACGCTCTCCCCGGCGGAGCGGGTGGCCTTCGTGCTGCACGACATGTTCGACGTGCCGTTCGACGGGATCGCCGAGGTGCTCGGCCGCACCCCGGCCTCGACCCGTCAGCTGGCCTCCCGGGCCCGCCGCCGGGTGCAGGGCGCCACCCCGGCCGCCGACTCGGACGACAACCGCAAGCGCGCGGTCGTGGAGGCCTTCCTGACCGCCTCCCGGGGCGGCGACTTCGACGCCCTGCTGGCCGTGCTCGACCCGGAGGTGCTGGCCCGCTCCGACGGCGGCACGCTGGTGCCGAGCGTGCTGCGCAGGGGTGCGGCGGACGTCGCCGCGCAGGCGGTCACCTTCGCCCGCTTCGCCGCCGAGGCGCGCCTGGTGCTGGTCAACGGCTCGCCCGGGGTGGTGTCCTTCGCCGACGGCCGCGCGCTGTCGGTCATGTCGTTCACCATCCACGACGGCCGGATCACCGGTCTGGACATCCTCACCGACCCGACCCGGCTGGCCGCCCTCGGCCTCACCGCGTAGCCGTGAACGCCGACGGGCCGTCCGGCAGCCCGCCGGACGGCCCGTCGGGCGGTCTCGCTCAGAGCGACAGGTACACCGCGCTGCCGACGCCGGCCAGGAAGCAGTACACCGCGAACGGCGTCAGGCTGCGGGTCTCGAAGTACTTGGTGAGGAAGCGCACCGAGACGTAGCCGGCCACGAAGGCCGCGACGCTGCCGGCCGCGACCGGGCCGAGGACGGCGGAGTTCTCCGGCTTGAACAGCTCGGGCACCTTCAGCACCGAGGCGGCCAGGATGACCGGGGTGGCGAGCAGGAAGGAGAACCGGGCCGCGTCCTCGTGGTGCAGTCCGCGCAGGATGCCGGCGCTCATGGTGACGCCGGAGCGGCTGATGCCGGGGAACAGCGCGAGGATCTGGGCGGCGCCGATCCAGGCGCCCTGGCCGTAGCCGAGCCTGGTCAGCCGGATGTCGGAGGCGACCGCCGGGTCGAGGCCCGGCTCGTCGACGGGGGCGGCGTGCCCGGCCCGGCGGCGGCCGGAGCCGCCGCGCTTGAGCCGTTCGGCGCCGAGCAGCACCAGCCCGTTGAGGGCGAGGAACACGGCGGCCGGGAGGGGCTTGCCGAGCGCGTGCCGCAACGCCTTCTCCAGGACGAGGCCGGCCACGCCGACCGGGATGGTGGAGATGATGAGCAGCCAGGCGAGCTTCTCGTCCCGGGTCTGCACCCGGCGGTGCCGGATCGAGCCGAACAGGCCGCTGACCACCCGGACCCAGTCCCGCCAGAAGAACACCACCAGGGCGAGCGCGGTGGCCAGGTGCAGGGCGACCAGGGCGGCGAGGTAGGAGGAGCCGTCGGCGGTCATGTCGAGGTCCCGCTGGATCTTCCCGCCGATCACGGCCGGGAGCAGGATGCTGTGGCCCAGGCTGGAGACCGGGAAGAGTTCCGTCACACCCTGCAGCAGGCCGACGCCTATCGCTTCCGGGTAGGTCAGGGTGGACATCGCGCACCTTCGCTCGGAGGTCTGCGGCCCGCCGATTCCGGGGGCCTCCGCGAAGCTACTACCGGCATGTAGACGCCCGGCAGCCCCGCCGCCAGAAGTTCATCGAGCGTATGTCCGGGTGTCACCGGCCCCGAGCTGACGGGCCAGCAGCCCGGTCACGACGCCCGGCAGCCCAGGCGACGGCACGGTGGCGGACGGTACGGCCCGGTGCGAAGTCCGGTCCGGGCGCTCCCGGCTCAGACCGCCACCCGCCGCCACCCCGACCCGTCGGCCGGCACCGGCGCGGTCGCGAAGTCGTAGCGCAGCAGCTCCGGCCCGAGCGCCAGCAGGGAGATCGAGGAGGACCCCCAGATCCGCCCGTCGCCGAAGTCCCGGCGCTGGATCAGCGCGGCGTCCTCGTCCAGCGCCAGCCCGTCGCCGGTGACGATCGGCAGCCAGCCGCCCCAGGCCCGCTCCGTCGCCCCCTCGGCGCCCGGTTCCGGGCGGGGCGCGGCGGCGAGGCGGGCCCGGAAGTGGTCGGCGCGGGCCGCCATCAGCGCCCGGATCCGCTCGGAGGCGGTGCGGTTGGCGGCCAGCCCCTCCAGGCCGTCGTTGAGCACCACGCTGAGCCCGGTGGGCAGTTCGTGCTCGGTTCGCAGCCCGCCGCCCCAGCTGGTGACGCGGGCGCCGTCGGGGCGGACCTGGACGAGGTGGAAGGGGTCGTACGGGGTCAGGTCGAGGTGCCCGATCCCGCCCTCGCGGACGGCGGTGAGCGGCAGTTCGCCGCGGCTGAGCCGGGTGCCGGCGGGGGCGAGCGGGCCGAAGCCGTTCAGCAGGCAGGCGGCGGTGCGCCGGGCCGGGTCGACGGCCAGCCAGGTGCCGCCGGCCGCGAGGTCCAGTCCGCCGACCAGCTCGGGCCGCTGCGGCCAGTGGTGGTCCGGCGGCAGCCAGGCGCGCCCGAGGTACTCGTCCCGGACGGACAGCAGCAGCACCGGTACCGCCGCCTCCGGTTCGATGCTGACGAAGGCCGTGCACACGGTCCCGTTCCCCCTGACGCCGTCCTGCCGAAGATCTCTGCCAGCGATCCTCGCACGCCTGTTCGTGCACCGGAAGTGGCCCAAGGAGCTCGGTGCCGAATGCACCAGAGCCGCGGGCCAGCGGGCTCCTAGGCTGGCCACCGTGACGACGAACACCGACGCCCCGAACGAGACCGTGCCCGCCCCCGAGCAGCGCCTGCGGATGCCGGGGCTCGCGCCCGACTTCTACCAGGCCATGATCGCCGTGGACCGGGCCTCCCGGCAGGGCCTGGACCCGGTTCTCGCCGAGCTGGTCAAGGTGCACGCCTCGATGATCAACGGCTGCGCCTTCTGCATCGACATGCACGCCACCGACGCGCGCAAGAACGGCGAGCAGGACCACCGCCTGGTCTCCCTCCCGGCCTGGCGCGAGTCCCCCTGGTTCACCGCCCGCGAGCGCGCCGCCCTGGCCCTCACCGAGTCGGTCACCCTGCTGACCCAGGGCCACGTGCCGGACGCCGTGTACGACGAGGCCGCCGCCCGGTTCGAGCCGGCCGAGCTGGCCCAGCTGATCGCGCTGATCGCCACCATCAACGCGTGGAACCGGATCGCCGTGTCCACCCGCATGAGCCCGGCCGCGAAGTGAGCGGGGCCGCGATGACCACCCAGCGGGAGAAGGCCCGGCTGCTCAAGGAGCTGCACCGCCCGGGCGAGCCCGTGGTGCTGGCCAACGTGTGGGACGCGGCGAGCGCCCGGCTGGTGGCCGGCGCCGGGGCGCGGGCGGTGGCGACGGCCAGTGCCAGCGTGTCCTGGTCGCTCGGCAGCCCGGACGGCGGCGGCGCCGACCGCGAGCAGGTGCTGGCCCGCACCGCCGAGGTGGTCCGCTCGGTCGACCTGCCGGTCACCGCGGACCTGGAGAGCGGCTACGCGGACACCCCGGCCGGGGTCGGCGAGACAATCACCGCGCTGCTCGCCACCGGCGCGGTCGGGGTGAACCTGGAGGACGCGGAGTACGCCCCGCAGGAGGCCGCCGAGCGGATCGCGGCCGCCCGGGCGGCGGCCGACGCGGCGGGCGTCCCGCTGTTCGTCAACGGCCGCACCGACGTCTTCCTGCGCGGCCTGGGCGAGCCCGAGGGCCGGCTCGACGAGGCGGTCCGCCGGCTGCGGGCGTACGTCGAGGCGGGCGCGGACGGCGTGTTCGTCCCCGGCGTCGCCGACCCGGAGACCATCGCCGCCCTGGTCGAGGCCGTCCCGGCCCCGCTGAACGTGCTGGCCGCCCCCGGCTTCCCGTCGGTCGCCGAGCTGGCCGAGCTCGGGGTGGCCAGGATCAGCCTGGGCCCGGGCCTGGCCAAGGTGGCCTACGCGGCGGTTCGCCGCGCGGCCGAGGAGGTGTACGCGAGCGGCACGTACACCTCCCTGGACGGCGGACTGACCTATCCGGAGCTCAACGGCCTCTTCGCGGGCTGAGCGGCACCGGCTGTGACGGACGGCTGACCGGACGGGGGTCGGTCAGCCGCCCGCCCGGCGCCCGATCAGGGGTTGATCTGCCCGCTGAGCCCCGGGTGGGACATCTGGTTGGTGCCGATCGCCTCCACCTCGTCGGCGGTGTGGCCGACCACCGGGAGCTTGCTCGCGGTCTTCAGCGCGAGGTCGGCGGGGGAGACTTCGAGTCCGTCGGTCAGGCCGCCGGTGGCGTCCGGCGAGCTGGCGATCTGGCTGGCGGCGGAGGCCGCCGGGGCGGCGAGGGCGAGGCCCGCCATGGTGAGGGCGGCCAGGGTGGCGAGTTTCTTCATGCCCTGCCGAACGACCGGGCCGCCCTCAGGTAACCCCACGGCTCAGACCGTCACCCGCAGGGTCCGCACGCTGTTGCTCACGAACGAGCCGATCGGCTCCGGCCGTGCGCCCTCCGCCAGGGCCAGCCCCGGGAACCGTCCGAACAGGTGCCGCAGCGCCGTCTCCGCCTCCAGCCGGGCCAGCCCCGAGCCGAGGCAGAAGTGCGGGCCGTGGCCGAGCGACAGGTGCCGGGCGGGCTGCCGGGTGAGGTCGAAGCGGTCGGCGTCCGGGTAGTGCCCGCCGTCGCGTCCGGCCGCCGCGTACGAGGCGAGCAGCGCCTCACCGCGCCGGATCACCGTGTCGCCGACCTCGATGTCCTCGATCGCGTAGCGCAGCGGGAACTGGCCGACCGGTGAGTCGTGGCGCAGCGTCTCCTCCACCACCGCCGACCACGGCTGCGTGCCGTCCAGCACCAGCCGCAGCTGGTCGGGGTGGGCGAGCAGGGCCCGTACCGCGTTGGTGATCAGGTTGAGGGTGGTCTCGTGCCCGGCGACCAGCATCAGCAGCAGGGTGCCGACGAGTTCGGCCTCGCTGAGCCCGCCCCCGGCCTCGCGGGCGGCGATCAGATCGGTGGTCAGGTCGTCGCCGGGCTCGGCCCGCTTGGCCGCCACCACCGAGGCCAGCAGGGCGTTGAGGTCCCGCTGGGCGGCGAGGGCCGCCTCCGGGGTGGCGGAGCTGGAGACCAGGGTGTCGGACAGCGCGTGCAGCCGGTCCTGCTGCTCCGCGGCGAGGCCGAGCAGTTCGCCGATCACCTGCATCGGCAGCGGGTACGCGAAGTGCTCGCGCAGGTCGAACGGGCCCTCCAGCTTCGCCACCGCGTCCAGCAGGGTGACCGTCCGGGCCTCGATCGCGGGGGCCAGCGCGGCTATTCGGCGCGGCGTGAAGGCCTGGCTGACCAGCCCGCGCAGCCGCTTGTGGTCCTCGCCGTCCGCGGTGATCATGCCGGGCACGGCGATGAAGTTGAGCAGCGGCCAGCCGTACGGCAGCCGGCCCTCCCGGAAGGTGGTCCACAGCGCGGGGTTCTTGCCCACCCGGGGGTCGGCCAGCAGCGACTGCAGGGTGTCGTGGTGGGTTACCGCCCAGACCACCACCCCACCAGGGAGTTCCACCAGGACGGCCGGGCCGGCTGCCCGGAGCCGGGCGTTCTCTCCGTGCTGGTCGCGTCCGAAGGGGTCGAGCCGGACGGGCTCGGGTCGGGAGCCGCGGGCGTCGTCGGTGGTGTCCATGCGGGCCTTTCGGGGGCTGGCGGGCGGGGCGGGGTGAAGGCGCTGTACAGCACCGGCAGGGCGACCAGGGCCCGCGACCAGGGGGACGGCCGCCAGGACAACTCGCCGGACGGTACTGCCAGTTGGAGGTCCGGCAGGCGATGCAGCAGGGTCTCGATCGCGGTCTCGACGATGATCCGGGCCGGGTGCTGGGCCGGGCAGACGTGCCGGCCCGCCCCCCAGGCCAGGTGGGCCCGGTTGCCGCCGAGCGAGCCCTGCGCGGCCGAGGCGGCGCCCTGGGCGGCCGGGTCGGCGTTGGCCGCGGCCAGGCCGAGCACCAGCATGTCCCCGGCGCTGATGTACTGGCCGCCGAGCACGGTGTCCCCGGTGGCCCAGCGGCCGGGGAAGTTCTGCGTCGGCGGGTCGCGCCAGAGCACCTCCTCCAGCGCGTCGGAGACGGTGAGCCGCCCGCCGGTCAGGGTGGCCCGGAAGCGCCGGTCGGTGAGCAGCAGCCGCAGGGTGTTGCCGATCCAGTTGATGCAGGTCTCGTTGCCCGCGATCATCAGCACCACCAGGTGGTGCGCCGCCTCCTCGTCGGTCAGCGCGGCCGGGTGGGCGAGCAGCCAGGAGGTGAGGTCGGCGCCGGGGGCGGTCCGGCGGTGCCGGACCAGCTCGGCCAGGGTCGCCTGGAACTCACCGGCGGCGCGCACCGATTCGGGTCCGCTGTCGACGAAGTGGCTGATCAGCTCGATCATCCGCGGCCCGCTGCCGGTGGGCAGGCCGACCAGCTGGGTGGAGACCAGCAGCGGCAGCGCGCGGGCGTACTGGCCGATCAGGTCGGCGGTGCCGTCCGGGCCCCAGCTGTCGATCAGTCCGTTGGCGGCGGCCTCGGTGGTCTCGCGCAGCTGCCGGTGGTCGATCTGGGCCAGGGTGTCCGAGACGGCGGCGCGCAGCCGCTGGTGCTCGGCGCCGTCCAGGTTGAGCAGGGTGGGCCGCCAGGCGGTCATCGGCTGCAGCCGCGAGTCGGGGGCCAGCCGGCCCTCGGCGGGGACCCGCCAGTGCCGCGAGTCCTTGGAGAACAGCGCCTCGTTGCGGGTGAGTTCGAGCAGTTCGCCGTAGCCGAGGACCAGCCAGGCCTCCACCCCGGGCTCCAGCTCGATCGGCGCGACCGGTCCGTAGCGCTCGCGCAGCCGGGCGTACAGGCCGTGCGGGTCGTCGGCGACGGCCTGCCCGTACAGAGGGGTCAGCGGGACGCCCATGGGGAGCCCGCCGCTGTGCGGGGCCCCGCCGTAGGCGGCACCGTGCGCGACCGGGCAGCCGCCGGGCGCCCGCGGGGGCTCGGGAGCGGTCATCGCCGCAGCTCCAGGAGCGAGCTGCGGTGCAGGTGGTCGACGAAGTCGATCAGCAGGTCGTAGGACTGCCGCCGGTCCCGGGCGTCGCAGTAGAGGATCGGCACCTCCGGCAGCAGGTCCAGCGCCGAGCGCAGCTCCTCCTCCGGGTAACTCGGCGTGTCCGGGAAGGTGTTGACCGCCACCGCGAAGGGGATGCGCTGCTCCTCCAGCCGGCCGAGCACGTCGAAGCTCTCGTCCGGCCGGCGCAGGTCGACCATCGCGATGGCGCCGAGCGCGCCGCGCGACAGGTCGTCCCACAGCGGCCAGAACCGCTGCTGCCCGGGCGTGCCGAACAGGTACAGCGCGAGCCGGGAGTTGAGCGTGATCCGGCCGAAGTCCAGGGCGACCGTGGTGGTGGTCTTGTCGCCGCGCCCGGTGAGGTCGTCCACGCCGCTGCTGGCGGCGGTCATGGTCTCCTCGGTGCGCAGCGGGGTGATCTCGCTGAGCGAGCCGACCAGCGTGGTCTTGCCGACCCCGAACGGGCCGGTGACCAGGATCTTCACCGCGCCCTGCACCGAGGACGGCAGGTACTGCGGCCCGGCCGGCCGGGAGGCGGGGGCTTCAGCGGAGTTGGCGGAGGCCAACGAGCACCTCTTCCAGGAGGGTTGTGGGCAGGCGTTCGGCCTGCGGGACGGGCGGGAGCACCTGCACGGCGCCGAGGTCCCAGAGGTCGCCGACCAGCACCTTGACGACGCCGAGCGGCAGCCCCAGGTGGGCCGCCACCTCGGCGACGGACAGCAGGCTGTGGCAGAGCCCGAGGATGCGCCGGTGCTCCCGGTTGAGCAGGACGTGCTCGGGCAGTGCCGGGGGCTCGGATAACGCGCTGACCAGGCTCTCGATCGCCAGGTCGGTGCGGGTGGGGCGGCTGCGGCCGCCGGTGATCACGTAGGGCCGGACCGGCCCGTTCACCGGTGGCCCCCCGCCGCGTGGTCGACGCGCGGCGGGCTGGTCAGGTGGGTGCCGATCCGCTCGACCAGGACCTGCATCTGGTACGCGACCAGCCCGGCGTCGACCGCCTCGCTGGTCACCACGGCCAAGTGGGCGCCGGCCCCGGCGGCGACGATGAACAGGTAGCCGCCGCCGTACTCGATGATGATCTGGCGGGTGGCGCTGCCCGGGCCGCCGAAGCCGGCCGCGACGCCGCGGGCCAGCGACTGCAGCCCGGAGCAGGCGGCGGCGAGCCGCTCGGCGTCCTCGCGGGCGATGTCGGCGCTGCGGCCGATCTCCAGGCCGTCGTTGGAGACGACGACGGCGTGCTGGACCTGCGGGACGGCGATGATGTCGGCGAGCAGCCAGCCGAGATCGGGGGTGGTGGTCATGGAACTCTCCGGAGCGCTGGGGAAGTCGGGGGAAGCCGGGGGAACTCGGGGAAGCGGGACGGGAACGGTCAGTGCGGGCCGGGGGGCCGGCCCTGGGCGCGGGCGGCCGACCGGCCGTTGGCGGTCCCGGCCTGGAACATCGTCATGAACGCCTGCGCGTCCCGGGCCGAGCGGTACGGCGGCTCGGGCGGCGGCGGGGGAGCGGCGTGCTGGGCGGGGCGGTTCCCGTGGTCGCGCCGGTGCCTCCGGCGGGGCAGCGGGGGCGGGACGTCGCCGGTCGCGGGCGGGCGGCCGGCGGGCGGGGGCTCCACCAGCGGGTGAGCGGCGCCGGCGGTCGGCTGCGGGGTGGAGGTGAACGCCGGGTCGGGGCGGAAGGCCGGGTCGTCCCCGCTGAACCCGAGCCCTAGTCCCGGGACGGTCGGCGGCAGCGGCTCGGTGAGCAGGGCGTTCGGCAGCAGCACGACGACGCGCACGCCGCCGTACGGCGAGGGCGCCGAGCTGAGGGTGACCCGGAAGCCGTAGCTCTCGGCCAGCCGGCCGACCGCGGCCAGCCCCAACTGCGGCACCTCGCCGAGCCGGGAGACCTCCAGGCTGCTGCCCCCGGCGAGCGCGGCGGCGGCCTTGGCGACGGCCTGTTCGGGCATGCCGACGCCGCCGTCGTCGATCTCGATGACGGCGCCGTTGTGCACCGGCGTCAGGGTGACGAACACCTGGGTGCTGGGCGGGGAGTAGCGGGTGGCGTTGTCCAGCAGCTCGGCGATGGCGTGGATCAGCGCCTCGGCGGCGGCGCCGACCACCGCGGTCTCGATCCGGCTGCGGACGACCACCCGCTGGAACGGCAGGATGCGCGACTGGGCGCCGCGCACCACGTCCTCCAGCGAGACCGGCTCGGGCCAGTGCCGTCCGGCCCGGGCGCCGCACAGCACGGCCAGGGTCTGGGCCAGCCGGGCCTGTTGGGCGGCGGCGTGGTCGGCCTTGAGCAGGCCCTCCAGCAGCGCCGGGTCGTCGTGGGTGCGCTCCATCTCGTCGAGCAGTGCCTGCTGGTCGTGGGCCATGACGAGGATCCGGCGGGCCACGCTGAGGAAGGCCCGCTGGGTGGAGGCGGTGAGCTCCTGCTCCTGCTGGACCGCGGCCAGGTCGGCGCCCCGGCGGGACAGCTCGGAGGTCAGCTGCTCCTGGAGCCGGGCGAGTTCGCCCTCCAGCCGGTCGGCCCGGCCGCGCTGGGTGACGGACACGGCGCGGTACCGCGAGGCGGCCACGAGGGCGAGGACGGCGAGCACGCCGGTAGCCGTTGCGCACCACTGAGTCATCGTCACGCGGCGAATTCTAGGGCGATGATCCTACGAAGGTGTGAACGGATCTCGCCATCTGACTGGATCTCGTCAATATCGAGTCAATACGCCGTCATCCCGGTGTTGTTCGGACGCGATCCCGGTGCCCTGACGAGCCGCCCGGTCGTTCGTCCAGGGTCTTCCGAACCCCGTCGATGTGACGGGTGATGGCTGATTCGCGTCCCGGGATGTGGGGGACTGGTGTGCACGATGTTGTTGAACGGACGACATTCGGTGCAGGTGAACAATTCCGCCCCGGGTTACGGAAGGGGCGGCATCCGGTGCAGGAGCAGCAGCGCCACGTCGTCCGGCCGGGACCGGCGCTCGGTCACGTTCAGGGTGAGCAGATCGGCCAGCCGCTCCAGCGCCGGCGCCGGGCCGATCCGCCCCGGACCGGTCTGCCGGGCCCACAGCTCCAGCCCGCCCAGCATCCGCTGCACCGACTCGTCGTAGTCCTCCTCGCGGTCCTCGACCAGCCCGTCGGTGTACGCCAGCAGCGTCTCGCCGCCCGCCAGCCGACCGGTGGCCAGCGGGTACGGCTGCCCCGGGTCCACCCCCAGCGGCGGGCCGCCCGGCAGCTCCAGCTCGACGGCCGTGGCGTCGGCGGCGATCCGCACCGGCGCCGGGTGCCCGGCCCGGGCCGCGGTCAGACTGCCGTCCGCCGGGTCCAGGGTCAGGTAGAGGCAGGTCGCGAACAGCTCGGTGTCCAGCTCGGCCAGCAGCCGGCTGGTCCGGGCCAGCGTGGCGGCCGGGTCGTGCCCGTCCGTCGCGTACGCCCGCAGCCCGCTGCGCAGCTGGCCCATCACCGCGGTCGCCTCGGCGTTGTGGCCCTGCACGTCGCCGATCACCAGCCCGATCCGGCCGTCCGGCAGCTTCAGCAGGTCGTACCAGTCGCCGCCGATCTGCATGCCCTCGGTGCTCGGCAGGTAGCGGGCCGCGGTGGCGATCCCGGGCAGCCGGGGCAGGGTGCGCGGCAGCATCGCGCGCTGCAGCTCACCGGCCCGGTGGTGGTGGGTGTCGTACAGCCGGGCCCGCTCCAGGGACTGCGCGAGGATGCCGGCGAACGCCGAGTACAGGGTGCGGTCCTCGCGGCTGAAGGCGCGCTCGGCGGCGAAGGTGATCAGGCAGGAGCCGACCTGCCGACCCGAGGCGACCAGCGGCAGCACCGCCCAGGCGGCCGGGGCGTCCGCGCTCCTCGGCCTTCCGCCGGGCTCGCTGAACAGCAGGGCCGAGCGGGCCAGCGAGTGCTGCATCATCCCCTCGGACAGGTCCGCCAGCCGGGTCAGCTCGGCGCGGCGCGGGCCGCCGTACACGGTGTGCGAGACCGGCAGCAGCCGGCCCTCGTCCACCAGGTCCAGCACGATGCCGGCGGCGCCGAAGGCCGGTCGGGCGACATCGGTGACGGCGGCGGTGACCTCCCGCACCGTCACCGCGCGGGACAGCGCCCGGGTGAGCGACAGCAGCAGCGCCGTCCGGGCCCCGGCCGGGTCGTGCTGCGGCCCGGCGTCCCGGTCCCCGCGGTGGTCCACGTCGGCGAGCAGCCCGGCGATCCGCACCGGACGTCCGTGCACGTCCAGCATCACCTCCCCGGACTCCTCGACCCGCGCCACCTTCCCGCCCCGGCGCAGCACCCGGTAGCCGATCCGGTAGCGCCCGCCGCTCGCCAGGGCCTCCGCCAGGGCGGCCTGCACGTCCGGCAGGTCCTCGGGGTGGACGATCCGCTCCAGCTCCGGCGCGGCCCCGTCAGCGGCCACCGGCCGGCCGGCGACCGCGAACGCGGCGGCGTCCCAGTAGCTCTCCCCGGTGACCAGGTCACGCTCGAAGGCGCCGTGCCCGGCGGCCCGCACCGCGAGCGACAGCAGCGGGTGCGCCAGCGCCGGATCCGGGCCCGCCTGCCGCGCCGGCCGGGCGTCCGCGTGGTCCAGCAGGTGATCGAGCAGGTGGTGCAGCCGGTGGGCGCAGGCCCCGGCGATCGTCTCCAGCACGTCCAGGTCCCGCGGCGGCACCGTGCCCCGGTGCGCCAGCGCGAGCGCCAGCACCCCGATCGCCCGCTCGTCCACCACCAGTGGCAGGGTCGCCACCGAGATCATCCCGGTCCCCATGCCGGCGTTCCGGTTCGGGTAGTCGATGCTGGTGTGCTCCGGACTCAGCAGGTAGGGGCGCCGCAGCCGCAGTGCCATCGCGGCCGGCAGCTCCCCGGCCGGATCGACCAGCCCGTACCGCTCGTGCGCCCAGTCCGGCAGCCCGTGCGAGGCGGTCAGCCGCAGCATCCCCGCGGAGTCCAGCAGGTAGAGCGCCGAGCCCTCCCCGGTGATCCAGCCCGGCCCCTCCGCGAGCACGGTGCCGAGCAACTCGGCGGCACTGGTGCAACCCAGCAATAAGCGCACGCAGCGCATCGGGCTGCGGGCGCTCGTCCGGCTCTCGTCCTGGGGGATGGGCACTAAATCTTCATACCCTATTTCCACCCCCAACGGCCGCACCCCTCCCTCCGCCCACACCCGACCCGCACGCCACAGCGGCCCGGCGCCTGCGCGAGAAGTCGACGGGGCCGACTTCTCGCGCACTCGTTCGCCGCTGCGCGCCCATCCGCACGGGAGCGGGTTTGCGATACAGATGGAGCGCCGAAAGTCGACGAGGCCGACTTCTCGTGCGTTCGTTCGCTGGTGTGGGCCATTCGCGCGGGGCCGTTTCGGCTGACTCCTCGCCTCTGTCGCTGCGGCGGCTGCCGGGCCGACTTCCTACTCCTCCTCCGCCTTCGGCCACGAGTGGAGGCCCGTGGTGAGGGTGGCGATGAGGCGGTTGTGGGTGGTGGTGAGGTCTTCGGCGAGTTGGAAGGCGCCGGTGATGGAGAGGGCGGCGAAGCCGTGGGCGAGGGAGCGGACGGTGCGGGCGGCGTGGATCACCTCGGGGCCGTCGAGGCCGTAGCCGCGGAGGACGGCGACGATGACGCCGACGAGGCGGGTGGCCGCGTGGGTGAGGTCGTCGTCGGGTTGGGGGGCCTGGGGGAGGGCGGTGTAGCGGTGCGGGTGTTCGGTGGCGTAGGCCTGGTAGGCGCGCAGGACGGCGGTGACGGCGTCGTCCCCGCTGCGCCCGACCGCGGCCTCCGCGAGCCGGTCGGCGAGTTCCTCGGTGACCCGGACGGCGATGAGCCGCCGGAGTTCGGCGAGACCGCCGCTGACGTGCTTGTACAGCGAGGGGGTGGCGACTCCGGCGCGGGCGGCGACGGAGGCGAGGGTGAGGGCTTCGGTGCCCTGGTCGTCGATGAGGGCGAGGGCGTGGTCGACGACCTGGTCGGGGGTCAGTCCTACGCGGGGCATGGCTTCTGGTTCTCCGTGAAGCGTGGGGGGAGGACGGGTTCAGGCGAGTACGGGTTCAGGCGAGTTCGGCGAGGAAGGGCAGCAGGGCGTCGGCGACGGCCCGGGGGTTGTCGGCCATCGGGTAGTGCCCGGATCCCTCGATCATGACCTTCCGCGCGCCGAGCTTCTCGGCCTGGAGGTCGGCGACGGCCTCGGGCTTGGGGAAGTCGGGGTCCTTGCTGCCCATCAGCACGAGGGCGGGGCAGCGGACGGCCGCGCTCCAGCCGATCGGCGCGGAGTCGCCGGTGACGTGGCCGCGGGTGGCGGTCCTGCGGCCGGGGGTGCGCAGGGCGGCGACCAGCCCGTCCACGTAGCCGTCGAGGTCGGCGGGCCGGGGGCCGGGGAAGGCCATCTTGCGGAGGTAGTAGCCCCAGACCGCGGGCCACTGGACCATCGCGGCGCCCATGACGACCATGACGCCCTTCATGAGCGCGTTGGCCCGGTGCTCGACGAAGGCGTCGATGAGCGCGATCCCGGCGACCCGCTGGGGTGCGTCCCCGGCGAGCTTGACGACCGTCGCGCCGGTGTAGGACTGCCCGACCAGGACGGCCCGCTCGATGCCGAGGTGGTCGAGCAGGGCGAGGACGTCGGTGGCGACGGCGGAGGGGCTGTAGTCGTCCCAGACGATCGAGGACTCGCCGAAGCCGCGCAGGTCCATGGTGATGACCCGGCGCCCGGCCGCGGTGAGCAGCGGGTGGAGGTGCCGGTAGGCGCGGCGGGAGTCGAGCATCCCGGGGAGCAGGACGACGGGGGTGCCTTCGCCCTGCCGGGTGTCGTCGTACGCGAGGCGGCCGCCGGGGACGTCGAGGTACTGGGTGCTCGGGGTGATGGTGCCGTTCATGGTGGGCCTCCACGGGCTCGCTCGCTGCTGCCGATAGCCATAAAGCTACGGCTAATAGCCTTAGCCGTCAAGGGGTCGCGGCTCACGCGAAGGGCCCCGTTCAGGTCCCTTCGACCCTGAACGGGTCGTGCTCGCTGAGCAGCTTCTCCAGCCGGGCCTGGTCGACCCGGGCGACGGTGTCCGAGGACTCCTGGCGGTCCCGGATCACCTTGGCCAGCGTGAACGAGGAGGTGACGGTGTAGAGGAGGCCGATCCCGAGGAAGGCCCGGGTCCAGCCGCCGACGGGCAGGTAGGCGATCCCGGCGGCGAGGGCCGTGCCGGAGATGGCGAAGGAGAGGACGGCCTGGGCGTAGTACGCGGCCGTGGTGCGTGACTGCATCGGTGCGCTCATGGCGCCAGGATGCGGTGGGCCGGCCGGGGTGCACATGAGTAGGAGTACTCAGATGAACCGGGTGGCTGAGGGGTCGTTCGTTGACGTCCGATCACCTGTTCCCCAGCCGTCGCGGACGGATGGCTTGGAATCAGGGCCTCCTAGGATTAACGTTTGATAACGCAGCGCGGTCGTCAACGCCGTACCCAGACGGCACCGTGCGCCGTCGCCTAATCCCGCCGGCCGGCCTCCGGGCAGGCCAGGGAGCCGGGGAACCATGTTCCTTGGGGTGAATCGGCGGGGCTCCGGCCCGGCCGTAGGAGACCTTCCTGCTCCGAACCCGTCAGCTAACCCGGTAGGCGCGAAGGAAGGAAAGGAGCGCGCCTCCGTGGCGTCGACGCACACCCCGGCACACCCGGCCGGCCCCGCAGCCGGTACCCAGCTCCTCGACCACCCCGGCCCGAACGGCTCCGAGCCCCGCGACTCCGGCCCCGCCGACCCGTTCGTCCCGGAGGCCGAGGCCAACCGCCACCGGATGCCGCGTCAGACCCGAGGGGCCTCCCCGCTGCTCGGCGTCACCGCCGTCGCCGCCACCCTGGGCGCCACCGGCTTCGCCTCCGCGACCCCGGCCGCCGCGCCCGCCGTCGAGGCCCCGGACGAGACCCCGGTCGCCCTGGCCGCCGATCCCGGCCTCGCGCTCGCCGCCCGCATCCAGCAGCAGGCCGACAGCCAGCGCACCGCCGCCGAGGAGAGCGCCCGCGTGCAGGCCGCCCAGGAGGCCGGGGCCAAGGCCGCCGCCAAGGAGGCCGAGGCCAAGCGCGCCGCCGAGGAGGCCGAGCGGGCCAAGGCCGCCGCCCTCACCCTGCCGGTGAAGGACTACAACCTCTCCGCCCACTACGGCCAGAGCGCCCGCTACTGGGCCCACCTGCACACCGGCCTGGACTTCGCCGCCGACACCGGCACCCCGGTCTACGCGGTCGGCCAGGGCACCATCACCTCGGCCGGCTGGTCCGGCGCGTACGGCTACCGGATCGTCGAGACCCTGCCCGACGGCACCGAGATCTGGTACTGCCACCTGTCCTCGATCATCACGGGCTCCGGCAAGGTCACCTCCGGCCAGCAGATCGGCAAGGTCGGCGCGACCGGCAACGTCACCGGCCCGCACCTGCACCTGGAGGTCCGCCCCGGCGGCGGCGCCCCGGTCGACCCGGAGACCTGGCTCCAGCAGCACGGCCTCAACCCGTAACGGCCCCGGGAACCCGTCACAACGTCGGGGGGAGCAGCCCCGGGGCACGCCCGGGGCTGCTCCCCCCCCCCGCCACCTCACTCCGGCGGCAGCTGCGCCAGGTACGCGTCGATCTCCTCCGCGCCCGGCTCCGGCGCGAGCTCCGGGAACTCCTCCACCAGCAGCCGCGGCAGCCCGGGCACCGTCCACTCGCCGAGCAGGTCGAGCGCCACCTCGGCCGCCGCCGCCTCGAACTCCTCGAAGCCCCCGGCCAGTTCGTCCGGCATCGGCCGCCCCAGCGCGGTCAGCTCGGCCAGGTTGCGGTAGCTGCGCCGCATCAGGCCCTGCTCCAGCAGCCGCCGCGCGCCGTCGGTGGCCATGCCGACGGACAGCACCCGGCCCGGCCCCCAGCCCGGCTCGTCCGGCTCGTCCAGCCAGCCGGTCGGCACCAGCGCCTCGTACCCGGCCAGCCGCTCCTCCTCGCCGAGGCCGGCGAAGCCGGTCAGCCAGTCCCGGACGGCCGCGAGGTCCGTCACGTCCACCCCGTGCGCGTGCAGCAGCACCGCGTACAGCCGGGGCCAGGTCACCAGGTCGGCGCGGCGCAGCAGCCCGGCCGCGACCTCGCCCTGCCACTCGGCCTCGGCGTGCAGCCGCTCCTGGCGCTTGGCGTTGAGCCGCTTCGCCGCCCGCTGGTGGTCGACCAGCAGCCGTACGGCGTCGCCGTACGCGAGCGGGTCCTCCTCCGGCGCGGGTTGGACGTAGAGGTGGAGCCGTTCGTACAGCAGGTGCTCCACCGCGTCGGAGGTCAGTTCGGGCCAGCCGTCGTGCATCCTGCCCTCGCCCAGCTCCAGCAGAGCCAGCACCGCGTGCAGCGGCGCCTCGGCCACCGGCGCGCGGTCCTGCCCGGCTGCCGCCCAGGCGAGCAGGTCGGCGGCCCTGGTGCGCGGGGCGAGCCGCAGGTCTTCGTCGTTCATATTCCGAACGGTAGCCGTCGGACGGGGATAGGGTCGGCAGCCATGGTCCCCGTACGCCTCACCGGCCCCAGGCTCGCCATCCGCGAGTACCACCACACCCCGGCGGAACTGGACGCGTTGCACGCGCTGTACAGCGACCTGGAGGTGACCCGCTACCTCCCCTTCGAACCGCGTGACCGTGAGACCTGCGCTGACCAGATCGAGCTCTACCTGGAGGAGGCGATGGCCGAGGAGCGGGACACCTACCGGCTCGCCGTCGTCCGGCGCGAGGACGCCGAGGACCCGGAGGACGCGCTGCCGATCGCGCACGCCAGCCTCACCCTCGGCAAGTACCGCTCCGCCTACCTCGGTTACGTGCTGAGCCGCGCGGTGTGGGGCCGCGGCTACGCGGGCGAGATCGCCGGGCTGCTCTGCGAACTCTCCTTCGGCCCGCTCGGTTTGCACCGGCTGGTCGCCCGGGTCGACGTGGACAACACGGCCTCGGTCAAGGTGCTCACCAAGCTCGGCTTCCAGCTGGAGGGGCGGGTCCGGCACGACCTGTACAAGGGCGGCGTCTGGTCCGACTCGTACCAGTACTCGCTGCTTTCCGACGAGTGGACCGGCCCGCTCGCCCCGCCGCAGGGGGGTTAACCCCACCCCTGATCCGCCGGTCCCCCGGATGTCCTCCCGGCCGCGTTCCGGCCAGACTGAAGTCCGTCAGTACGGGAGACCGCGAGAACGAGGGGCCGGGGGCCGGGAGATGAGCAACAGCACGCTGGGTCAGGAGTGGGACGGCCCGGACGGTCACGGCGACGGCACCCGCCCGGCCCGGGCCCGCCGCACCGAGCAGCCGCCGGGCTTCTGGCGGGCGCCGTTCTCCGGGCAGTACTACCGCGAGGTCGGCTACGCGCTCACCGGCCTGCCGGTGGCGATCGTCGGCTTCACCGTCTCGGTCACCCTGTTCTCCCTCGGCCTGGGCACCTTCGTCACCGTCCTCGGCCTGCCGGTGCTGGCCGGTCTGACCAGCGCCGCCCGCGGCCTGGGCCGGGCGGAGCGGGCCCGGGTGCGCGGGATGCTCGCCCTGGACGTGCCCGGCCCGGCGCCGGTGCGCCAGGTGCGCCCGGGCAACTGGGGCGCGATCACCGCGCGGCTGGCCGACGGGCCGGGCTGGAAGGCCGCGCTGTACCAGCTGGTGATGTTCCCCTGGGCGGTGTTCAGCTTCTCGATGACCCTGACGTTCCTGGTGCTCGGCTGGGCGATGGCGCTCTACCCGCTCTACCACTGGGTCTTCCCGCACTACACCTCGTGGCACGGCTACCAGCTGTTCGACTACACCGACAGCCACCACGTCCGGCACGCCTACTACGTCGAGGGCACCTGGCAGATCGCCGCGTTCTCGGCGATCGGAGTGCTGCTGATCTTCCTCACCGCGCGGCTGGTCCGCGGCCTGACCAGCGTCAACCGGGCCGCCGCCCAGGGGCTGCTCGGCCGCTGAGCCCCGGTACCGCCCGCCCGTCGTACCCCGCCCCGCCCGCATCCGGACGCGCTTCGAATGCGGGCGGGGCGGCCCCGTGTTCGGATGACCAGGTGATCACCGCCCCGGCCCAGGACCCCGCCCCGGAGCCGGACGTCCTGGTCACCTCCCGCCCGCTGGACGAGTACTGCGCACTGTTCGGCCTCACCCGCGCCCGGCTCGCCGCCCTGCCCGGCCCGCTGCTGGACTGCCCGGGCGGCGCGGCGGGCCTGGCCGCCGAGGCCCGCGAGCTGGGCTGCCGGGTGATCGCCGCCGACCCGGCGTACGCGCTGCCGCTGCCCGAGGTCGCCGCCCGGGCGCTGGCCGCCCGGGCGGCGATGGCCGTCGCGATGGCCGCCCGCCCCGAGCTGTACCCCTCGCCGCGCCCGTCCCGCCCGAACCGCCCGGAGCGCTACCTGCGCAGCTGGGACCGCGCCCGCCGGCTGTTCACGGAGGACGCCGCCGCCCACCCGCAGCGTTACGTGGCCGCCGCGCTGCCCCGACTGCCCTTCGCGGACGGCGCCTTCGCCCTCACCCTGAGCGGCTACCTGCTCTTCGCCTACCCCGAACTGTTCGGCCCGGAACACCAGTTGGCCGCCCTGGCCGAGCTGGTCCGGGTGACGGCCGCGGACGGGGAGGTGCGGGTCCAGCCGCTGAACGACGGCCGCGGCCGCCGCTGCGGACACCTCGACCGGCTGCGGTACGCGCTGGGCGAGCGCCGGATAGCCAGCGAGGTCCGCCGGGTGCCGCACGGGGACGGCCGCGCCCGAAGGGTCCTGGTGCTGCGGGCCGCCGACCACCGCTCCCGCCGGCCGCCGCTCCCGCCGGTCGCCGTCGCCGAGCCCGCTGTAATGGTCACTGGGCCGGTCTGCCCCTAGACTCAGCCCCATGAGTGAGACCACGATCCGGTCCGCCCGACCGGCCGACGCCGACCGGCTCACCGCACTGATCCAGGCCTCCAGCGCCTACCGCGGGGCGTACTCCGCCATGATCGACGGCTACGCCGTGGAGCCCGACTACGTCGAACGCCACGAAGTCCGGATGGCCGTGGACCGCACCGACGACCGACTGCTCGGCTTCTACGCGCTGATCCACGAACCGGCCGAACTGGACCTGATGTTCGTCGCCGACGAGGCCCAAGGGCTGGGCATCGGACGGGCGTTGATCACCGACATGCTCGACCGAGCCCGGGCCGCCGGGATCGCGGCGGTCAAGGTCGTCTCGCACCCGCCCGCCGAGGGCTTCTACCTGCAGGTCGGCGCCGAGCGCACCGGCACCCGCCCGCCGCAGCCCAAGACCCCCTGGGAACAGCCCGAACTGCGCTTCACCGTTTAGGGCCTGTCCGGATTCGACTGCCCGGCGCCCTGCGCAGAACTCGCAGGCTCACCGCTCCCGGCAGCGGCCGACGGCTGCGCCGGGACGAAGGCCGCCGCCGGCAGCCGGGAGAGGATCTTCTCCGCCAGCCAGCTGCGGTCCGACCCGTACGGAATGCCCTGCGGGTCGACCAGCTGCGCCGCCACCGCGTCCCGCAGCCGCTGCGCCTCGGCGCCGGGCAGTCGGGAGAGCAGGCCCCGGGCGGCCAGTAGCGCGTGGTACTGCTCGAAATCGGAGTGCGGGTGCTCGATCGCGTCCAGCACGCTCGACAGGTCCGCCAGCGAGGGGTCGCCCTGCATCAGCGCGAGCGCCTGGATCCGGCGACCCTCGGTGCCGTCCGCGAAGAGGTCCCGCACCTGGTCGGCGGTCAGCGCCGAGCGCTTCGCGGTCGAGCGGACCTCTGCCACCACGCCGTCCGGCCCGGCCGGGGAACCCATGGCGGGCGGCAACTGCGCGGCCAGCGCGGCGGGTTGCCCGGCGCTGCCGCCGAGCAGCCCGAGCTGCTGCATCGCGCGCACCCGCAGGTCATCGGCGCCCACCTTGTCGCCCCGCCGGTCGCGGTCCTGACCGGCCAGGAAGAGGTCCAGCGCCTCGTCCGTCTCGGTCAGCACCCGCGGCAGTGCCAGCCTGGTCACCAGCCAGCCGGCCAGGAAGCCGAGGACCAGGAAGTACAGCACCAGCGCGGCCGCGAACGGCACCGCGGCGTCCTCGCCGCCGAGTACGGGTGCCAGCGCCGTACCGAGCTGGTGCAGCCGCTCGCCGAGCGAGCCGAGCTGGGTCAAGCCGACGCCCAGCAGCACCTTGGTCAGCCAGTCGGAGACCTGCTCCAGATTGGTGTTCGGCGCGTACGAGCCCTGCGGCTCACCCGAGTCGCTCCTCACCCGGGGCACCCCGAACAGGAAGCCCAGCGCGCCGCCGAGTACCGTCGAGGCGCCGGCCACCACCAGGCCGCCGCCGAGCGCCTGCCAGGCCTGCGCTCGGCCGAGCGCGAACAGCAGCAGCCCGAGCAGGCCCGTACCGCCCAGCACCGCGGCCGCCGTCCACTGCGCCGTCCGCAGCGCCGACGTGCCGACCCGTCGCCGTGCCACCGCCATCGCCCACCCCCTGTGTCCGCTCCGCTGCGCCCCGTCGTCCCGTGGCGGGGCCGCGCCGACTCTAGCGCCGCGGCCCCGCCACGGGAACGCACCGGGGGCGCCGCCGCTACGACGGGTCCGGCGGCTGGAAGCAGCTTCGGCAACGGCCGCGGAAACGCAGACGGCCCGCGGGCTGCTCCTCGGCGCCGGCCCGTGCACTGGCCTGGCGCCCGAGGCACCGGGGATGTACCGGTGAGCCCGCGGACCGGGTGACTGCTGTGGATTTCGCCTGCCGGAGGCCTGGGGCCTCACCCTGCGCAGGCAGGGGCGGCTCTAGCGAGCAGCCACCTCACGCATCCTGATGTTACTCAATTCAGGATCACCTCCCTTCAGTGTGCTGCCACTGTAGGCAGCCTCCTCTGAGGAGGGCAACGGATTTTTCGCGGGCGCCGGTCAGGCGCTCTTCACCGTGTCCTGGAACTTGGTGTAGTCGATCACGTTGTCGGCCGACGGGGTCTGGATGGTCACCGGCTTGTCGAAGTCGGTGAAGTCGATCTGGCCCTGGTCCTTGCCGGTGGTCTTCTCCAGCCGCACCGGGTAGAACGTGCCCTCGGTGGCGATGTGCAGGACCGACTCCTCGCCCTGGTCGTCCTTCTCCTTGAGGCTGAAGGTCTTGACCCCGTTGACGGTGCCGGCGCTGCCCTTGCTGGGGGTGCTCGACCCGTCGTCCAGCATCTGGCTGCTCGCGTCGGTGAGCTTGCAGAAGTCGGTCATGTCCTTCATCTTGGGGTCGTTCTGGAAGCCGGTCAGGTAGCGGTCCTTGAGCTGGGCGAGCACCTTGGGATTCGACCCGCCGAAGGTCTTCCAGAACTGCACGTCCGGCTTCATGAAGTACGCCTTGCCGTCGCTGATCATCTCGAAGGAGCCCATGCCGGGCAGGGCCATGGTGCCCTGGCACTGGCCCTTGCTGTCCATCACCATGTCGATGGTCATGACGCCTTCGTCGGACGTCATCTTGCCGGAGATCCTGAGCGAGGTGGCCGAGGCCAGGGCGTCCTTGGCCTGCTTCTCGATCTCCTGCGCGCTCAGCTTGTCGGTGTCGAGCTTCGCCACGGTCGGGGTCGGGGTCGGCGTGGCGGTCGGAGTCGCGGCAGCGGCGGCGCTGGTCGCGGGCGCGGCGGCCTTGTCCGAGTCCTTGTTGTCACCGCAGGCGGCCGTACCGGCCCCCAGGAGGAGGCAGATCGCGGCGGTACTGGCCAGTCGCTTCGACGGCATCGAGGTCGTTCCTTATCCAGGGCACGGCCCCCCGCCGTCCCCCACTTGGATGAATTTTTTCCTCAGTATGGGGGAGCCGTATGACAGGAGATCTTGGATTCCGCTCCCGTTACCGCTTCGTGGCGGGACCGTGCTCTGTCCGTCCTCGGGAAACGCGAAGGGCCCGGAGGAAGAATCCTCCGGGCCCTTCGGCTACTGAGTAGCGGGGACAGGATTTGAACCTGCGACCTCTGGGTTATGAGCCCAGCGAGCTACCGAGCTGCTCCACCCCGCGTCGGTGAACACAACAATACGTGGAAGTCGCCGAGATGGGAAATCGGTTCTTCGGGCAGGCTGCCGCTACCCCCTTGCGGGCCGCCGTCCGCGTCGCCAGGCGTGCCGGGCGGCGCGGGATCTGGCCCAGAGCGCGAAGCAGACCAGCGCCACGAAGCAGGGCACCATCAGCACCCCGTACACCACCAGGAACCCGTCCGTCCCCAGGTCGGCGGCGGCGTTCCAGGTGCCGTGCAGCACCATCGCCGTCAGCAGCCCGGTCGGGGCGGCCAGCCGGGCCAGCCAGCGCCGCCCGGTGGTCAGGGTGACGGCCAGACCGATCCCGGTGAGTGCGGTGAACAGCGGGTGGGCGAAGGGGGAGAGCAGGGCGCGCAGCACGAAGGTCTGCACGGTGCTGTCGAAGTCGCGCAGGCTGGGCGGGTCGCCCAGCCCGATGCTGTCCAGCCGGTTGCGCTGGTCGGTGGTGAACGCCCGGCCCAGGTAGAGGGCGTTCTCGGTGAAGGCGAAGCCGCAGGCCGTCATCCCGCCGAGCACCACCCCGGCGGCCAGGGTGCGCGGCCGGGAGCGGCGGTGCGGCGTGCCCGGGGAGGGCGGGGCCGGGCACAGGTACGGCAGCGGCCGCAGGTACGGGCGCAGCCGCAGCCGGCCCTGGGCGTGCGGTCCGGCCGGGCGGTGCCGGTGCGGGCCGGTGCGCCGGGGCGCGGGCGACCGCTGCAGCAGCGGCGCGCAGGGGCGCCCGGAGCGGCGGCCGTGGCAGCGCAGCCGCTGGCCGAGCGGCAGGAGCAGCACCAGGAGGGCGGTGGCCTTGGCGCTCTCCTCGATGACCGGGGTGGCGATCCCGGCGCCGAGCAGTCCGCCGAGCGCGCCCCGGTGGGCGGTCAGGTAGTCGGCGGTCCAGTTGTTGGCGAGGATCGCGACCGTGGTGGCGGCGCAGGCGCCCCAGCCGAGGCAGAACACGGTGTGCCGCAGCGGCACCCGGGCGGTCAGGTTGAGCCAGGCCAGGCCGCCCAGCACGAAGGGCAACGGCACCATCGCCAGGCCCAGGCCCACCAGCAGCCCGACCGTGCCGGTCTGCCGCTGGACCAGGTGCAGGATCAGCACCCCGCAGCCGATCAGGATCAGCACGGCGGTCGGGGTGACCGAGGAGAGCGCCATCGAGCGGCTGCGGCCCGGGGGCGCCTCCGGTGGTCCGTCCGGACCGGATGCCGAGGCGGCCGCGGCCGGCGGTGACGCGACGCCGGGCCGGGGCAGCAGCCGGTGGGCCCGGCGCCTGCGGGGTCCCGGGATGGTCCGGGTGTCACCGGTGCGCGGGGCCGTCCCCGGTGCGTCGGCGGCGGTGCGGACGGTCGCCCGCCCCAGCCAGACGCCCGGGCCGCCGCCGGACGGGCTGCCCATGCGGCACAGGGTAGGCCACGGCGACGGCCCGTCGGGAGGACTCGAGACGAACGGTTCGTCCGGGGCCCGACCGGCCGGTCAGCCCGCCGGGGCCCGTTCGAACGGCTGCTGACGGGTCAGCGGCGGCGGAACAGCAGGTCGTGCACCACGTGGCCCTTGGCGATCCCGGCCCGCTCGAACTTGGTGACCGGCCGCCAGCCCGGCCTGGGCGCGTAGCCGGGGATGCTGCCGTCCGGGTGGTCCGCGGGCTCCAGCCAGCCGGTCCCGTCACCCTCGGGGTGCAGGTTCTCCAGCTCCGGGGAGGCGGACAGCACCTCCAGCATCTGCTCCGCGTACGGCTCCCAGTCGGTCGCGCAGTGCACCAGGGCGCCCGGGGCGAGCCGGGGCAGCACCAGGTCGAGGAAGGACGCCTGGACCAGCCGGCGCTTGTGGTGCTTGGGCTTCGGCCACGGATCGGCGAAGTAGACCCGAAGGCCCGCCAGCGAGGCGTCCGGCAGCATGTCGCGCAGCAGGATGACGGCGTCACCGGCGGCCAGCCGGACGTTCTGCGAACCGTCCCGCTCCAGCATGCCGAGCAGGTTGCCGTGGCCGGGGGTGTGCACGTCCGCGGCGAGGATGCCCATCGACGGGTCGGCGGCGGCCATCGCGGCGGTGGTCTCGCCCATGCCGAAGCCGATCTCCAGGGTGACCGGCAGGCCGCCGAACAGCTCTCCCAGATCGAGCGGGGTGCCGTCGATCGGGACGCCGTATTTCTCCCAGCTCCGGTCCAGGGCGCCCGCCTGGGCGTTGGTCATCCGGCCCCGGCGCGGCTGGAAGCTGCGGATGCGCCGCTCCCGGTGCTGTTCCTCGGTGGCCTTGTGCGGGTACATCGGCGCGGGGTAGGCGGCCGGCGCCGCGGACAGCCGGGCGGACGGCGATTGCTGGGGGATCGGGGCGGTGGCAGTCACAATCACCCGAGTCTACGGGGCCGCGCGGGGCACCCGCCGGGGTGTGTGACGGGGCTCATCCGCCCACCTCGCTTCGCTCGGCGGGGGCATTCGCCCACGCGCACCCCTTGATGATTCGCTCGCTCCGCTCGCTCATCCGCCCACCTCGCTTCGCTCGGCGGGGGCATTCGCCCACGCGCACCCCTTGATGATTCGCTCGCTCCGCTCGCTCATCCGCCGGCCTCCAGGGCGGCCAGGGCCCGGCGGGCCACCTCGCGGCCGATCGGCAGCGAGGCCGTGGCGGCGGGGGACGGAGCGTTCAGCACGTGCACCGCACGGCGCGGGGAGCGCGGGTCCTCGGGGTCGAAGCCCGCGAAGGCGAAGTCGTCCAGCAGTGAGCCGTCCCGGGCCACCGCCTGCGCCCGCACCCCGGCGGCGGCCGGCACCAGGTCCGTGGCGGTCACGGCGGGCAGCAGTCGCCGGACGGCGGCCGTGAACGCCCGCTTGGACAGCGAACGGTGCAACTCGCCCACCTCGTACCGCCAGTGCCGCCGGAGGATCCGCCAGGTGCCGGGGAAGGCCAGGGTCTCGGCCAGGTCGCGCGGGCGGACGGTGCGCCGGTCATACCCCTCGCGGGCCAGGGCTGGCACCGCGTTCGGGCCGACGTGGACGTCCCCGTGGATGCCCCGGGTCAGGTGCACCCCGAGGAACGGGAAGGCCGGATCGGGCACCGGGTAGACCAGACCGCGCACCAACTCCCGGCGCTGCTCGACCAGTTCGTAGTACTCGCCGCGGAACGGCACGATCCGCATCCCCGGGTCGTCCCCGGTCAGCCGGGCGATCCGGTCGCTGTGCAGACCGGCGCAGTTCACCAGCACCCGGCAGCGCAGCTCCCCGCCGGCGGTCCCGACCGTCACCCAGTCCCGGCGCCGGGCGAGCGTCCGCACCTCGGTACCGGGCCGCAGCTCGGCACCCGCCTCCCGGGCCAGCCGGGCGTACGCCGTCGCGACGGCCGGGAAGTCGCAGATGCCGGTCGTGCCCACGTGCAGCCCGGCCCGCCCGGCGACCTCCGGCTCGTACCGGGCGATCCCGGCCCGGTCCAGCTCGGTCACCGGGATCCCGTTCGTCCGCCCCCGCTCGGCCAGCCCCGCCAGCCGGGGCAGCTCGGCGTCGTCGGTCGCCACGATCAGCTTGCCGGTGACCTCGTGCGGGATGCCGTGCTCACGGCAGAACTCGACCAGCTCGGCGGCGCCCGCGACGGCGAAACGGGCCTTGTAGGAGCCGGGGCGGTAGTACACGCCGCTGTGGATCACGCCGCTGTTGCGCCCGGTCTGGTGCGCCGCGAAGCCGCTCTCCTTCTCCAGCACCGCCACTCGCAGCCCTGCTGCTGCCTTGGTCAGGGCGTAGGCCGTGGCCAGCCCGACGATCCCGCCGCCGACCACCACGACATCGAACTCGTCCGCCACCCTGTGCTCCTCGTCCGCCGCCCGGCACCTGGTGCCGGCCCGGCGCGGTCCGGCGTCGGGCCTGCGGTGCCGATGCTGCCACGGGTCGGGGTTGCCGGGGTCCGTTTCCCGGTTGCTGCCCGGGCTGCGGTGCCGATGCTGTGGCGGGGTTCGGCTGCCGGTGCTGCTGTGACGGGTGTTCCGCGACGGGCGGCGGGTGCTGCCGCTTTCCGCGCGCACCGGTCGGCCCGTCAAGGCTCCGCTGCGCGGCTGCGCGACCCTCCGCCCGTTCGACGCTCGGTGCGCCGGATTCGGGAGCTGCCCGCCGTCGTCCGGCAGGTGGCATGCCGAGGTGGGCGGCAGTGTTCTGCCGCCCACCTCGGGCGCGGGGCGGAGCCTCCCCCCTGGTGGCTCCGCCCCGGGGCTTCGGCCGGTCCCCCCGGACCGGCCGTTCGTGGTGGCGCCGAGTCCCCCGACTCCGCACCGCCATCACCCCCCGTCCGGCCGTGGCGATCGCTCGCCGAGTCCCCCGACTCCGCGCGCCACCGCCGCCCCCCGTCCGGCCGGGTCGCGGTGCGCCGGGCCCCGACCCCGTGCACCGCCGGCCTTCGCCGCTACGCCTCCCAGGGCCAGCCGGCATCGGACCCCGCCTCCAGGAGGGGGATCAGCCGGAAGGCCGCGTCACTGAGGCCGCCGAAGGTGTGCCGGTTGGCGTCGCCGCTGGGGCCGTGGCCCAGGGCGTAGCCGGCCAGGTTCCAGGTGTAGACGGGCACGCGGGCCGGGACGGCGGCGAGCGGGTCGCTGCCCCGGTAGCCGAAGCCGGTCTGTTCGTCGGTGACGATCACCACCCGGTCGTGGCGCCGGTAGTGGGTGCGGACGGCTTCGGCGGTGTTGGTGCCGCCGAGGTTGGAGAACCGCTCCAGCACCCGCAGCACCGCCTCCCCGCGGCCGACCTTGATCGCCCGGCTGCTGCTGCCGAACTCGACCAGGTCCGCCTCGGCCGCCCGGACCTTCAGCGCGGTGCCGAAGATCGCCGCCGAGTCCGCCCGGTTGAGCTGGGTCTGCGCGCTCGGCCGGTCGAACATCGAGCCGGAGCGGTCGACCAGGATCAGCGTCCGGCCGGGCAGTTCGGGCACGTTGGCGAGCGAGTGGCCGAGCGCCGTCTCCAGCGCGTGCCCCCACCGCAGCGAGGGCGCGTGCCGGTAGGCGGCCAGGTAGCGGAACGGGAACTGGCGCGAGCGCCGTACCTCGCCCTGGTCGGAGATCCGCCCGGCCACCTCGGCCGCGACCTCGTCCGACACCCGGGCCTGGTCGAAGTTGCGCAGGTTCCGGACCAGCGCCATCGGGCCCATCGAGGGGATGACCGCCTCCCAGGCGGCCGCGTCCAGCGGCCCCTGCAGCCAGCCCGCCAGCGCCTCCCAGGTCAGCCCGGCGGCGGCGAGCCGCTTCGCGCCGCCCTCGGCGGTGACGGCCGCCCGGCGCTGCTCGACCGGCAGCGCGAGCAGCTCGCGGTTGGCGGTCAGCATCCGGTCGGCGGCGGGCGGGACGGCCTCCTCCGGCCGGTGCCGGCGGTCCAGCGCGTACGCGAACAGCGGGCCCTGCCAGGGCTTGTCCGGGTCCGGCGTGGGGTGGGTCAACTCCAGGACGTCGCCGAAGCGGTAGCCCTTGCTCGCGGTGTCGTACTTGAGCAGCGAACGGGCGTCGTACAGCCGCCGCACCGCGTCCGCGACGCCGCGCTTGAGCGGCTTGGGCAGCGCCCGGCCGTAGCGCGAGGTCCAGTACGCGAGCAGCTCGCCGGGCTCGTCGGCGCGCCGCAGCACCGCGTCGACGGCCTGCCGGGAGTACCCGTGGGCACGGGCGTCCAGCCGGGCGCGGGTGAACTCGGCGGCGCCGACCAGTGCGGCGGTGCGCATCTGCGCCCCGGACCGCAGCCAGCGCAGCAGCCCGAGGGTCCACTCCGGCTCGGCGACGGCGAGTTCGCGCACCAGCGCGGTGTAGCGGTCGTCGCGGTCACCGCCGCGCTCGTAGAAGGTGTCCTGGCCGACCAGGTTGGCCACGGCCAGCAGGAACAGCTCGGACTTGCGGTCCCGGACGTAACCGGTGCCGCCCTCGTGGGTGAGGCCGCGCCGCCCGGTGGTGGTCACCGGCGAACTCGGACTCGCCTTGGCCTTGCGGATGTTGAACCTGGACATGCTGCAGCCCCCCTCGGCGTGCTTGGTCGTCAACGGGAGGGAGGCATGCCGCGCTGAGGAGTGCCCGAGATCATGCCGGTCGTTGTCCAACGACCGGCCTCGGCGGAGGTATATGCCTTGTGCTCTTCCGAATTGAGCTAGCGGCCGTGCTCGCGCACGGCACGCCCGGGACTTGAACCCGGAACCGCAAGATCCGAAGTAACCCCCGCCTGCGCACCGGGCATTCCGAAGCGCAACTGCCTCCCGAGATCAAAGGTGGCCGCGGTGTTTCGCGGACTTGAACCGCTACGCCGGAAATCCGGCGTCTACCAGAAGTAACCGCTGCCGTCGCACCGGGAGGTGCGGAATTCTATTCACGTTTAGGTGTCCAGAGTTCAAGGACGGCTGAGGTGACGAAGCTGCTCTACCTACTGAGCTACACCGGCATGGAAGTACCGGCGGCGGGACTCGAACCCGCGACCTGCCCATTAAGAGTGGAAGTAACCTCTGCCTGCGCACCTGGACGAGAGAGACCTTAGTCAGGCCCCTCCCGCCGGTGCACCTCATTTATCGTCAGGTGATTCTCCGTCGGCTCCCGCGGCTCCCGCGCATCACGCCGGGGCGACGATCACCGCCCGCGCCCGTTCGGTCAACTCCCGTACCCGGCGTTCACCCTGGAAGGGTTCCAGCCGCCGCAGCATCTCCACCACGTACTCCCGGCTGCGCTGCGAGGAGATCCGGCCGGCCACCTCGACGGCGCGCTCGCCGGCGGCGACCGCGGCGTCCAGGTTGCCCGCTTCGGCCTCGGCCATCGCCGAGACCACCAGTCGCAGGCCGTGCGAGCGGACGTAGCCCTCGGTGGGCTTGGCCAGTGCCTCGCGGGTGAACTGGCGGACCTTGGAGGGCACTCCGAGGTCGCGGAAGCACTCGGCGGCGTCGGCGGCCAGCCGGTCGTAGGCGTAGAAGTCGATCCACGCCGGGTCGGGATCCCCGGCGCGTGCTCGTTCGAGTGCGCTCTCCGCCGCACCGAGCGCCGTCGCGCAAGCCGCCGCGTTGCGCGCCTTGGCCTGGGCGCGTGCCTCCACCAGGTGGAAGAAGCTCATGGTCCGGGCGGTGGCCAGGCTCCGGTTGCGCTCCAGTGCGGCCTGGGCGAGGTCGACGGCCTCCTCGGCGAAGCCCCGGTAGCCGGCCTGCAGGCTCATCGAGGCGAGCACGTACCCGCCGAGCGGCACGTCGGCGGCGGCCCGGGCGAGCCGCAAGGCCTGGATGTAGTAGCGCTGGGCGGCCTCGTGCTGTCCGGTGTCGAAGGCCATCCACCCGGCCAGCCTGGTCAGTTCGGCGGTCGCGCCGAACAGCGCCCGGCCGACCGCGTCGCTGTACGAGGCCAGCAGCAGCGGCGCCGCCTCCACCCGCAGGCACTCCGGCACCATCGACGAACGCCAGTCCCCGCCGCCGTACTTGGAGTCCCAGCGGCGGGCCTCCTGGGCGGCCTCGCGGAGCTTGACGGCGTCCGAGTGGCCGACCCGGTACGAGGAGTTCTCGCTGGGGGAGCGCGGCACCTCGCGGGCCACCGAGCCGTCCGCCGGGTTGATCAGCCAGCGGGAGACGGGCGTTGCGTACGCGGCGACCGAGAAGGTCCCGGCCAGGCTGTCGCTCCAGCGTCCGCCGCCGGGGCCGCGGCGCAGGTCGAGGTCGACCCGGAACAGGTCGGTGGCGGAGCGCACGGCATCGGCGACGTCGCGCGGGAAGGCCAGGCCGAGTTCGGGCGCCGGGTCGGTGTCGCCCAGGCCGATCTCCTCCAGCGGGACGGGCCGGCCGAGCTTGCCGCCGATCGCGGTGGCGATCAGGTGCGGGACGGGCCCCTGCGGCACCATGCCCTTGCTGACCCAGCGGGCCACCGAGGTCTTGTCGTAGCGCAGCGTCAATCCGCGCTGGGCGCCCAGGTCGTTGACCCGGCGGGCCAGGCCGGCGTTGCTGATCTGGGCGAGGGTCAGGAGCGTGCCGAGCCGTTCGTTCGGTCCTCGTGGGCTGACGGTCATGGTGGCGGCGGCACCTCCTGCGGCCTTGTGCGCGGGGCCCGGGCGGCACCGGGCCGTAGCTGCTGTACCTAGAGTAGTCGGACGCGTTCCGACGGTTAAGAGGCCGCATTCCGGATGGCGGGATCGCGCACCCGGCGCTGCCGTGCCGGGCCGTGGCGGCCGTTGGTCCGGACCTCTCGGAGCGGTTCGGCCGCGCCGCGCGCCGGAGCGTCGTGCTCCGGTCCCGTGTTCACGTGCGCCCGGCCGTGCCCCCTGGCCCGACCGGCTGCTCGGCGATTCGCTGGTGGTCGTGGGTCGGCCCGCCGTCGAGGACCCGGCGGGCCGGGGGATGCCGCCGCCTCAATCCCCGCGGGCGGCGGTGAAGTCCGGGAGGGCATGCGGATGCCCTCCCGGGCGGGGCGACGCCTTTCGGCCATCTCGCGATGCCCATGTCAAGGGCGCCGTCCGGGCGGTCCGGGCCAAGGAGGGGGAGGCCCGGCCCGCCCGCATCCGTCCCCGCCGAAGTCCCGCCCGGGGGCTGCCACAGCGCCGGCGAAACAGAACCGGAACCGACGACACCGGCCCCGGCAGCGTCCGGTGGTGGCACGATGTCTCCTGACGGCGCGCCGGAACGAGGGCACGCCCGGACGCGCGTGCGGGCCGCCCCGGCACCCCACCCGGCCGCCCGCCCGGCGCCGGACGCGCCGCGCGAGTGCAGGTCCTCGTCCGGTGGAGGCGCGATGCGGTGGCTGACGGGCTGGAGCACGGGCGCGCCCCGGGCGGGAACGCCGGCGCACGAGGCCCTCGCCACGGTCACGCCGATCGCCGCGCGCCCCCTGTGGACCGGCCCCAACCCGCTCTGGGCCGTGGGCGACTGGCGACCCGAGGAGATCCGCCTGGTCACCCTCCGACCCGGCGCCCCCGCGGCCGTCAGCACCGGCCCGACCACCCCCGACCCGGTCGAGGACACCCCCGCCACCACCCGGCTCGCCGTCCTCGGCCACTGCGGAGCCACCGACGCCGAACTCGCCGCCGGCCTCGCCGCCGCCCGCGGCGGCGCCGTCCGCCACCTGACCGCCTGGCCCGGCAGCTACACCGTCGTACTGCGCACCGGCACCCGCTCCACCCTGCTGCTCACCGACCTCGCCGGCGCCCAACCCGTCTTCCACACCCCCTGGGCCGGCGGCACCGCGTACGCCACCGCCGCCCTCCCGCTCGCCGACCTGGTCGGCGCCGCCCTCGACACCGGCCACCTCGCCGCCCGGCTCGCCTGCCCCGAGTCCCCGGAGGCGCTCGGCACCGGCACCCCGTACCTGGGCGTCCAGCGGGTACCGCCCGGCCACGTGCTCGCCATCCGCGGCGGCCGCCCGTACCTCGACGCCTACGACGAGCCGCCCGGCGCCGAACAGCCGCGCGACGAGGCGCCCGCCATCCGCGAACTCACCCGCGCGCTGCTGGAATCCGTCCGCTCCCGGGTCCGCACCACCGCACCGGCCGCCGCACCGGCCACGGGACCTGCCGGGCGCGCCCGGCTCGGCGTCGACCTCTCGTACGGCACCGCCTCCGCCACCGTCGCCCTGCTCGCCGCCGCCGTACCGCTGCCGCCGGTGCCCACGGCCGTCGGGGCCGCGCCGCTCGCGGTCGGCGCCAGGAGCGCTGCCGGGGCCAGGAGCGGCGCGGTCAAGGGCTCCTGGGCCCGGGGGGCCGCCCAGGAGCCGTCCGCCCCCGAGCAGTTGGCCGCCGTCACGCTCGGCGAGACCGAACCGCCCACCACCCTCGCCCTCGCCCCCGACACCCCGCGGCTGCGGCACACCGTGCTCGACCCCGGCCCCGACACCCTCCCCTACGCCGTCCTGCGCGCCGACCCGCAGTCCGGCCCGCTCACCGACGAGCCCGGCCCCGAACTCGTGGCCGCCGCCCGCGCCGAGGTCCGCTTCGACGCCGGCGGCACCGACCACCTCACCGGCTACGGCGCCCGCCAGGTCCTGGACGGCCACCCGGCCCGGCTCGCCGACCTCATCCGGGCCGGGCGGCCCCGCGAACTCCTGCCCCCGGTCGCCGCCCTGGCCGGCGCCGACCGGGCCGCCGCGGGCGTACTGGCCGGCGCGCTGCGCACCCCGCTCACCGTGGTCCGGGCCGCCCACCGGCTCTCCCGGGTCCGCTACGCCGAGGCGCTGGACGAGGCGGCCGCCAAACTGACCGCCCGGCACGTCCCGGACGGCGCCGGCACGGCGGGCGACCGCTCGGCCGTCGACCTCGCCTGGTGCGTCCCAGGCCCGGCCGCCCGCTGGCTCTCCGACGAGGCGCTCTCCTCGGTGGCCCTCCGGCTACGGCTGGCGGCGCGCAAACCGGCGCCCGAGGAGCACCCCGGCGCGCACCGCGCCCGTCACGCCCTCCACCGGCAGGCGCGCTCCTACCGCACGCTGGTACACGCCGCCGAACGCCCCGGCCAGCGCCTGCACGCACCCTTCCTCGACAACCAGGTGGTCCGCGCCGCCCGGCTGCTCCCCGACGACGTCCGCCTCCAACCCGGCGCCCGGCACGCCCTCCTGCACGCCGTCCTCACCGGCGCCGGCCGCACCGACCTGCCCCCCGACTGGGGCCGCGGCCCCCGCCCCGACCGCACCGCCCCCACCCGGGCCGGCCTGCGCCTCGCCGCCGACGGCCTCGCCGAGCTCTTCGACGCCCCGCTCCTCGCCGAAGCCGGCCTCATCGACCTCCCCGCGGTCCGCGCCGGCCTCGCCCACTCCGCCGACCCCGCCACCCCCCTCTCCCCGGCCGCCCTCGCCGGCCTCGCCGACCTCGTCTCCACCGAACTCTGGCTCCGCCGCCTCCGCGCCCGCCGCCACGGCGCCTGCTGGACCGGCCTCCCCCACCCCCACCCCCCGGCCCTCACCCCCTGACAGCCCGCCGGGCCCCGCCCTGCACCACCCCCGTCCCCTCGTCCGGCGCGGCTGGCCCGGGCGATGGCGCCGGGCGGGTGATGATGGCGGGGCTGTGAGTCCGCGGTGAGGAGAGTGTGCGGTGGCCGGTGTGAGCCCGGGGCGGGAGGTTCCCGTGGTGCTGTCGGTGCTCGGGCGGCCGCCGACGGGGCGGCCGCCCGGGGTGCTGGCCGCGTGTGACGGGTCGGACGGGTCGCTGTGGGCGCTGGACCGGGCGATGACGGAGGCGGAGCTGTTCGGGCTGCCGCTGTACGTGCTGGCCGTCGTGAACCCGGCGCCGGCCGGCTACCCGCCGGGAATGGCGGAGCTGGTGCAGGAGAGCGTGGAGACGCTGGTCGAGAGCATGGCGGACGGGCTGCGCCGGGCGGTGGCGACCGTGCTGCGGCAACGGGTCCGGCCGTACGCGGGGGAGATGTCGCTGCACGTGGTGCTGGGCAACGTGATCGAGGTGCTGCTGGAGGCGTCGACCCGGCAGCACACGCTGGTGCTCGGCACCCGGGGCAACGGGGGCTTCGCCCGGCTGCTGCTGGGTTCGGTGAGCTCGGCGGCGGTGCACCACGCGGCCTGCCCGGTCCTGGTGGTGCCGGCGCCCGCGGAGGGCTGACCCGGCGGGGGCCGGGCGGTCGGGCGGTGTCGGGCTGTGTCGGGAATGTACCGAGATGGTTCATCGTTCATCCATCCCGTACATCCGCACGAGACGCCCCCTGGAGCCCCCCGACATGAAGGTCGAGATCTGGTCCGACATCGCCTGCCCCTGGTGCTACATCGGTAAGCGCCGCTTCGAGCAGGCCCTGGCGGACTTCCCCGGCAAGGAGGACGTCGAGGTCGTCTACCGCCCGTACCAGCTGGTCCCGGACGCGCCCGCGACGGCGAGCCCGCACCGCGCCTGGCTGGCCGAGCGCTACGGCCCGCAGTCGGTCGCGATGGACGCGCGGGTGGCCGAGCTGGGCCTCGCCGAGGGCATCACGTACGACTTCGACGCCGCCCTGCACGCCAACACCTTCCTGGGCCACCGCCTGCTGCACCTCGCCGAGGCCGAGTACGGCGCGAAGGTGCAGGGCCGGCTCAAGGAGGCGCTGCTGAAAGCGCACTTCACCGACGGCGTGGACGTCGGCGACCGCGCCGCGCTGGCCGACGTCGCCGTGGCGGCGGGCCTGGACCGCGAGCGGGTGACGGCCTACCTGGCGGGCGACGAGGGCACCGCCGAGGTCCGCGCCCAGCTGGCCGAGGCCCGTGAGCTGGGCATCAGCGCCGTGCCGACCTTCGTGTTCGAGGGCAAGTGGGCGGTCCAGGGCGGCCAGGAGGCCGCGACCTTCCGCAAGGTGCTGGAGCAGGTCGCCGCCGAGATCGGCGAGCGCCGCCCGGCCCCGGTGCCGGTCGCCCCGGCCGGGGAGGCCTGCGCGGACGGCTCCTGCGCCATCTGAGCAGGAGAGCAGGAGAGCGCGAGAGCACGAGGGCACGAGAGCACGAGAGCAGAGCAGGCCCGAGGCCCGTTCCAGGAGCTGTCAGCAGCCCCCGGGACGGGCCTCGGTCCATGTCCGGACCTCTACGAGCACCTGAACCGGGCCTGCGCCCAGTCCGCGATGTTCAGCGCCGACCAGATCCCGTGCACCGGTGTGACCACCAGCCGGATCGACTTCTGCCCGGCCAGCGGCACGTGCAGCGGCACTGCGTCGTCCCCGGCGCCGAGGGCCCGGGAGCGCCACAGGGTGCTGCCGTCGCCGCCCTGGACGGTGAAGACGACCCCGCCGGGGCTGAGCGTGGCGTCGTCGACCCCGGCGACCGCGTCGAAGGACGTGCAGCTGCGGTTGAGGTCGATCAGCGTGGTGGCCGGCGCGTGCACCGTGATCGCGTGCGGGCGGTACTCGCCGCCGATCCAGCCGCCGTCGCGCTGCCAGAACCTGTAGCTGCCCTTCTGCCGGATGCTCGGACCCTCCGGCGGCACCCGGTGGTTGCCGGGCTTGACCACGGGCAGGGAGTCGCCCCAGAAGTCGGTGGGCGCGGGCGGGGTCGGCGGGGCGATGGTCGGCTCCGGCACCGGCGGAATGGTGGGCGTCGGGACGACTGGCACCTCAGGCACCTCAGGCACCTCCGGCGTCGGCAGCGGCGGGAGGGTCGGGGTCGGGACGACCGGTGCCTCGATGGTCGGCCCGGGGGTCGGTTCGTGCCGCGGGGCCTGGGTGGCCACCGGGGCCTGGGTCTGCTTCGGGCTCGGCTTCGGACTGGGGCTCGCACTCGGACTGGCCGTGGGCTGTTCCGGGACCGGGGCCGGGGCGGGGGCCGCGCTGCTGGGTGCCGGGGCGGGCGGAGCGGGCGCGGGCGCCACCGGGGCGGGCGAGGCCGGTGCGGAGGGGGCCGGTGCGGAGGTGGCCGGGGGAGCGGCCACGGGGGGCTTCGGCTCGGGCGAGCCGGTCAGCGCGTACGCGGCCACCGCGGCGGCCGCCATCGCGACGGCGGCGGCGATCCCGGCCTTGGCGGCGGTGCCCAGGCCCTCGCCGGCCGCGGCAGCGGCCGCGCTCCCGCCGGAAGCACCGGAAGCACCGGAAGCACCCGCGGCACCGGCCGCACCCGAAGCGCCCGCGGCCCCCGCCGCCGTGCCCGAGGACCCGGCCGCGGCCGCCGCCGTTCCCGCCGCGGCCGCACCGCCGACCGCGGCGACACCGCCCACGGCGGCCGCGGCGGCGCTGAACCCGCCGACCCCGACCCAGACCAGCACACCGCCGGGCAGCAGCGCGCGTAGACCGGTGTTGATCTCGGTGAGTTCGAGGCAGGCCGCCGTGCAGCGGTCGCACTCCTTGAGGTGCCGGCCGACCTCCGCCGAGGCCCGCTTGCGCAGTGAGCCGCGCGCGTACGCCCCGAGCCGGTTGGCGTACACCTCGCAGGTGCTCTCCTGGCTGCCGGAGACGTGCGCCTGGAGGAAGCCGGCGGCCAGCCGGTCGCGAGCCCGATGGGCCTGGACGGCGGTGGCGTTGGCGGTCTTGCCGAGCATCACGGCGACGGTCTTCGGGGACTCCCGTTCGACCTCGGTGTGCCAGAGCACCACCCGGTCGTCCTCGGGGAGTTCGGCGTAGGCCTGCATGACCATCCGCTGATCGGCCATCGCCATGGCCCAGGCGTCGGCGCCCGGGTCGGCCAGGTCGAAGTCGACCACGGCGGCCGAGCTCTGGGCGAACACGCCGAAGTCGTCGACGAGTTGTTCGCGCCGCTCGCTGCGGGTCCAGGCGGCGGCGACGTTGCGCACGGCGGTCAGCAGGTAGGCGCGGACGGCGAACTCCGGTCCCTTGCCCGCCTTGAGCGCCTGGAGGGTGCGGGCGAAGACCTCACCCGCGAGGTCCTCGGCGGTGAAGCTGTCCCGGCAGCAGGTGCGGGCGTAGCGGCGCACCGAGTCGACGTGCCGGAGGTAGATCTCCTCGTACGCGGTGTCGTCGCCGGCCCGGACCCGGGCGGTCAACTCGGCGTCGGAGGGCGGGCGCTCGCCGTCCACCGGGTCGGCGGGGGCGGGCACGGTCGGGCGGGCCGGGCGGCCGTCGCCGACGAACGCCTCGGGGGCGACGCCGCCCCGGCCCGCCGGGGCCTGGCCGGGCACCCGACCGGGCGGCAGCGCGGCGGCGGAGGCGGACAGCGACTCGCGGCTGGGCCATCCGCCCTGGTCCGGGACGTGCCCGGCGCCCGAACCGGCCGTGGCGCCCGGTACTTGGGCGGCGTCGGTACCGCCGGGGCCCGCGGCGGACCCTTCGGCCGTACTACCGGAGAGCCCCCCGAAGTCGAGGCCGTACCCGTAGTCGTTCTGTTCCTCGGCGCTCACAACGGACCCCAGATTCCACGACAGCCCCCGTAGTGTGGCAGGGCGCGCGGGAGTGCGTAGGCGCACGGTTCCCCGGCGTACGGCGCCGACGGCGCGCGAAGGGCGCGCATCGGGACATTGGCTCCAACCACGGGCAAAGGATGGCATAGCGCAGGGACGGGCGGTAGCCGGACCGGCCGGTACCCACTCTTCCGAGGGGCCGTCGCGGATGTGTTCGCCCAGCGTGCGGCGAGGGGTCGTGCGACGCCCGCCCCCGGCGCGCGTGCCCTGTGCGCGCGCCGGTGTCTCACCCAACTCCCTTGCCCGTCCAGCGCGTCGACCGTACCTGTCCGACGCGTCGCCCGCAGCCGGTCGGGCACCCTGTGCGGCACCACGACCAGCACCCTGTCCGGCACCCCGACCGCAAAGGCCGGGGGCCGCCGCCGGATCAGCGCGCCCGGTGACGACTCAGCGCGCCCGCAGACCGTCCAGCAGGATCTGCAGCAGCCGGTCCGACGGCCCCGCGGCCGGTTGACCGTCCGTCTGCGGACCAATCGCCGTGAAACCGGCGGCCGTCGGCGCCGAGACCGAGGGCCGCGCCGCGTGCACCGGCACCGACGCGGTCAGCACCAGCACCACGTCCGACACCGTGACGCCCGGCCGCAACTCGCCCGCCGCACCCGCACGCGCCACCAGGGCGGCCAACAGCTGCAGCAGCAGCCGCGGATCGGCGTCCGCCGACGAGGGCTCGGCCGCCGCCCCGGACCGCGCCTCCTCGCCGCGCAGGTCGAAGCGGACGGTCGCCGGCGGTTCCGGCGTCCGCTGCTCGGGCACCCGGCCCAGCTCCTCCGCGTACCGGAACGCCTCCGGCGGCAGCAGCCGCCCGGCCCCGGTGCCCACGGCCCGGGCCAGGTACCCGGCCAGCGCATCCCAGGCGCCGTCGCCGCCGTACAGCGACTCCCGCGCCTGCGCGGTCAGCCAGGCCACCTCCTCGGCGGCGATCCGCTGGACCAGCACCTCCTTGCTCGGGAAGCGCCGGTAGACCGTGCCGACCCCGACCCCGGCCCGGCGCGCGACCTCCTCCATCGGAGCGCCGTAGCCGAACTCGCCGAACACCTCCCGGGCGGCCCGCAGCACGCTCTCGAGGTTCCGCCGGGCGTCCACCCGTAACCGGGCCCCGGGTACCGGCGCGGTGGTCTGCGGGGGCTCCGCCCGGTACGGGACGGCCGCGTACGCCTTCCCGCCCTGCGGCAGGTCCACCGGGCCGCGCTGCTCCGGCACCATGCCCTGTCCGGCGTGCGGTGCACCCGCCCGCCCCAACACCTGCTTCTGTTCCATCATCCCAACTCTCCCCCGCAGGCGTCCGAAACCGGACCCTGTCGTCGCCCGCCCCTGCACCCCCCGGTGCAGCTCAGCCCGTCAGAAATGACCAGATGACCCATCGCTAGTGCCGCCCGTCCCGTTCCGGTGACCACGGTCGTGCCGCCGGACCGCCTTGACGTCCGGCTCAGCGCGTCGGCACCGCCCGGGGCCTCGTCCGGGAACTACCCTTCCCCGGATGACGGTCCCCCAGTCGGGTTCTCACGCCAACGCTGGAACTGGCCGTAGTGGCCGCTCCACGGTGCGTCGCCGCCGGTTGTCATGGCGATGGCCGCTCCGGCACACAATCCGACCATAGTTCACGGCTCTTCGCGGCCGAAAGTGCGTCAGAAAGTCGCCCAGCAAGCACAACTGGCCACGGCCGTCACTTCCGTCGCAACCAGCCCCGTACGGACTGTGGACAAGACCACCTCCGCCGGTCCTTCATAGGGGGGCGTGATGGGGGGACACCCTCCCGGCCGCGAGGCCGGGACGAAACGTCACATCGGCAGGAGGTGCACCATCAGGATCCTGATCGCCGGCGGCGGCTGCGCCGGGATGGCCACCGCGCTCCACCTCCAGCGTGGCCTGCGGGAGCGGTTGCGGCGCGGTGAGGTGGAGATCACCGTCGTCGAACCCCACGCCTACTCCACCTACCACCCGCTGCTGGCCGAGGTCGCGGCCGGCTCGATCGACCCGCGGCACGTGGTCGTCCCGCTGCGCCGGGCCCTGCCGCACTGCCGGGTGCTCACCGCCCGGATCACCCGGATCGAACACGCCGCCCGCCGCGCCCTGGCCGACGCCGCGGGCCCCGGCGAGACCCCGATGCCGCTCAAACTCCCTTACGACGTCCTGGTGGTGGCCCCCGGATCGGTCTCCCGGACCGCCCCGGTGCCCGGCCTGGCCGAGCACGGGCTCGGTTTCTCCACCGTCGGCGACGCGGTGCACCTGCGCAACCACGTGCTGGAACAGCTCGACCTCGCCTCCGCCACCCGCGATCCCGCCCTGCGGCAGTCCGCGCTCACCTTCGTCTTCGTCGGCGCCGGCTACGCGGGCGTCGGTGCGCTCGCCGAACTGGAGGACATGGCCCGCACCGCCGTACGGGGCCACCACAACGTCCGCGCCGAGGACCTGCGCTGGGTGCTGGTCGAGGCGACCGACCGGATCCTCGCCGAGGAGTCGCCCGAACTCGCCGAGCACACCCTCGGCCAGCTGCGCGAACGCGGCGTCGACATCCGGCTGCGCACCACCCTGGAGTCCGCCGTCGGCGGGGTCGCCGCGCTCTCCGACGGCAGCCGCTTCGGCGCCCGCACCCTGGTCTGGACGGCGGGCATCCGGCCTTCCCCGATGCTGCGCGACACCGATCTGCCACTGGACGCCCTCGGCCGCATCCGCTGCCTGGCCACCCTGCAGGCCGTCGGGCCGGACGGACGCGCCCTGCCCGGCGTCTGGGCGGCGGGCGACGGCGCCGCCGTCCCCGATCCGAACGCGGACGGCGCCCCCTGCGCGCCCAACGCCCAGCACGCCTTCGCCCAGGCCGGGCTGCTGGCCCGCAACATCGCGCTGGCCCTGGACGGCGGACCGCACGCGCCGGGGCTGGTCGCGTACCGGCCCGGCCCGGCCGTCTGCTCGACCTCGCTGGGCCTGCACCGGGCCGTCGCCCACACCCGGCGCGGCGGTCGGCTCACCGGACGGCGGGCGTGGTGGCTGCACCGGGCGCGGCACCTGCGGCGGCTGCCGAGCGCGGAGCGCCGGGTGCGGGTGTTGATGGACTGGGCGCTGGGCGGGGTGTTCTCCCGCGAGGTGGTCTCACTGGGGGCGATAGAGCACCCGCGTTCGGCCTTCGAGGGCGGTTTCGATTCCGGCACGGGCCGACCGTCCGGGGCCGGGCCGGAAGCTCCCCGATGAACGCGCCCATCGCCCGGGGTCGACGGCCGATCCGACGGCCACGCCGGGCGTGCGACTTCCGGAACCGGCCCTCCGCCTGACAGGATCAGCCCGAACTGGTCATTACCCCGTGTGCTGATGTGCGCACAAAAAGTGATGATATGCCTGGAAAACGAGGAAGCGGCCGTCGTTTGAACCTCATGCGCTGGAGCGCCCGGCTCACCGGAGTCCCCTGGCGTGCCGCCCCACCCAACGGGGCCGGCACCGACGAGGGCACGCCCTCCACCGACGGCGTCGTCGTGCCCGGCCCCCGCGACCCGATCAGCGCCGCCACCGCCGCCGAACTCCTCGACCCGCACAAACCCCAGAACCTGCGCGAGGTCCTCAACCGGATCCCCGCCCCGGTCGCGGTCACCTACGGCCCGCTCCACCAGCTCGGCTACGCCAACCGGGCCTACCGCGAACTCTTCGGCGACCGCCCCACCGGCCTGCCCGCGGGTGAGGCCCTCCCCGAGCTCGGCACCATGGGCGTCCTGCCCCTGATGGACCAGGTCATCCGCGGCGGCCGCCCCCGCAGCGTCAAGGCCCGCTGCATCCTCGGCCTCACCGGCAACCGCTACTACAACGTCTCCTGCGTCCCGCTCGGCACCGGCGACACCGGCGACACCCCCATCGTGGGCCCGCCCGCCGGAGTGCTGATCTTCGCCGCCGAGGTCACCGACCAGGTCCTCGCCGCCGCCCGGCTGCGCGAAGCCGAACGCCGCCAGCGCGAGGCCGCCGTCACTCTCCAGCGCAGCCTGCTCCCGCAGAAGCTCGACCAGCCCGCCGGCCTGCGGGTCGCCGCCACCTACCAGCCGGGCGGCGCCGAGGCCGCGGTCGGCGGGGACTGGTACGACGTCATCGCCATCGCCGGCGGGCGCACCGCACTCGTCATCGGCGACGTCATGGGCCGGGGCCTGCGAGCGGCCGCCGTGATGGGCCAGCTGCGCACCGCCGTGCGCGCCTACGCCCGCCTCGACCTGCCCCCGCACGAGGTGATGTGCCTGCTCGACGGCCTCGCCATGGAGATCGACGCCAACCAGATCGCCACCTGCACCTATGCCGTCTGGGATCCGCAGCGCCGCACCCTCTCCTACGCCTCGGCCGGCCACCTCCCCATGCTGCTGCGCTGCCCCGACGGAACCATCCTGCGCAGCGAGGAGCAGAACGGCCCCCCGCTCGGCACCGGCGGTGGCCTGCACGTCTCCCACATCCTGCGCCTGCTCCCCGGCACGACCGGCGTCCTCTATACGGACGGCCTGGTCGAGCGCCGCGACGAGGACATCGACCAGGGACTCGACCTGCTGGCCCGCACCCTCACCGGCGCGATCGGCGCTCCCGAGGTGATCTGCGCCCGGCTGCTGCGGGCGATGGGCGTGACCTCGGAACACGACGACGACGTCGCCGTCCTGGCCTTCCAGCTGCCGGCGGAGGAGGGCGCCGAAAATTCGCTTGCGGCGCTTGACTCGGCCACCCCAGAGGTCTAATGTTCTTCGAGTTGCCTGGCAGGGAGCACCGGACACGCATCAGCGCGGACGGCCCCGGGGCAGCCAATCCCTTGAAACACCACTCCGGTCCGTACCGGTCGTTTCGCTTTTCGCGTCGCGGCTCGGTGCTTATTCGGCGTGCTCGTTTTATCGGATTGCGACCGGATTCGCTTTTCGGAGCGGGGATCGGCTAGAGTTTGAAACGTCGGACGGGGCGTCAAGCCGCAGAAGACAGCAGCGAGTTGGATGACGAAGCCC
>NZ_JBITZP010000047.1:0-56959 GCF_044546945.1 Kitasatospora sp. NPDC053057 | reverse complement strand
TCTCGAAGCGTGAAGAACGGCCGCGTCACGTGCTGCCGAATCCCGGAGATCTCAGCAGGTCGAGTGACCGCCGAGGTTAAACGGCAAGCTGAGAAGGCGTCACGCCGACGGAAATTGCGGACCGCTCCACCGGTCGAGTAGATGTTCCCGTCGGCATGCCCGTCCTGGCAGATCCGTCCCGGCATGCCCGTCACGACCCCAGGGGGACCTTCCACATGCGCAACTCGCGCAGACGCGCGCTCTACGCGCCCTTCACCATCGCCGCCGTCGTCCTCGGGGCGACCGCCGTCCCGGCGCACGCGGACGACCTGAAGCTCACCTTCACCGGAGTCTCGAACTCCACCGTCCAGATCCCGACCAAGCCTGCGCAGCCGGGTCGGGGCAGCCAGAACCTGCACATCGAGATCGGCCGGATCGGCTCGGGCACCGCGCACGACGTGAAGGTCGTGTTCGATACCACCGACCTGGCCGGCGTTGCGGACCTGACCGTTCCCGGTTGCGCGACCGCGGGCAAGACCATCACGTGCGACGAGCACGAGCTGAACTTCGACCGGATCAACCTCCTGTACAACCCGTGGCTCAGTGCTGTACAGGGGGCGACCCCGGGCAGCCACGGAGTGCTGCACCTGAAGCTGACGGCGTCCAACGCGCAGAGCGCGAGCCGGGACGTCCGGGTCGACGTCGGCGGGCCGGACTTCAAGGCCAAGCCGCTCGCCGACCAGAACAACGTCAAGCCCGGCACCGTGCTGACGCCGTCGGTGGAGTTCGCCAACGTCGGTGACCTGCCGGCTGGCAAGGTCGTGGTGGCCCTCGACGCCATCTCCGGCATTGACTTCAAGCAGCGCCCGTCGAACTGCGAGTTCGCGTCCGAGCCGGACGGCGGCTGGGGCGACAAGACCTGGCCCGGTGACTCCGTCGCGATCTGCACCGTGGACACCACGGTCGCGCCTGGTCAGGTGGTCGCCCTGGACCCGCTGCAGCTCGGCATCACCGACAGCGCCTGGTACACCTTCGCGGACATCACGGTGTCCCCGGCCGAGGACGCCCAGTTCTCCGAGATCTCGGACTGGCGCAAGCGGCTGACCTTCCAGCGCGGCACCGGCCCGGCCTTGACCGTGAAGCCGGCCAACGACCCCGGCCTACTCAGCGCACCCCGCACGAGCTACGACAACCGCGTCGAGCAGAACGTGCTGGCCACGAACACCGCCGATTTCTCTGCGCTGGGCTCCTGGAAGCCTAACGGCGACAAGCAGGGCACGCTGTCGGTCGGCTTCCGCAACAGCGGCCCGGCCTCGATCTTCTACCGCAGCGGCGACGCGGTCGTGACCGTCCAGGCCGCGATCCCCGCCGGCGTCACCGTGACCAAGGTTCCGGACGGCTGCCGGCCCAAGACCTGGGAGAACGGCAAGCAGGTCGCCCACCCGGACAAGTACCTGTGCGAGTCCCCGATCTGGGTGGCGAGCGGGCTGGAGAAGGTGTTCCCGTTCGGGCTGTCGGTCGATGCCGGCACCACGCCGCCGACCGTCCAGGTGACGCTCCAGGACCAGGAGAGCCTGTACGGCACCGGCGCCACGATCGCCAAGCTGTCCTTTGAACCGGACCCGTCGCACGAGTCGGTCTCGGTCCAGCTGGGCACCCAGGCGAGCGGCTCGATCCCCGGCCCCGTCCCGACCTCGGAGCCCTCGCAGGGCCCGACGCCGAGTAGCCGCCCGACCTCCGCCCCGCCGATCGCGCGGCCAACCGCCACGCCCTCGACGCCGGGCCAGGCCCCGAGCACGACGGCCTCGGCCACGAGCACCGCCTCCCCCAGCGCCCACGCGCTGAGCGGCGACCTCGCCCACACCGGTAGCGACGGCACGCTCCTGATCGCGGGCACCGGCGCGGCGGCCATCACCGTCGGCGGCGCGCTGTTCGTGGTCGCACGCCGCCGCAAGGCCGCGACCCACCGCTGAGACCCGACGAGGGCGGGGACCGAGTACCGGTCCCCGCCCTCGTGCGCGTTCGGCGCCGCCCGGAACAGCTTCACCGGCGGCCCGAAGGGTCACAGCAAGTGCCCTCCCAGCAGCGCGCTGCGCCGGGCAGGACCGCGCGGGAAATGATCTCCAAAGTCGCGGGAACGATCACCTCGCGGAGCGGATGTCACTGCAAGTCAACGGATTGTGTCGGTTGGCCACGGTCAGGTGCACCTCGACGTCGTGTCACTGGGTGGTGCGGACCGGGAAGCCGGTGGGGCGGCCCTGGCTCTTCAGCCAGGTGAGCACCTGGCCGAGGGCGTCGACGGTCTGCTGGCGGTCGCCGCCGCCGTCGTGGAAGAGGATGGTCGGGCCGTTGCCGATCTCCTTCTTGACGGTGTCGACGATGGCGGCCGTGCCGGGCCTGGTGAAGTCCTTGGAGTCGATGTTCCAGCCGAGCGGGCGCATGCCGTTCGCGGCGGCGATGCGCCGGCTGTCGGGGGTGCAGGAGCCGCCGGGGGCCCGATAGTACTGCACTTCGGCGCCGGCGCCCGCGGCCTCCTCGATCATCTTCTTCGCGTCCAGGATCTCCTTCTCCTGGTAGGCGACGGGCTTCTTGTCCATGGTGGTGTCGTGGTCCACGGTGTGGTCGCAGAGCCGGTGGCCGGCCGCGACGACCTGCTTGACCAGGTCGGGGTGGGCCTTGGCCTGCGGTCCGATCATGCAGAACGTCGCCTTCACGCCGTACTGCTTGAGGACGGCAAGGACCTTCGGGGTCCAGACGGGGTCGGGGCCGTCGTCGATGGTGATGTTGACGGCGTTGCCTCCGGCCTCGGAGGCGTGGGCTATGCCCTCGGGTATGCCCCCGGCCCCCTGCGTACCGCCACCGCCGCTGCCCTGGGCGCCGTCCTGGCCGCTGTGGTCGCCGTCGGCGGTCGTGTCCCGCTCGTGTGCGGCGGTCGGGTGGGGGGCGGCGATCGACTCGGTGACGGTCGGAATCGCCCAGGCGGCCGCCACCGTGACGGCGACCGCCACGGCGACGGCCACCCGTGAACGGTTGCGCTGGTCCCCCATGCGCGCCTTGAAGTCCATCAACGACCACTCCCCCCGGACCGCTCCAGCCTGTTCTGAGGTCCATGACGTCAACTGGGCCGGAGGGGTTCCCTCGGTTTGACGCGCGTAGCGGACCGGCGCTACGGCGAACCTCGGCCGGACAGGCCGGTGAGGCCCGGGAACTCGGCACGTCGGGGAACTGATCGATGATGCCGCAGGGGAGGCAGAAGAGCATGTCGGCCATGCCGAGGATCCGGATGCGGCCCGCCCTCATCCCCCGTGGCGGGCCGCTCACTTCACTCCTTGAGGGACGGGACCTACTGTCCTTCGGGATGGAAGCTACCGTCCTTCGGACGGGACCTACCGTCCGTCCCCGCCCACCGTGGGCGGTCCGGCCGGTACCGGCGGGACCGACACCGGACCCGGCAGGGGCTGACGGCCGGTCACCATCGCGCCCACCACGACAGCCGCACCACCGATCGTCATCAGCCACGACATCGGTTGACGGTCGGCCACCCGCAGCTTGCAGGACTCCGAAACGTCCCCGTACGACCCGCCCTCCTTCGGCGACCACGGCGACCCACACGCGTCATCCACGGGGTACAGCCCCAACGCGATACCACCGGCCACCAGCACCACCCCGGCCGTCGCCAGACCCTGCGTCACCTGAGACACGGCAACCCCCCTCAGCTCGATGAAGAGCACAGCGTAGGGCAGGCGGTATGCCGCGAGCACAGGCGGGGGCAGCACACGAACCGTTGCCCCGCCGGCCGGGTCGGACCCGATGCGGCGTCTTCGGTGGCGTGGCCGTCCTCCCCGCGCACGCGGGCGTCAGCCCCTGGGGTCGCTGCGCAGCCAGTGCCCTCCCGTGCTCCAGCCGAGGAGGAGCCGGCCGGTGCCCGCGTCCGTCGGGCCACCCTCGGCGGCCCGGCGTAGGCCGGTCAGGGCGGCGGCGAGGGGGCGGCGGCGAGGTGGGCGGCGGGCGGCGACGTCCTCGGCGCGCTGGGAGCACAGACCGGCGAATCCGTCGGAGGCGCTGGTCCAATCCCGCCCGAACGCTCGCCATCGAAGCGCCCCCGTACGCAGGCTGATTCCATGACCGCGTCCGTGCGGACGCGGTACGACCGGAAGGGGTTGAACATGACGAGCACGCGCAGCCGCGTCGCCGCCCTGCTGGGCGCCGTCGCGGTGGTCGCCGGCACCACCCTGGCCACCCCCGCCGTCGGCTTCGCCGCCACGGCCGGACCGGCCCGCGTCGGCGGCGGGATCACCGGGCAGGCTCCCTGTCCGGACGCACCGGAGTTCATCTGCGGGACCCTCACCGTCCCGTTCGACCACAGCGGTGCCACCCCCGGCACCCTCGACCTGGAGGTGGCCGTCACCGGCAACACCACGGCGCCCAAGGGCGATCTGCTGTACCTCACCGGCGGCCCCGGTCAGCCCGGCGTCCCGGCGATGAAGCGGATGGCGGGCAAGCTGGAGCCCGTCCTCAAGGACTACCGGCTGGTGATGTACGACCAGCGCGGCACCGGCCGGGGCGCGCTCCAGTGCCCGGGCCTCCAGGAGGACATGGGCTCCTCCGACCTCGCCGTGCCGCGCAAGCAGTCGATCGCCGACTGCGCCGCCGCCCTCGGCCCGAACGCCCGCCACTACAGCACGGCGGACACCGTCGCCGACATCGACCTGCTGCGCCGCGCCCTCGGCGACCGGCGCCTCACCCTGGACGGCGTCTCGTACGGCAGCTTCGTCGCCCAGCGGTACGCGCTCGCCCACCCGGCGCACGTGGCCCGGCTGGTGCTCGACTCGGTGGCGCCGCGACAGGGTTTCGACCCCCTCGACCTGGCCGCGCTGCCCGCCACCGCCCGGGTCCTGCGGGCCGCCTGCCAGGCCACCGGTTGCACCACCGACCCGGCCGCCGACCTCGCCGCCACCGTCCGGCGGTACGGCAACGGGGCGCAGATCCTGAGTGCGCTCACCGGCTACGAGTTCATCGACCCGGACTACGGCGGGGTCCCGGAAATCCTGCACGAGGCCGCCGCCGGGCAGCCGGCGAAGCTCCAGGACTTCTTCGACCTCGTCCACCGGGAGGTCGACGCCGCCCCCGCCGAGGAGCTCAGCCAGGGGCTGCACTCCGCCGCCCTGTGCTCCGACTCGCGCTTCCCGTGGGGCACCACCGACACCCCCGTCGCGGACCGCGCGGCGGCGCTGGAGCGCACCCGGCAGCAGCTGACCGCCGATCAGACCTGGCCGTACGACCCGGCGACCGCGACCGGGCTCGGCAGCCTCCTGGTCTGCCTCGACTGGCCGCGCGAGCAGGTGCCGCCGGCGCCGTCGGACCACCGCAAGCTGCCCGACGTGCCGGTGCTGCTGCTCGGCGGCGACCGGGACGTCTCCACCCCGTACGAGGTGCTCTACCAGGTGGCCGAGATGGCGCACGACCCGCAGATCGTGATCGTGCCCGGGGCGGCGCACTCGGTGCAGAACCGGGCGGCGAACCCGGCCGGACGGCAGGCGGTGTACGACTTCCTGCTGAAGTAGCGGCCGTCGGCGGGCCGTTCCGTACGGGGACGGAACGGCCCGCCGCCAGTGCTCAGCGTGCCGCTGCTCGCCGACCGGCCGACTGGCCGACTGGCCGACTGGCCGACTGCCGGGGACACTGAACGCCGTGACTGATGCGCGCGAGATCTTGGATTACCAGACCTTCGGCCGGGCGGTGCGCGAACTCGCGCAGACGATCGCCGACGATGACTACGAGCCCGACCTCGTCCTGAGCATCGCCCGCGGCGGCGTGTTCGTGGCGGGCGGTCTGGCGTATGCGCTGGACTGCAAGAACATCCACCTGGTGAACGTCGAGTTCTACACGGGCGTGGGCACCACTCTCGAAATGCCCGTCATGTTGGCGCCCGTCCCCGCGGCGATCGACTTCACCGACAAGAAGGTCCTGATCGCCGACGATGTCGCCGACACGGGCAAGACACTGAAGCTGGTGCACGACTTCTGCCTCAGCCACGTCGCCGAGGTCCGGTCCGCCGTCATCTACGAGAAGTCGCACTCCCTCGTGAAGTGCGAGTACGTGTGGAAGAGGACCGACGACTGGATCGAGTTCCCGTGGTCGGCGGAAGGGCCGGTCGTCAGGCGCCACGGCCAGGTGCTCGACGCCTGACCGGCGGAGGACGCGGCAACGATGACGCCGCCTTTCCCGATGCGCGCTCGGGTGCTTGCTTCGGGGCTGCTGTCGTGTTCCGTCACAGGTCGGCATCGGTGATGATGCGGTCCATCCGTGCCCGTGGCAGCACGGGGTCGGCCGCAACGTCCTCGATGACATTGGGATCCGGATCCGCGTGCTGCCCGTGCGGGGTCTCGGGCTGCCGTATCCACGCGTCCAGCAGCCGAAGCGCCTCCTCGGAGCCGGAGCCTGCCTCGGCGGTGTAGACACTCAGCCGCTGGTCCGGGTCGGCGGGCAGGGTGAGGGACTCGTAGTTGAGGGTGAGCGGGCCGACGACCGGGTGGTGGAAGCGTTTGCTGCCATGCGCGTGCCGATGCACGTTCTGGTCGGCCCACCAGCGGCGGAAGTCCTCATCCGTGATCGAGAGTTCGCCGACGAGTTCGGCCAGCAGTGGATCGTGGGGATGGCGTCCGGCGTAGAGCCGGAGCGAGGCGACGATGTCCTGGGCGTGGATCTCCCAGTGGGTGTACAGCGAGCGGGCGGTCTCGTCGCAGAACATGAACCGCACCAGGTTCCGCTCGCGGTGCGGCAGCGCGTCGAAGTCGGTGAGCAGCGCACGTGCCATCCGGTTGGACGCGAGGACGTCCAGTCGCCGCCCCAGCACGAGGGCGGGGGTGTGCTCGAGGATCCGGAGCAGGTCGCGAAGCCCCGGGCGGACCGGCTGCGGACGTGTCGCCGTGCGGCGGGGCCTGCCTGCGGCGGGCTTGGCGAGCTGGAACAGATGGGTGCGTTCGACGGGATCGAGGCGCAGCGCGCGGGAGATGGCGTCCAGCACGGTCTCGGAGGCGTTCAGTCGGCGTCCGCGTTCCAGGCGTACGTAGTAGTCGACGCTCACGCCCGCCAGTCGCGCGATCTCTTCGCGGCGCAGTCCCGGCACTCGCCGGGAGCCCCCGTCGTCGGACAGGCCCGCCTGGCGCGGGGTGATCCGTGCCCGCCGGGAGCGGAGGAACTCACCGAGAGCTGTGTTGCGGTCCATGCCGTTCACGATAGGGCCCAGGACCGCCCCGACGGCCCGCGAAGGGGGGACTGACAGTCCCCCGGTCCGGCTGTCCCCTGGTCGGGCTGTCCCCGGGGCGAGGCGGACCCCCCGGAAGCCGATCGGCAGCCGGTTCCGGTGCTGAAGTGGAACGTGTCGAGACCGGCCGGGGCCCAACCGCCCCGGTCGGCCTCCGTTCGCATCGCACGAAGGGAACTCCTGTGTCGGACACCAAGACATTCCTGATCACCGGCGTCAGCACCGGCCTGGGCCGCGCACTCGCACGCGCGGCGTTGGCCGCGGGCCACCGGGTGGTGGGCACGGTGCGCACGCCCGCCGACGCACGGGCCTTCGAGGAGCTCGCCGGCGACGCGCACGCCCGCATCCTGGACGTGACCGACCATGACGCGGTGGGCTCGGTCGTGGACGGGACCGAGCGCGACCTCGGCCCGGTCGACGTACTCGTCGCCAACGCCGGGTACGGCCATGACGGCCTCTTCGAGGAGTCGTCGATGGATGACCTTCGCCGTCAGTTCGAGGTGAACGTCTACGGAACCGTGGCGGTGATCAAGGCCGTGCTGCCGCACATGAGGAAGCGCCGTTCGGGCCACATCATCGCCGTCACCTCGATGGGCGGGCTGATCACCATGCCGGGCCTCAGCTTCTACCACGGCAGCAAGTTCGCCGTGGAGGGCATCCTCGAAACGCTCGGCAAGGAGGTCGCCGATTTCGGCATCCGTGTCACCGCCGTCGAGCCGGGCAGTTTCCGGACCGACTGGGCCGGCCGCTCGATGATCCGCGCACCCCGTGTGATCGCCGACTACGACGAGCTGTTCGAGCCGCTGCGCGCCCGGCGCGTCCACGGCAGCGGGCGCCAGCCGGGCGACCCGGACAAGGCCGCGGCCGCGGTGCTGCGAATCGTGGCGGCCGACCAGCCGCCGACGCACCTGCTGCTCGGCACCGACGCGCTTCGGCTCGTCCAGGCCGGACGCGAGGCCTTCGAGCGCGACATGCTGGCATGGGCCGAGTTGTCGGCCTCCACCGACTTCGACGACGTCAGCCGGCATCGCCTCGAGGCAGATCCGGCGCGATTGTCATGTCCGCAGGCATGGCAGGAGCCGTAGACGCGGGCCTTGGGCGCATTCGCCCCGCACCTGTGGGGGCCAGCCGTAGCCCGAACGCGGGGTACGGCTGGCCCCTGTCGCACGTTGCTGAGCAGCGCGGTCCCGCTCATCGGTGGCGGTCCGCGCGGATCAGTCATGATCGCGGTCTGCTACGTTCACCTGTACAAACAACTCGCTTGGACGTGCGGTCATGTGCACCGCAGCGCGGCCACGACAACGCCGATCCATGGGCGGGCGCAGGCCAGCTGACAGGGGGGACCGTAGTCCATGAACGCGTACGCAGGCTCGGACGGGCCGGGAGGGCCCTACGCCGCTCCCTACGCCACGCCGCCGCTCGGACCGACGTTCGGGGTCAATCCGGCGGACCTGGACCTGGCGGCCAAGGCCGCCAAGGAGAGCGGTGAGGCGATGCCCGGCGAGCTCAAGGCGATCCATCAGCCCTCCGACACGGCGGTCGCCGCGCTGTCGGGCTGGCAGGTCGGCGCCTCGCTGCACAACTGCACCGCGGCGTGGGAGGACCTGCTGAACAAGCTCGCCTCCGAGGTCGACGGGGTCGGCCTGAAGCTGAGTCAGACCGCCACCGACTACCGCAACGCGGACAAGAACAGCGCCACGGGTCTGAAGCCGCCCGGGCTGGTCCCGCAGGGGACGAGCTGATGGTCACCCTCGCCCAGCTGCGCGACACCGACCTGTCCGGCCTGGCGCCGGCGGCCACCGCCTACGACACCCTCTCCACCAACTTCGGCAAGCATGTGCAGAACATGCAGCACGAGGTCCTCAAGCACGTCTTCAACGCGAACTGGGTCGGCAACGCCGCCGGCGCCGCCAACGCCTCACTGCAGCGCACCAGCAATCGGCTGGACGCCGCGCACACCGAGATGTCGGCGGTCTCCGGGCTCCTGCGCGAGGCCTCCGAGAGCTTCCTGCTGGCGCAGTCCAAGCTGCAGGTGGCGTTGCAGGAGGCCGGGAACCTGGGGCTGACCGTCGCCGATGACGGGACGGTGTCCTGGCCCGCTCCGTCGAAGGCCGAGAAGAACGACCCGGGGTACAACATCCCCGAGCAGGTCACAAGGCAGGATCACCGATGAACCACCGTTCCCGCCCCGCCCTGCGCCTGTCGGCGGCCCTCGCCGTCCTCACCCTCGGTGCCACCGCCTGCGCCGCCGGCGCCGGGGCGGGCGCCGGCCAGGGCGGGGGGAAGACTCCCGGCCCTCTCATCCCGCCCGCCCAGGCCCTGCAGAAGCTCGACTCCCTGCTGGCGGAGACGACCTCGGGCGTGCAGCCGGCGCTGCGGTACTGGGACGCCTGGCCGCAGGCCACCGTGCAGTACTCCAAAGGCCTCGACGAGCACTCCCTCGGCTACGCCGCGGCCTCCCGCGAGCGCCACGTGATGACCAAGATCGCCCCCGGCAAGTACGACGCCCTGATGGCCGCGGTGCGCGGCACCTGGCAGGCCAAGGGCTACCGGATCGACACCGGGCCCGCCAATCTGAAAGCCTTGTTCGCCACCACGGCGGAGGGCTATGGCGTCAGCATCACCATCCATCCCGCCGGGAACATCGACATCGGGGCCACCGTCAGCCCCGTCCCGGTACCCGAAGGCCAGGATCTGTTCGGCACCCCCACTCCAGACCCGGTCATGGCCAATGGCAACCCGGACGTCCTGCCCAAGTACGACGACCCGTACTGGTCGGTCTGACCGCCGCGCCCCCCGCGGGACCGTTCTCCGTCTCCTCGTTCCGAAAGCCTCCCCATCCCCATGCCCCCCGAACAGGCCGTCCACGCACTCGACGCGCTCCTCGACGAGGCGATGTCCGCCATCCGTCCCCCGCTGAGGTACCGGGACGGATGGCCGTGGTCCACCGAACGGACCGCGGGCCCGGACGACCACTCCTTGGGCTACGCCACTGCCACTCGCGACCGGTACGTCATGACCAAGGTCGCCCCGTCCAAGTACGGCGCGCTGCTGGGCATCACCGAACGCGGCTGGCAGGCCCGGGGATACCGGATCACCGCCGTCAACCCTCGCCAGCCAGCCATGTTCGCTTCCACACCCGCCGGGTACGACGTGTGCCTGCTCGTCGGCGCCGCTGGCACCATCACCTTCCAAGCCGCCGTCGGCCCCATTCCCGTCATCCGCGACCACGACCCGTTCGGCACCCATGTCCCCGAGCCGACCCTGCCCGACGGACGCCCCGACATCCTTCCCAAGTACGAGGACCCGTTCTCGTCGCACTGAACCACCGCCCGGCAGTGGGCCGGCAGAGGTCCTCCTCCCGCCTGCGGAGGTCAGCTCTTGCAGGCGGGGCCGCAGCGCCGAGGAAATCGCCCGCTCCTCCCCGCGTGCAGGCTGGAGATATGGGCCAATGAGGATCTCGGAACTGATCGACCCACGCCGGGCCCCGCATACGGCGGACCGGTGGTTCTCTCGGCACGCCAGTAGCAGACCTTCCGCCTGACAGTCACCAGGCCGAGCAGCGTTCATCCGCCGCCTCCGCCTGAGCACTTCAACGAGTACAGACACCTGTCTCGCCCTGACCGCGCTCGACACTGTCAGCCCTGGACATGTGCGTCGCCCGGAAACCTGATCGAGCAGTTGTCCAACCGAACGGGTGAAACCGGCGACGGCTACGCGCTACACGGCCTCCTCGCCAGACAGGGCATCCGTGGCCGCCTCGGCCCCACCCGGACGACCGCACTCGAACAGGCTCTCGCCGCCTGCGCACTGGGCTCCGGTGTCCTCCCCAAGCTATGTGCGACCGGCTGGAGGACACCGTAGCCGGTGCTCGGGGCGTGCTCGAAAAGTCCTCTTTCGTCCGGGGCTCGCCCGGAGGAAATCCGCTTGAACGCCGAACTCGAACAGCACCATCATCGGACGCCATCCAGCCCTGCTCGATCCGTCAACTTGGCTTCGAAAGAGGGAAATTGAGCCTTCCCGCAAACCGAGTCCGGAGCTACCCCACACCCGCGCACCGCGCTTCGTCTGGAGGATCTGTGGCCTGTCCCCCCGCCCCGGCGATCCACGTCCCACCCGCCCCGCGCACGGCACGCGAGGAGGCGAACGCGTGAGCACCACGACCACGGCGTCGGCCGAGGCCCCCGACGAGGAACTGCGGTGGCTCGCCGACGGACGCCGCATCGAGGCGATCGAGGCGATCAGCGTCAGCGCGATGGCCCGCCGCCTCCCCGCGCTCGTCGTCCGCGCCTTCCGCCTCGGCTGGCGCATCGACCGCGTCTCCGTCGCGCTGCTGCTGACCTGCCAGGCGGTGTCCGCGGTGCTCGGCGCGGCGGGCCTGTTCGCGACCACCGGCACGATCTCGGCGCTGTTCGGCCTGGGCCGGCTCGACGACAGGCTCGCCCACGCGGCGCCGTCGATCCTCGTCATCGCGGCGGCCGCCGGCGCCCGCTCCCTGCTGGGCATCACGATCCGGACCGTCACCATCCACCTGTCGCCGCGCATCTCCCGGGAGGCGGAGGCCGCGGTGCTGCGCGCCACCGTGGCGGCCGAACTGACCGCCTACGACCACGCCGGCTACAACGACGAGCTGGAGGCCGCCGACCGCGGCGCCGAGGTCTGCGTGGACATCGTCGGGGAGGCGCAGAACCTGCTCGCCGCCCTCGCCTCGCTGCTCGGCGCGGCCGGCGTGCTGACCATGCTCCACCCCGCCCTCCTGCCGCTGCTGGTGCTGGCGGCGCTGCCGCAGGGGATCGCGTCGGTGCACGCCGCCCGGGTGCAGTTCCTGGCGAACCGGGCGGCGATCGGCGACCGCCGGATCATGGCCAACCTGCGCTGGTACATCCACCTCAAGCGCAACGCCGACCAGGTCCGCTCCGACACCATGGGCGAGTTCCTGCTCGCCAAGTACGACCAGGTCGGCCGGCGGCTGGACGCCACTTCGCGGCGGGCGGCGAGGCAGAGCGCCCGGGTGTCGGTGATCGGGGCCGCCGCGTCCGGCCTCGGCACCGCGATGGTGTGGGGGGCGATGCTGTGGCTGGTCAGCACCGGCCGGATGAGCCTGCCGCGCGGCGGAGCGGCGGTGTTCGCCCTGACCGCGGTCGGCACCAGCCTGCACGGCATCGTCGGCTACGGCGCGGACCTCTTCCGCACCGGCATGTATCTGGACGACTGGTCGAACTTCCTCGACACCGCCGGCGGCCACCGCCCCGAACGCGGCACCGAAGCCCCCGAGCCGCCGCGCCGGATCACCGTGGAGAACCTCGGCTACGCCTACCCCGCCTCCGACCGCAAGGCGCTGGACGGGGTGAGCCTGCACGTCGAACGCGGCGAGATCCTCGCCCTGGTCGGGGAGAACGGCTCCGGCAAGACCACCCTCTCCAAGCTCCTGGCAGGGCTCTACCTGCCCGATGCCGGATCGGTGCGCTGGGACGGGCGCGACACCCGCGACCTCGACCCGCACGCCCTGTGGCGCCAGGTCGCCGTCGTCCCGCAGGACTACGCGCGCTGGCCGCTGACCTGCCGCGAGAACATCACGCTCGGCCAGCCCACCGCCGAGGGCGACGCGGCGGTGCTGCGCGCCGCCGACGCCTCCGGGGCGGCCGACGTCGTCGCCAAGCTCCGCCGGGGCCTGTCCACCCTGCTGGCGGTGGAGTGGATGGGCGGCGAGGAACTGTCCGGCGGCCAGTGGCAGCGCCTGGCCATCGCCCGGGCGTTCCACCGCGAGGCCGGACTGCTCGTCCTGGACGAGCCCACCGCCGCCCTCGACCCGCGCGCCGAGCACCGGATCTTCCAGAACCTGCGGGCCGTCGCACGGGAGCGGGCCGTCGTCCTGGTCACCCACCGGCTCACCAACGTGGCCGTCGCCGACCGGATCGTGGTCCTGGAAGACGGAAGGGTCCTCCAGGAGGGCACGTTCGCCGAGCTGGTGGCCGACGAGGGCGGCCACTTCAGGGAACTGTGGGACCTGCAGAACGAGCGCACCGGCCTCCCCTCCCAGCGGACCCGGCCAGCGCGGGAGGGCAGGGAGGGCATGGAGGTCATGGAGACCGACCGGTGATCGATCGACCGGCTCCATCACCTACCTGCTCGCCGACGGCGACGACGTCATCCTCCTAAACTGGCCGCGATTCGGTTCTGGTTGCCTTCACCGCCGTCGGGTCTCGGTCGTGGTCATCCACCGGTCCTGCTCCGTGGCCGCTGCGGCTGTCGCCGTGGCTGCGGCCGTGGCTGCGGCGAACGCCGCTGTGTTCGCCTCCAGGTGGCCGACCTTGGTGGTGCCGGTCAGGACGACCGCGCGCTGGAAGGCCGCCCGGTGGAAGGCGAAGGGGTTGCCGGTGCCGGCGATCGCGCCGGAGGCCATCGGCCGGTTGAGCAGGGGCAGGTGGGCGCGCTCGGCCTCGGCGAACACGGCGGTGAGGCCCGTGCTGGCGGAGTTCGCCGGGAACTGGACGGTGTCGAAGACCGCGATGTCGAGCGCCGCGCGCAGTGCCTCCTCGGACGAGACGCTGACGCCGACCGCGCCCACCTCGCCGGAGGCCCGCAGGCCCTCGAACCAGGCGAGGAGGCGCTCGTCGCGCAGGTCGTCGACCGTGCACTTGTGCAGCTGCAGCAGATCCACGCGCCCCAGCAGCTCGCGGGAACGCTCGAAGCTCGTCTCCAGGGCGCCGAGCGAGTGGTCCGGCGGGCCCACCGGGGCCGGCCAGGTCTCACCGCACTTGGTGGCGATCAGCAGGTCGTCGCGTCGGCCGACGGGCAGGTCGCGCAGGTACTCGCCGAGCACCGCCTCGCTGCGGCCGTACGCGGCGGCCGTGTCGAAGAAGCGGATGCCCAGTGCGACCGCGCGGTCGAGCAGTGCCCGGGCCTGCTCGGCCGGGCACACCGGGGCGTCCGGGGTCGGCCACGGCCGGCCGATGCCGATCAGGCCGAGCCCGAGGGTGACATCGCGTACCCGGTCGGCGGTCGCCCCGTTCATCACTTGCTCCGCGGGTGGTAGGCGAGCTGGCGCTCGACGGCGGCCGCGGCGAAGTCGCCGACGGACGGCACCGAGCCGGGCTGGTTGGCCTTGATCTGGACGCCGCCGGGGCCGAGGGAGCACCCGGTGTTCGTCTCGGCGAGGGCGGCCATCTCGGCGGGCGCCAGGAACCCGTTTTTGCGGCGGTGTTCGTCCATCTGTCCGATGATCTGGCCCTGCACGGGCGGTCAGCTCCCCTGGTTGGTCAACTCGTAGGTGTCGATGGGACGGGCCGTGACGCCGCCCGGGCCGCGCATGTCAAAGACCTGGCCGACAACGGTATTCGAAGCCCCCAGATTCGGAGAAGGAAATGAGATGGCGGACCGCACACCATCAGCAACCGGTTCGCCCAGTGAACAGCACGTCGCGCAGCCCTTCAGCGAAGACCGGATACGCGTACTGGTCGGTGCCGGAGCCCGGCATCTCAAGCTTCTTGAGCTGCCCGCCGACGATGTGGGACACCAGTGGCACGGGCAGGGCGTCCGGCCAGAGGCCGGTTCGCTTGCCCTCGGAGAGCACGCGTCGGAAGGCCCCGGTGGATCCCCGCAGGTTCCGGCCGTTCGCCTTCAACTCCTCTGCGGCGCACTCGCCTTCACCGTGGACGACCTGCAGCAGGATCTGCTGGGCACGGGGCGGGAGCCGGTCGTAGTACGAGCGGGCCCGCTCCGGTGTCCAGCGGTCGTCGGGCACCGCGGTCACGACGGCGGTCGGCATGGCGGCGAGGGCGAGCAGCTTTTCGAGGGCCTCGGGGGTCGGGTTCTCCACGGTGATCGTGATCTTCATGGCTGACACCTTTGCAGCCCAGGGACCTGAACACAAATAACCCCACTAAACACGTGCCAGACGGGAGGGCATTCCCCAGATCCTGGTTATGTATCAATCTACGTATCGCGTCCTCTAACTGGATTTAGAGGATGCGATACAGCACCTGGTACAGATAGGCTGTCCCGGACGGATCATCAGCCCGCCGCACCGGAAGGAGAGCGCCCGTGGATGCGGAGGCCGACTACCTGCCCGAGATCGTGGTCGGCGAGCTGGTGGACGACAGCCAGGCACTCGTACAGTTCATGCTCGACGGCGTCGACCCGAACGAGACACTGACCGAGGACGCCTCCGACGACCTCGCCACCGCCCGGCCGGCCCGCACCAGCCAGACCTACGCCGAACAGTGGCGCTACTTCGCCCGCTGGTGCGCCGACAACGGCCGCCACCCCGGGCCGCGCACCAGCGAAGCGAACCTGGTCTCCTACATCTCCCACCTGCGCCGCCGCGGCGGACGCGACGGCACGGGCGCGCCGGTGAGCTCCCTGCGCCTGGCGATGGCCGCGGTCCGCGACGCCAACGCCCGTGCGGGGTATGAGAACTGGCCGCCGAAGAAGGCCACCGCCGAACTCATCCGCAAGCAGGCCGCCGACCACGCCCGCGCCCGCCGCGCCCCGAAGTCCAGCCCGCCCGTCGACGCCGCCCGCATCGCCCACCTCCAACAGGGCACGACCGCCGACATCCCGCTCGCCCGCTGGCGCGACCTGACCATCCTGCACCTCGGCTACCGCACCCGCGCCCGCCGCTCCGAACAGGCCGCCTACCGCATCGACTCCATTCTCTTCGAGCACCTGGAGGACGGCACCGAGCAGATGATCGTCGGCAAGCGCACCAGCAAGAACGACCACTGGTCCACCGGCCGCGAGTACGTCATCCGCGAGCCGGTCTCCATCACCGTCGTCCGCACCTACATCTCACTCCTTGCCGAACTCGGCCAAGCGGAGCCGCAGTTGCCACTACTGCGCGGCATCACCCGTTGGGGCCGACTCATGCCCGTCCCCGCCTCCGGAACCGGCATGACCGGCCACGCGGTGAACCGCGCCTTCAAGCGCATGGTCGCCCGCGTCCCCGACTTCGACGCCAAGAACGCCACCAGCCACGGCCTGCGCGCAGGCGTCCCCGCCGACCTCGCCGCCCAGGGCTACAGCCCCGCCGAGATCCTGGTCATCACCGAGGACTGGAAGTCCACCACCATGGTCGAGAAGTACGCCAAGGCCGGCCTGCGCCGCGCCGGCAAGGACACCCTCGGCCGAGCCCAACAGGCCCTCGACGCTCTGGTCGTCCCACCTCCGGGCCATCCTGCCGGGTAGGAAGGCAACACTGGTAGGCGCGATGTCGTTCGAACGATTTCGGCAACCAGTCACGCGGAATCGACAAGGCGGTACGGGGCTGAGTAGCTCGCAGCCCCAAAGGCCATAACATGGTCCGCTACGTGCCCAAGTGAGCTGGCCGAGGACGGTTATCAACCGTCGTATCTCACCGAACTCACCGAAACAAAACAGTAGTTGGTGCGCGCAGCGCATGGCAGGATGGGATGCGCTCCTTGACGTGTCAACAGCCCAATTCATAGTCGCATTCGGACACGTAGCACGGTCAAGAATCGGCAAAGGCTCTGCTGGGCCGCAGGTCAGAAAGCTCCTCCCTGCACTCGCAGGGGTCAGCCGGGGTCGCCAGGCGGATGAAAGTGCCCCTGGCCCTCCTCCCTGCACGCGCAGGGGTCACCCGATGGGGCCCAACTGCGGCGTCCTACCGGATCAGCAAAGCCGACCGGAGCCGGGGCTCGCGGAGGTGGGCGAGGAGCTGCGGGTCGTCCTCGAAGAGGATCTCGGCGGCGGGGTCGAGTGCCTGGTGCAGCATGGCCTGCACCACGTCGGCTATCGGCTGTTCGTTGACCACCGTGGCCCAGTGGGCGGCGGCATCGTGGTCGCCCTGGGCCGTGGCATGGGCCCACTGGGCGACGCAGGCCTTCGTGACGTGGAAGGCGTTGACCCGGCCCTTGGCCAGCAGGCCCCGATTGAGGTCGAACAGGTCGATGGTGGCCTGGCCCCTGGGGGTGAGCGGGTGGTAGATGCCGGCTGCCAGGACCAGGCGCAGGTGCGGTGTCGGGTCCTCGGCCGTGGGGTCGATCAGAAGCGGCCTGCTGCCGTCGTCGAGCGGGAACGCGGCGCCCTTCAAGTGGCTGTTGCACTGCGAGCAGGCGAGGACGTGGTTGGTCCAGTCGAAGGCGCGCATCGGGTGCCGGTCGATCGGCTCGAAGTGGTCGATGTCGGTGCCCTGGTTGTCCCCGCAGTACATGCACCGCTCGCGCCCGGCCGCCATGTCCGCGAGGAGGTCTCGAAGCGGCGCGTGCACGTGGCGCCGTACCGTCGTGTGGTTCCAGAGCGTTCGTGCCCTCGTCTCCGGCTCCGGGGCCAGCACGATGTCGCAGGTGCACTCGGCCATGCGGGAGCGCGGCGGCTCCGGCAGGGGGAGCCGCCGGAGCCGGATCACGCGACGTGCCCGGTCAGGGAGTGCAGCCGTGCGGCGACCTCGTCGACCCGGGCGGACGGCGAGCTGGTCAGCGTCCGCTTCAGCCGGCGGTAGCGCTCCCGCTCCTGCTCATCGGCCTCGCCGGCCACGATCTTCATCTCCAGCGCGACCAGGAGGGCCCGGGCCTCGTCGGCGCGCTGCGAGTACGGGGTGTCGAGGCCGAAGAGCTCGGACAGCACCGCGTCGTCGCCGCTGCCGAACACCACCCGGTCGTACAGGTCCGCATCCACGACTTCGGGGGCTTCGTCGACGTCGGGGCCGGGCAGGCGGATCAGTCCGGCGGGGTCGGCCGCCTGGCAGATGTACGGGCTGTGGGTGGTGACCAAGAACTGCACGAGCGGGAAGTGCTGCTTGAGCCACCCCCCGATGCGCTTCTGCCAGGACACGTGCAGGTGCGCGTCGATCTCGTCGATGATCACGACGCCGGGGACGGTGACGACGGGGTGGCCGCCTTCGCGGTCGACGCGCAGGGCGCCGTAGGTGTCGTGGAGCTGCTTGAGGATGTCGACTACCAGCGCGGCGACGGTCCGGTAGCCGTCGCTCATCTCCCGCAGGGCGAACGACCGGCCGCCGTGGGCGACCCACAGGCCGTCGGAGTCGACGTCCCCGATGGTGTAGTCATCGGGCAGGAGGTCGTCGCCGAGGATCTCCAGGGCGGTGCGCTTCAGCTCGGCTGCGCCCTGACGGTTCTCCAGGGACCGCAGGTGCTGCTCGATGAGCCAGCTGACGCCTTCGGCCAGCGAGGCGTCCTCGTGGAAGAGGCTGGTCAACCGGGCCACGGCGCCCGACCCCGCCATGCGCCGCTGGATCTCCCCCGACCCGCCGACGAGGCGGCGGAACGGCCCGTAGCCCGCGCAGAACCAGCCCACCGGGTTGTCCGACCACGGCCCGCGCTGAGCGGCGGTGGGCGCCTTCTTGTACGTCACCGAGCTCAGGGCCGGCTGAGCATGCCGGCCGGCCGCGGTGGCGGCGTCCGGCGCGGTCCACCTCAGTCCCGCCCAGAACGAGCCGGCCGCAGGCCGCCCCGTGGTGAACCTGTCCTCGGACGGGTCCGGGTGGAGGCAGACCTCCGCGACCGCCTGCGACCGCTCGTCGCTGATCCACGAGTCGAAGCCGGTCACCAGCCCGCGTGCCGCGCTCGGGCCGCTGACCGCCAGGGCGACGGCGCGCAGCAGAGTGGACTTGCCGGACCCGTTGCGGCCGGCCAGCACCGTCCACCCGGCGTACGAGCCGTCGGGCCGGGTCAGGTCGAGGTCCACCTCACGGGCGCCGCGGAACCCGCGAACGTTCCGCACCCGCACGTTCTTGAGGTACATGACCCGGCCTCCAACCCTCTTCCTCCGTGGTGCGCCCCGGTCCGGGGCCGCTGCGACGACTCTATCCGTGCCCTGGCCCGGGCTGGAGAGGGTCTTCTGTCCGGCAGTCCTCGCGTAGGCGGACGCGCCCGCGGTCGATGGCGTCTCACCGCCGATCAGCGCGGCGGTCTCGCGGCGGGTTGGGGAGTTCGGCGGCGGAAGGGCGGGTGTGCGGTCGGCCAGGCCGTGATCGGTCGCCGGGACCGCGACGGTTTCGGGATCCACTGAGCCGTGGCGCCCTCCTCGCGCACGCGCTCAGTCCTCCTGAGGGCAGGTGCAGCCGCTGTCGTCGCGCGGTTCGGATCCGTCGACGGGAGGCAGCCCGGTATAGGCGCGCAGTGCGGGGCGGGAGTCGGGCAGGTCCAGGGCGGACAGTGCGTCGCGGACTCCGGAGCCTGTCACCCAGTGGTCGTACAGGTCGGCGGGTAGCCGGTCGGCCACCACTCGCAGGATGGCCTGCTGTGCGGGGGTGAGGTCGGCGAAGGCGGCGTCGCCGACCGGTTCGAAGGCGGTGCGCAGCAGGTGCGGGGCGAAGCCGTGGATGGTGCGGGCCTCCATGAACCCGAGGCAGTGCGCGATGGCGATGAGGATCTGGGCGTCGTCGGCGGTGAGGTCTCCGAGTGCCAGGAGGGTGCGGGCGGTGTAGTGGTGGGGGCCGTCGTCGTTGTGGTCGGTGCGGGGTTCGGGCGCGGGTGCGATGGAGGCGTTGACGAGTTCGGCGACGACGCGTTCCAGCAGCTGGGGGTCGGAGAGCGGGTCGGCGGGCAGGAGGAACAGGCGGGCCAGTGCGGTGGCGGCGGCCCAGCGGAGCAGCGGGTGTTCGGCGTCCAGGTGGGGGCGCAGCCGGTCGGCTGTCGCCCGCTCTCCGAGGAAGCCGATGGCGAGCAGGACGGTGGCGGCCGTCCTCGGGTCCTGCTCGGTTTCGAGGCGGCGAAGGAGCGGAGGCGTGCTCTGGGCGGACTCCTCGGGGAACCAGCCCAGTAGGTAGGCGGTCCTGGTGCGGACTTCCCCGTGCGGGTCGTCCAGGAGCGCGCGCAGTCGGGGCAGTTCGGCGCGGACGGCGTCGTAGGAGCGCAGTGCGCCTTCGCGGCTGTCGATCGGGTGCCCTGCCGGTAGGGGTGTGGCCATGAACGGCGTTCCTCCGCATCTTCCGGTTCTTCTCCTGGTCGGCGCTCCCGTGCTCATCGCGGTCCTGGTGTCGGCCAGGCGGCGTCGGCGCGAGCGCGAGGCGCTGGCCGCGAAGTGGGCCTGGCTGGTGCGTGAGCGGGAGGCTCGCCGGTCGGCGGGCGCGCGGCTGCTGCAGGTGGTGAACGTCTATCAGCGGGCTCGACGGGGATCGAAGGCCAGCATCCGGTGGTGTGACGGCGGCGCCGTGCAGGACGCGTGGTTCAACGGCTGGCACGTGCCTCCGGGCGCCTTCGTGCCGGTGACGGGCAATGTCGGGTGGGGACCGCACAACGGGATCCGGAACGTGCTGTACGTCGAGCCCGCGCAGGTGCACGGCTGGGTGCCGGCATCGGCGCCGGACGCCTGGCGGCGGCAGCAGGAGGACCTGGGCCTGGCGCCCCAGCAGTGGTGAGCGCGGGCACGGTGGTCGCCCTGTCACCCGTCACCCGATCGGGGCGAGTCAAGCGGCCAGTCGGCCACCCGCGCAGGCGTCCTTCCGGCCAGGCCACGGCGCGGCACTGCGCGGCAGGGCGCGGCACAGCGCGGCCAACCGGTCCGGTGGCCGGCTGCCTGTACAGGCGTGATCGAGTAGCTGCACGGACCAGTCTGAGTACCCGTACTCAGGCCGGCCCGACTGTGGCTGCCGGAGCATGGGGGGCATGTGCCCAGCAGCGACTCCGAGCACGCGCCTCGCCACCGTCTCTCCCGCCTCCCGGCTTGCCGGCTCACGTCGCGGCGAGTCCAGGACGAAGTCGCTACGGGCAGTTGTCTGACGGGTCCGACCATCCGCCACGGCAGTCGGCTCCGTCAGAGCTCCTGCCGTCCCGTCCCCACCCTCAACGGAGTCCTTGCATGCGTACCGACCTCCTGCTGCGCGCAGCCGTGCCGACGACCGCGGCGCTCGTCCTGCTGCTGAGCGCCTGTGGACCGGACCAGAGCGGCGCTGACGCCCCCGCCGCCGGACCGTCGTCGGCCGCCTCGGCGGGAAGCACGACCGGCACGACCGCGCCGGCCGTCACGCCGTCGGCCTCTGCCCCCGCTCAGGCCGGATCGAGCGCGAGCCCGAGTCCGAGTGCCACCGCGGGCGGCCGCTTCCAGAGCGCCCTGGCCGTCGGAGCGAAGGCCCAGGGCACCTACCCCGACAACGAGAAGGGCGATATCTCCCTCAGCATCAGCCCTACGAGCGTGGTCAAGGGCGACATCGGCGACCTGGCCAAGTTCCTCAAGCCGGAGGACATGGCCGGGAAGACGCCGTACTACGTGAATGTCACCTACACCCACACCGGCGGCAACGGGATCTTCGAGCCCTACTTCAACCGGCAGCTGCGGGCGATGGTCAGCGACACCGCCCAGGCCCGCAAGGTCGACCTGCTCAGCAGCTTCCCCAAGTGCGAGAGCGATGTCCCGCAGGGCGGCAAGGACTTCGTCAAGGGCCAGAGCGAGCACGAGTGCGCGATCTACCTGGCGCCGGCCGACAAGCCGCTGACGTACCTGCTGTGGATCGACAAGGACGGCAAGCCGCTCGCCTGGAAGACGAGCTGACGGCACTGCGGGGCCGTGAGGGGACCGGCTTGATCTGCCGGTCCCTAACGGCGCGGCTCCCGGCAGCGGCTTCGCGACGACGACCAGTTGACCGACCGCCACACCGACCGACTCGACGCGGCACGTTGGCATTCCCCAGGCAGTCGCAGGTGCGGGGCGGCAGCGTGGTGGCTCGCACCGCAACTGCACCTGCGCCTACGCCCGAGGTCCCGGTCTCCGGACCCTGCCGTAGCTGCGGCGGCACCGCTGCTCCGCTCGGGACGAGGTATTGCCCGACAGCGACGTCCACGTGGCTCGTACGCGTGAAGGAGTAGCGGATTGTTCACCACTCTGGGTAGGCGGTCCCTGGGGTCACGGCCTTCGAGTTGTTCACGGGCTGTGGCAGCACTGGTTGTTGGTGCTCAGTGGCGGTACGCGGTTGTCGCGGTCTCGATGAAGGATCGGATCAACGGGTTGGTGTCACCCTCGTTCCACACCGCCACCACTCGGCTCGGCGGCATGTCGATCAGCGGCACCACGGCCAGCTCCGCGGGCAGGTCGTGTCCGAGCGGGGCCAGGCCGACCGTGCCGTTCCACAGCACGGCCTGCAGGCATTCCTGGACGGCGCGCACCACCGGGCCCTCGCGCGGCCTGCCGCCGTTCCAGTACGACTGCCAGATGGGGTCGGTGCCCTGCGGGAACTGGAACCAGCGGCGGTCGTCCAGGTCGGCCAGGCGCAGCCCGTCGTGGTGGGCCAGCGGATCGTCGGCGCGCAGGACCACGCCGACCGGATCGGTCCGCAGTGCACGCATCGTCAGGGCGGTCTCGTCGAACGGTGCCCGGGTCAGTGCGATGTCGACCAGTCCGGCGCGCAGCCCGCAGGTGGGGTCGGTCAGGTCGGTGTCGCGGATGCGGATGTCGATGCCGGGGTGGCTTCGGCGGTAGGCGGCGGCCAGCCTGGTCACTCCCGGGTCGGTGCCGTCGCCCAGCAGGCCGATGGTGAGGGTCGCGACGCCGGCCGCCGCGCTCACGCGGACCCGGACGCGGTCGGCGTGGTCGAGCAGGGCCCGTGCCTCGTCGAGCAGTACCGAGCCCACCGCAGTGAGGGTGACGCCCGTGGGCGAGCGGGTGAACAGCAGGGCGCCGACATCGGCCTCCAACTGCTTGATCGCCCGGCTCAGCGGTGGCTGGCTCATGTGCAGTCGGGTGGCGGCCCGGCCGAAGTGGAGTTCCTCGGCGACCGCCACGAAGTAGCGCAAGGTGCGTAGCTCCACGCTGCAACGATACCCATGGGGTATCGGCGCCGCGGGATGGGTCTTGGACACCGGCAGGCCCGTGGCGGTGCACTTGTGAGCATGACCGAAGACGCGAAGAGCAGCGAGCCGCGGACCGATCCCGCCGTGTCGGTGGTGGGTCCCGGCAACGGCGAGACGATCGTTCTGGGCACCACGCGCATGCGCGTCCTGGAGGACGGCAGCCACACCGGGCACCGCCTCGCGATCGCCGAGTCCGTCCTCGCCCCGCACACCCAGGGGCCGCCGCAGCACCGCCACGGCCAGCACGACGAGGGCTTCTACATCCTCTCCGGCACCGTGCGGTTCACCGTCGGGGACGAGGACTACGACGCCGCCGCGGGCACGCTCGTGATGGTTCCGCCCGGCACCCCGCACACCTTCGCCAACGTGACCGACCAACCCGCCGTCATGCTCAGCACCTTCACCCCCGACCTGTACGTGCAGTACTTCCGGGACCTCCAGGAGGTGCTCGCCGGCGGCCGGCCGCTGACGCCGCAGGCCAACATCGACGCGATGGCCCGCTACGCGACCGAGCCCGCCACCGACCCCGCCTGAAGCCGACGGTGCAGCACGGCCCGGCCCGGCCACCGTCCTTCCGACCGGCAGGGCGGGGGCGCTGGCGCCTTCCGACGTCCGGGCCGGCCCCTCTTACGACAAACCGGACCTTCACCAGGGCTGTTCCGGCAAGCGACGCAATCGACGGGTCCCCGTGAACCGGTGGCCCATGAACGGGAACCATGAACATCGCCTATTGGATCGTCGCGGGATTGCTCGCGCTCTTCTACTTCTACGCAGGCACGCTGAAGGTGATCCGCAGCCCTGATCAACTCCGACCGATGATGGCCTGGGCCGACCGCATACCCTTGCCGGCCCTCAGGGCGCTGGGGACGGTAGAAATACTCGGCGCGATCGGCCTGATCCTGCCGCCGCTGACCGGCATCGCCGTCTCGCTGGCGCCGGCCGCGGCCATCGGCTTCGTACTCCTGCAGACCGGCGCGATCGCCGTCCACCTGACGGGCGAGGACCGCCGGATCCGGCCCCGGGGATCAATGGAACCGTGGTTATCGATGAGATTGATCATGGAGCGGGCGCCTCTATCACGGTGCGGGACACTCGCGCAGCGGTTCGGGTGACGGCTCACTGATCCAGCGCCGGCCCGGCTACCCTGCGCCGCGTGCCGGTTGAGTTCTTAACTGATGAGCAGGCCGAGGCGTACGGACGGTTCGTGGAGGAGCCGACCCGCCCGGAGCTGGAGCGGTTCTTCTACTTGGACGACGTGGATCGGGACCTGATCGCGCTGCGGCGCACACCCCACCAGCAGCTCGGCTTCGCGGTGCAGATGTGTACCGTCCGGTACGTGGGCCGGTTCCTGCTGGACGACCCGTTGGACGTGCCGTGGTCAGTGACCGAGCACCTGGCCGTGCAGCTGGGGATCGAGGACCCGTCGGTGGTGAAGCGGTACGCCGAGCGCCGGCAGACCGCGTACGACCACGCTTGGGAGATCCGGGACGCCTACGGCTACCACCCGTTCGAGGACCACGAGTGGGGCCGGAAGTTCCGCACGTTCCTGCACGGTCGGGCCTGGACGCACGCCGAGGGGCCGGTGGCGCTGTTCAACCAGGCGGTGGGGTGGCTGCGGCGCCACCGGGTGCTGCTGCCGGGCGTCTCGGTGCTGGCCAAGCAGGTCGCCGCGGTGCGGAAGGTCGCGGAGGACCGGCTGCACGCCACTGTGGCCAACGCGGCCCGGCGGGCGGACGGCGCGCTGCCCGGGGACCTGGCGGCGCTGCTGGAGGTGCCGCAGGGGCGGCGGGTGTCGGAGCTGGAGCGGCTGCGTCGGCCTCCGACGCGCACGACCGGCACCAGCATGGCGAAGGCGCTGGAGCGGGTGGAGGAGATCTCCGCGTTCCGGCTGGGCCGGGTGAGGGTGGACAAGGTGCCGCCGAACCGGCTGGCGACGTTGGCGAGGGTCGGGCTGGGGTCGAAGGCGCCAATCCTGCAGCGCACCCCGGAGCCGAAGCGCACCGCGCTGCTGACTTTGGTGGTGCGGCACCTGGAGGCGTCGGCGATCGACGACGCGCTGGACGTGTTCGCGCTGCTGATGCAGGTGAAGCTGCTGAGCGCGGCGAAGCGGGCCACGGACAAGGACTGGCTGGCCTCGCGGCCCCGGCTGGCGAGAGCGTCGCGCACCGTGCAGGCGGCGTACCGGCTGTGGAGCAGGCAGCTGGACCTGGTCGCTGAGGCGGGCGCCGATCTGGACGCGGCGGCGATGTACCGGGCCCTGGAAGAGGAGGTGGGGCCGCGCTCCGAGGTCGAGGCCGCGGCGCGGCTGCTGGACGAGCTGCTGCCGCCGGGCGACGAGGCGGCGGAGGCCGAGATGCGCCGTGCGCTGGCCGGCCGCTACAACACGGTGCGCCCGTTCCTGTCGCTGCTCGGTGAGTCGAGCGCGCTGGGGGCGGCCTCCGGCGGGCGGCGGGTGCTGGAGGCGGTCAAGCGCCTGCCGGCGCTGGCTAGGCGCAAGGTGAAGGCCAAGCCGCTGTTGCCGCGCGAGATCGACCAGAAGCTGGTGCCGCCGGCCTGGAAGAAGGCGGTGTACTCCAACCCCGACCTGCCGCAGGGCGCGGTGGACCGCGACGCCTACGTGGTGTGCGTGCTGGAGCAGCTCTACCGGGCGCTCGGGCGGCGCGACGTGTTCGCCTCCCCGTCTGCGCGCTGGTCCGATCCGAGGGCGCGGCTGTTGGACGGGCCGCAGTGGGAGGCGGTGCAGGCCGATGTGCTGCACGGCCTGAGCCTGGATCAGCCGGTCGAGCAGCACCTGGCCGAGCGGGTGCGGGCGCTGGACGCGGCGTGGCGGCTGATGGCCGAGCGCCTGGCGGAGGCCGGCCAGGACGCGAAGCTCAGCTTCGAGGTCCAGCCGAACGGCCGGTTGAAGCTGAACGTGGACCGGCTCGGCGCGCTGGGCGAGTCGAAGTCGCTGCGGTGGCTGCGTCGGGCCACCGGGGCGATGCTGCCGCGGATCGACCTGCCGGACCTGCTGTTCGAGGTGGACTCCTGGACGGGGTTCCTGGACGCCTTCGTCCACCTGGACGGCGGCCGGCCCCGGATGGACAGGGTGAAGACCTCGCTGGTGGCGCTGCTGGTCGCCGAGGCATGCAACATCGGCTACACCCCGGTCATCGACGCGGACGACGAGGCGCTGACCCGGGCCCGGCTGGTGCACGTGGACCAGTACTACTTGCGGGCCGACACCATCGCCGCGGCGAACGCCGCGCTGATCACCGCCCAGAGTCGGGTGCCGATCGTCGCGCACTGGGGCGAGGGCCTGCTCGCCTCGGTGGACGGGCTGCGGTTCGTTGTGCCGAAGCGCACGATCAGCGCCGGGCCCTCGCCCAAGTACTACCACTTCAAAAGGGGTATTACATGGCTAAATGCTGTAAATGACCAGGTTGCTGGGATCGGGCAGATGGTGGTGCCCGGCACCCCGCGCGACTCGCTGCACATCCTGGACACCCTGCTGAACCTGGACGCCGGCGCCCGCCCGGAGATGGTTGCCACCGACAACGCCTCCTACTCCGACATGGTGTTCGGACTGTTCTCGCTGCTCGGCTACAACTTCTCGCCGCGCTTCCGCGACCTGGCCGACCAGCGGTTCTGGCGGGCCGAGCTGCCCGGGGCGCCGGGCAGCGAATACGGGGTGCTGGAGCCGCTGGCCCGCAACCGGGTCAACCTGGGCAAGGTGGTGACGCACTGGCCGGACATGCTGCGGGTGGCCGGTTCCCTGGTGACCGGGCAGGTACGCGCCTACGACCTGCTGCGGATGTTCGGCCGCGAGGGCCGCCCCACCCCGCTGGGCACCGCGTTCGCCGAATATGGGCGAATCGGCAAGACGCTGCACCTGCTGCGGGTGGTCGATCCGGTGGACGACACCTACCGGCGGCAAATGAACCGTCAGCTCACTGTGCAGGAGTCCAGGCACAAGCTCGCTCGGGACATCTGCCACGGCAAGCGCGGGCAGATCATGCAGGCGTACAGGTCGGGGCAGGAGGACCAGCTCGGCGCGCTCGGCCTGGTGTTGAACGCCGCGGTGCTGTGGACGACCCGCTACCTGGACGCCGCCGTCGAGCAACTGCGGGCGCTGCCGGCCGAGCAGCGCGAGCACCAGGTGGTGGACGAGGACGTGGCCCGGCTGTCCCCGCTTCGCCACGCCAACCTGAACGTCCTGGGTTCTCTCGCTAGCTTGGCGGTGTTGCTCAACGAGTTCCGGGGGCCGCCGGAGGCTCGGCCCATCCGACCTCTGGGTGAGTTGACGGAGCGACAGTCGCCGGGCACCCACTGTCAGTGCCCTCGTGCATGCTGATCGGATGCTGGTCACGATCAAGTGTGGGAACTGTGGCGAAGACGTTCACCTGCCACCGAGCCGACTGAAGAATGGCGCCAAGTACTGTTCCTCGAAGTGCTATCACGAAGCCAAGACTGCTGCACGTGTTGTGTCTCGCGGGTGTCAGCAGTGCGGCACCACGTTCAAGAAGAGGCTGTCTCAGGTCGTCCGCGGCAAGGGCCTGTACTGCTCCACTGACTGCGCCCGTCTCGGGTCACGAATGGATCGAGTCGAACGTCCATGCGGACACTGTGGCAAGCCTTTGATTGTGGTGCCCGAGCAGGTGGCTTACCGAGACAACGGCCGCGGCCAGTACTGCTCCATGGCTTGCAGTGGTGCCGCCAAGACGCTTGAGGGCACGATGTTGACCCCATGCAAGCGGTGTGGTGATGACGTTCGAGTGCATCGGTCGAAGATCGAGGACGGCCGGAAGAGCTACTGCTCGGACGAATGCAAGGCCGCTGACAAGCTCCGAGAGGAACGGCCCTGCGAGCACTGCGGGGCAGTCATGGTTCTCATCCATACCAAGACGATCGAGGAACGCCGATTCTGCGGCCGGGAATGCTACAAACTCAACCAAGCCAAAGATCCAGCGATCTTGGAACGGCTAGCCGTCATCCGGGCCAAGCAGTTGGAGCAAAAGGAACCCACGCGTTGCGAGCGGATTCTCTATGAACTGATGGACCGTGCGGTCGGACCGAAAGCATGGGAATCCCAGTACCGCCTCTTCCACTGGACTGTTGACGCGGCAGTCCCCGGTCGCCAGCTCGTCGTCCAAGCGGATGGCGACTACTGGCACGGGCTCACAGCGGCCAAGGCAGGCGAGGCACCTCACCCGACCGTCGCCCTGACGATCAGCAAAGACCGGGCCCAGGATAAATATTTGGAGAAGGCAGGCTGGCGGATCTTGCGCCTGTGGGAATCGGAGTTGATCAAAAATTCGGACTGGTGCTTGCGCAGGATCACGGCAGCAATCGAAGAAGCGGGCGGCGATTCTGGCAAGAGTTCAGCGTAGGGACCTGTGGCTGGGCGCCGTAGCGATGGAACGGACGTTGCCAAGGAGGTCGTCGCGTTCAGCGGTGACGCGGTCGAGCTCGACGGACAGTTCATTGATGACGTGCGCGTAGAACTCGGTCAGCGCCTGTCGCTCGGTTTCCGCCGCCTTGAGCCGGGTGTTGGCGTCTTCGAGGTCGCCGATCTTCTTCTTGAGGGCCGCGATCGGCGGCGGGTCCCCGGCGAGGAGCCGGGCGCGGGCCTGGAATTGCTCGGCGAGGTCACGGTGCTTATGGGTCAGCAGCCAGCGCTTGACGTCGGCCTCGGCGGCCAGTTGGACCACGGTGAGTTCGCCGGTGGACCGTAGGGGGATGCCGTCCAGCAGCCGGTCGGCGGCGGCCCGGATGGCCTCTCGGTCTGCGTCGGCGGTGGATGTCACGTGGTCACCGGCCGGGTCCGGTCGTGGTCGGCGACGAGTGCGGCGATCCGGGCCAGTTCGTGGCGCTCACGTTCCTGGCGGGGACTCGGGCTGAGCGGGTCGTCCACGAGGTCCTCCAGTTCGGCGATCTGACTGCGCAGGACGGTGATGTCGCGGTCGGTGCGGGCGATGTTCTGGCATCCGGGCTGGCAGTCCGTCAGGTCCGGGGTGCGCCGGACGTGCTCGTCGCCGCCCAGGCGGCACTTGGCCTTCGCAGGGTCGAAGACGCAGGTCATGCCCTTGCCTTCGTGGATCTGCAGGGTTGGGTTGTCGAGGAGGTCACGGGCCTGGCGGGTGCTGGTCAGGACGCGGCCGGCGAACTGCCGGGACGCCTGCTGGACGCGCTGGGTGTAGGTGGGGGCGGCGGGTCCGCTGACGTGTTCGCCGGCGCGCAGGCGATGCTCGGCGTCGGCGAGTTCCTCCAGCCGTAGCAGCCAGGTCTCGAAGGCGTGCTCGTCGGGAAAGCCGGAGGCGTAGGTCCCGCTGTAACCGAGAGTTACTCGGACGTGGAGATGGCCGTACTGGATGGCGCCGGCGACCAGGCCGCGCGGGTGTCTGACAATGTGCCAGGCCAGGGTCCTGCGGAAGCGGACGGGGTAGATCTGGCGGCCGCTGGGGTCGGGCGGGACGCGTTCGTCACGGCCAGTGGCCGTGCAGTAGTCGTCGATCCAGGCGGTAAACAGGTCGATGTGGTGGGCGAGGACCTGGGTCGTGCGGGCCTTGCCGAGCCGTTTCTGGGCCAGTGAGTCGGCGACCCGGGTGTCGAACAGGGTCGTGGGGAACAGTAGATCCCGGTCGTGCAGCCGTTCCAGCACGGTCACCGCGTCGGCGACCTGCTTCACCACGACCCACGGATCGGTGCGCTCCTCGCCCTGCGGTTTCTTGTCTCCGTTCTCGTCGATCGCTCCCTTCCACTTGCGGCCCCGCAGCAGCCACAGGTCGGCGGTTGGATCATGGCGCACGCAGCCGCGCTGCCAGGAGAGAACTTCTCCGGGTCTGGCGCCGGACAGGTAGGCCAGGACGACCGCGCAGGCCGTGGACAGATTCCTGATCAGGTGCGGGGCCTCGGCGAAGGTGATCGGCCTGGGCCGCCAGGGTTGGCCGTCCAGCTGGAAGTGGATCGGGGCGCTGAGGTAGGCGGCGTCAGCGATGGGCAGGCCGCTTGCGGCCAGTGCCGCCTTGTTCGCGGTGCGGTCCAGCCAGTGGGTGGGGCAGTTCAGGAGCCGGGCGAGGTGCTGCCGGTCCAGGACCGGGTGCCCGTCGGGGCCGGGCTTGCCCGGCAGTGCCGTGTGGTCGCGGGCCGTGCGTTGCAGGAGCGCCTGCAGGTCGGCGTGGAACGCCTCGGGGGTGCGGGGGTCTTCGTGTCCGCCGTGGTGGTGCCGGTCGGTGAAGCTGCGTGGGGCCAGGGCGGCGTACTCGTCGCGGATCGCGAGGATGTCGGCGGAGAAGTCCTCGACGAACCGCAGGGACCACAGCATCAGCCGGTCGATGGTCGCCGGCGGGATGCGCGGGGTGCGGTTCTCCCCGGCGCGTCGCTTGCGTCCGATCAGCTCGTCGGCGTCCGCTCCGCGCCATGGCGGTGCCTCGGGGAGCCGGTCGCGGGCCGGCAGCACCTGGCGCCAGGCCCACAGTCGTCGCACGGTGATGATCCGCTCGCCCAAGGTGTCGCGGGATGTGCCGCCCTCCAGCAGGTCGGCGAGATAGGCGTCCAGGTCATCGGGGCCGACGTCGGCCAGCGCGGTGATGCCGCGGATGTCCAGCCAGACCAGGAACACGGTCAGCGAGGAGAACAGCGACACGATCGAGCGGACGGCCAGGCGGGTGCGGGTGAAGCGTCGCAGAGCGGGCGGCTTCGGGCAGTTCAGCAGCTGCCAGACGTAGGTCTTGGCCATCAGCCGCAGCGGTGCGGGGATCAGGGCGAAGTTCAGGCTGGTCGTCGCGATGTGCTCCTCGAACAGGGCGGGCGTCAACTCCCAGCGTTCCTCGCCGAACACCGACAGGCCGGTGGCGTCCGTGCCGGGCCTGAGCGGACGGTTGAGCAGGACCGGAGTCCCCGGGCGGGGAAGACCATCGGCGGAGTCCAGCGGCGCGGATGCGTACTCGGCGGTCACGTGTGGTCCAGTTCTCGGGCGAGGAACCGCTCGGCCAGGCGGCGGTCGGCGCTGGTGGCCTCGTCGCGGGCGTGGGTGACGGCGGCGGGCGGATGCCGGGAGACAAGTTCGGCCAGTTGCGCGTGCGGGAGCGCGAACCGCTGGGCCCAGCGGGCCGGCGGCATCTCGGCGCGGTGGGAGTCCAGGCCGTCCAGGACCAGGATCTGCACCGTCAGATGCTGGGGCGTCGCGCGGGCGCACGGACAGTCCAGGCAGCGCATGAACGAGGCCCGGCAGGGCTGACCGGGCGGCGCGTGGGAGCCGCCGCGGTGGTCGGTGCAGGCCCCGAGAACGGTGTCCAGGTCTCCGGCGAGCATCCGCTTGAGGACCGGGATGTCCACTCCGTAGCGGGCGGCGACGTCCCCGGGGCGCTCGCGGGCGAGTTCCAGGTCGGCGGCGGTCAGCACCGGCATCAGCGCGCTGGCCCTGGCCCGGACGACCTGGTCGTCCAGGACCCGGGCGACCAGCTGCTGGTAGGCGGTGATGTTCCCGCGGTCTCGTCCGAGGTACTCGTTCGCCAGGACCTGGTCGGTGTGCGCGATGGCCTGCTGCCGCTGTTCCAGGACGGTCAGCCGCAGCCGGGGCAGGCTGACCTCGCCCTCGCGCGGCATCGCGGACCCGGTCGGGGAGATGGAGGTGAGTCCGGCGCGCCGGCTCCAGGCGGCGACCGCCGTGCCGAGCAGGCCGGCCCCGGATGGTCGGCCGACGCGAAAGCCCTTGCGCCCGCGGACCGCCATCAGCCGGTCGCTGCCGGTGATCCGCCGCACGGGCTCGGTCAGTTCGCGCGTCAGGAGGAAGACGCCCAGCGGGGTATGCAGTTCATCGCGTGTGCTCAGGCTCGGTCCGGTCTCCTCGTCGCGCTCGCCGGTGCTGAGCCAGTCCGGCAGGTCTGCCAGCACGACCGGCATGTGGCTGCGGTGTCCGCGTCGGGGCTTGACCAGCTCCACGATGCCGTTCGCGGTGCCGCCGACGCCTCCGTCCGGGCGGTGCACGGCTGCCGGGGCGTCGATGATCGTGCCGCCGTTCTGACCGGTCAGGCCGACCAGCAGGACAAGGAACGGCATGGCGTCACGCCAGGTGAGAAGCACCATCGGGATCAGGTCGCGCACCGTCCAGCGCTTGGCGAGGTCGTAGGGCAGGTAGCTGTTGCCGTTGCTGCGGTGCATGCGCGGGACGTCGCCGGTGGTCTCGACGTGGTCCAGCAGTTGCCCCAACTGCCAGCGTTCCGAATCCAGTTCGCGGTCGATGGTCCCAGACCGCCACTGCTCGACCAGTTCGCGGTGCTCGCGGATGCGGGCCGCCGTGGCGCGGGCCTCGCTGCGGGCGGCGGTCATGATCCGCCGGAACTCCTCGGGGCTGTAGCTGGAGACCTTCGGGGCGCGGTCCCGGGTGATCCCGCCGCTGCGAAGCGCCGAGGTGAAGGCATCGTCTGTGCCCTCGACCGCCCGCAGGGTCCGCTTGACGCCGCCCAGGCGCTGCGCGAGCGTGCGCTGTCCCGCGTACTTGGTCCGGTAGCTCTCCAGGTGAGCGGGCCGCAGCTGGTCCGGGCGGCTCGGCGGGAACGGCAGGCCGGACAGGCACTGGGCGAAGGTCCGCAGCCCGTAGTAGCAGCCGTTCGCGGAGCTGACGCTCTTGCAGGTGCCGGACGGCCCGGTGCGGCGGTCGAAGGCCCGGGCGAAGGCGACCTGCAACTCCCGGTCCACCGGCATGCAGGTGAAGTCGTAGTCCTGGCTGACGCGTCCGTCCTCGCTGGTGAACGTGACCGTGCAGCGGCCCTCGTCCAGCACCAGCCGGTCCGGCGCCTGGTAGCCCGGCGCCGGCAGCGCGGCCGGTCGGCCCCTCATCGAAGCATCTCCGCGAATCCGGGCCCGGTCCGGGAGGCCAGCGGGTCGACTGCGACCTTGGGGTGCTGGTGCCAGACCTGCTCCAGCAGGGCGGCGACCGGGACGCCGACCGTCTGCTCCAGCAGCAACTCGACGTCCAGGTGCCGAAAGGGCTCCAAGTACACGTCCATCGTGGTGGTGACGCTTCGGTGGCCGAGCATCGTCTGCACGAGTTGCCAGGTGTCGCCGAACTGCACCCGGAAATCCCGCAGTTCCTCACGGTCCAGGTGGGCGAACCGGGCGTCGTAGAGGAGCTTGCCCACCGAATACCAGCGCAGGGCAAAGGAATGGCGGAGCCGGTGGGCCGAACACGAGAACCCCTCCAACCCGTGCGCGGCGATCCGGGCGTTGGCGGTGGTGAAAGTGTGCTGCCAGCCGTGCGGATCACGCGGCAACCCGTCCTCGTTCAACCACAGCGCCAGCGGTTCCAGCCCCGCCTCGCCCTCTCGGAACAGCCGCTGTCGCACCTGTGGGTCCAAGGTGTCCAGCGACACCGAGCTCACGATTCCGCAGGCGTCGCGCACGGTCAGGCGCCGGTTCGCGTGGACTCGCTCGACCACGAGCCGGCCCGGCGCCGCCGCGTACCGGTCGTGCCGCTGAGCGCGGCGGACCGCCCGGGCCCGGGCTCCCTCGCTGTAGGACAGCACCCCGAGCAGGGCGCTTCGGGGCAGCCAGTAGCGCCGGCCCAGGCCACCCTTGGCGCAGGCGTCCGCAAGCCAGCGCGTCGTGAAGGCCCGGTCCGGATCATCCCCCGGCAGCTCGATGTCCAGCACGCTGGCCCACTCACTCAGCCGCAGACCGGTCTCGAAGAGCCCGTCGGCGAACGCGGCGTCACGTTGCTCGCCCCGCCCGCGCCAGCGCGGGTTCTCCAGCCCGTCCAGGCCGAAGCCCCGCAGTCCGAGGTCGCGCCAGCGCCGGTAGCCAGCCGGGGTGAACCACTTCACGTCCCGGCTGCGGATCCCCACCGGCCCGGCCGCGATCTCCTCCACCGATCCGCGCGGGGCGGGAGCGCGGACCTCGCGCATCTCCACCGGGCTGGCCACCGCGTGGTGGCGCGCGGCCCAGTCGTAGAAGACGTTCAGTGTCACCAGGTCGCCCTTCAGCGTCCCGGCCGCGACCCGCTGCGGATTGGCCGGGTCGGCCATCCGCCAGAACTTGAACGCCTCCACATCGGCAGGCACCGCCTGCTGCCAGCCCTGCCCTCGCATCGCCAGGAAGTTCAGCCACAGCCCGAGCGCATACGCGTACTTGCGCCAGGTGTCCGGGTCCCGCGACGTCATCGGGTACGTCGTGAAGAACGCGTTCACCCACCCGTCCGGCCTGCCACCGGGCCCCAGCAGGAACGGCTGCCCGGGCCGCCGCCCGTGAGCGCGCATCAGATCCGGCAGCCGGGCGGCGAACTCAGCCGAGACGGGATCGGAGAACTGCGGCCAGCGGCGCTCAGGATCGGCGAAGCACACTCGCCACCCCGGCGAAACACCCTCGGTGAGCACTGCCACAACGTAGCGTCACCGACCCCTGCAAGTTGCAACACGACATGCGACAACACTCGAACTGGGTAGAGAACCTGGGCCGCTATACCTTCCGCGCCTCCGGCCCGGCCGGCGGCGGGCTGCGGCCCCTTCGAGACCCGGCGGAGGCTGCGGACGAGGACGATGAGGCGGGAGCAGACTGAGCGTCAGGAACCGCCCCGGGGCTGATCAGCGTGCAGGCCCGGCCACGGCCTGGACGTCAGCCTGGGTCGTGAGGGCGCGGGTCTGGGCTGCGTCGCCCTGGTGGAACGGGTAGTCCGTGTAGCCAGCTTCCCCGCCGCCGTAGAACGTGGCCGGGTCGGCCGCGGCCAGCGGCAGGTTCTCCCGGTAGCGGCGGACCAGGTCCGGGTTGGCCAGGAACGGTGTGCCGAAGGCGACCAGGTCGGCATCGCCGGCGTGCACCGCTGCCTGGGCTCGGGCGAGGTTGTAGCCGTTGTTGGCGATGTACGTGCCGGCGAACCGCTCCCGCAGCGCGCGGTAGTCGAGGGAGACGGCCGTCGTCGCCATGCCGCCCTCCAGAACGTGCGCGTAGGCCAGGCCGCGTGCACTCAGCTGCCCGAGGAAGTACTCGAAGTGGCCCTGCGGGTCGGAGTCCGACATCGAGTTGAAGCCGTTCTCCGGCGTCAGGCGAACCCCCACCCGCTCGGCGGGCCACTGCTCGCACACGGCGTCGAGGGCCTCGTTCAGCAGGCGCATGCGGTTGGCCGCGCTGCCGCCGTACGCGTCCGTGCGGTGGTTGGTCTGGTCGCGCAGGAACTGGTCGATCAGGTAGCCGTTGCCGGCGTGGACCTCGATGCCGTCGAAGCCCGCTTGCTTCGCCAGCGCGGCGGCGCGGCGGAACTGGTCGACGATGCCCGGCAGCTCGTCGGCGTCGAGCGCGCGGGGCGTCACGAAGTCCTGCGGGCCGGTGTAGGTGACGGCCTGGCCGGCGGGTGCGAGCGCCGAGGGGGCGACGGGCACCTGCCCGTCCAGCAGGCTCGGGTGGGAGACGCGGCCGCAGTGCTGCAGCTGGACGAAGATGCGCCCGCCCTCCGCGTGGACCGCGTCGGTCAGACGCCGCCAGCTCGCCGCCTGGGCAGCGGTGTGCAGGCCAGGCGTGAAGGGGTAGCCGACCGCCTGCGGGGAGACGGTGGTGGACTCCGCGACGATCAGGCCCGCGGTGGCGCGCTGACGGTAATGGTCGACCATCAGCGAGGGAACGCAGCCGTCGGCGTCGGCGCGGTTGCGGGTCATCGGCGCCATCACCATCCGGTTGGCGAGCGTGAGGCCGCCCAGTTCGAACGGCGCGAACAGGTCGAGGTGCATGCGGAGCTCCAGCGTTGCGGCGAAGTCGTAGGACAGCTGTCCTAGAGCGCCGTCACGCTAGGCCGCTGGTCCCGGCGGTGTCAACGGCTTGACGCTCTAGGACGGCTGACCTACGTTGTGCCTCTAGGTCGACTGTCCTACGGCACCGGAAGGGATCACCATGACTGCTGTGGCGACCCGCGAACAGATCGTCGCGGCGGCCGACCGGCTCTTCTACCACCACGGCTACGAGCACACCTCGTTCGCGGACATCGCCGGAGCCGTCGGCCTGTCGAGGGGCAACTTCTATTACCACTTCAAGTCCAAGGACGCGATCCTGGACGCGGTGATCGACGCCCGCCTCGCCGACACCCGGCGGATGCTGGAGCAGTGGGAGGCCGAGGCGCCGACCCCAGCCGGCCGGATCATGCGGTACGTCGAGATCGTGCTGACCAACCGCGCCGACATCCAGGACTACGGCTGCCCCGTGGGCACCTTGACCACAGAGTTGGCCAAGCTGGAGCACGCCATGCTCGGCCAGGCCGGCCGCCTGTTCGCCCTGTTCCGCGCCTGGCTGCGCGAGCAGTTCGCGCTGCTCGGGCACACCGAGCAGGCCGACGAGCTGGCGATGCACGTGCTCGCCTTCAGCCAGGGCGTCGCCGTCATGGCCAACGCCTTCCGCGACGAGGCGTTCATCCAGCGCGAGGTTGACCGGATGCGCCAGTGGCTGCGCACCTACGAGAGATGAGAGAAAGCATGTTCGTGGTCCTGCTCCGGTTCTCCGACAACAAGGCCGCCGCCGCCCAGCACATGGCCGGCCACCAGGAGTGGATCAAGCGCGGCCTGGACGACAAGGTCTTCCTGCTGGTCGGCAGCATCCAGCCGGGCCTGGGCGGCGCGGTCCTCGCCCACAACACCTCGCCCGAGGAACTGCGCAAGCGCGTCGACGAGGACCCGTTCGTCGCCCAGGACGTCGTCACGGCGGAGATCATCGAGATCGCGCCGGGCATGGCGGACGAGCGGCTGAGCTTCCTGCTGTGACGACACCGTTCGTCGGACCCGACGGTGCGCCGCGCTGCGCATGGAGCGCAGGCGCCCCGGAGTTCCTCGCCTACCACGACACCGAGTGGGGTTTTCCCGTCGGTGACGACCAGCGCCTGTTCGAGAAGCTGAGTCTGGAGGGCTTCCAGTCCGGGCTGAGCTGGCGCACGATCTTGGCCAAGCGCGAGAACTTCCGCTCCGCCTTCGCAGCCTTCGAGATCCCGGCCGTCGCCCGGTTCGACCGGCACGACGTCGAGCGCCTCCTGGGCGACGCCGGCATCATCCGGCACCGCGGCAAGATCGAGGCGGTGATCAACAACGCCCGCCGGGCCGAGGACCTGATCGAGCGCGAGGGGTCGCTGGCGGCGTTCGTCTGGCGCTACGAACCCGACGCCGCCGGCCTGGCCGAACCGCAGACCGCCTCGACCTCACCCGCCTCGGTCGCCCTGTCGAAGGACCTGAAGAAGCGCGGCTGGAAGTTCGTCGGGCCCACCACGGTGTTCGCGTTCATGCAGGCCATGGGACTGATCAACGACCACGCCCGGGAATGCACGATCCGGTCCGAGGCCCAGCGGATCCGTGACGGATTCGACCGCCCCGGACAAGCTCTCGGGGGACTTGCCGGACCGGAGTCCGAGCGGTAGCGGTCAACTCGCCGTGACCTGCTTCGGAACCCGCCCGGAGGCACGGAGCTCCCGCAGGTCGGGGATGTGGTTGTAGAGGGTACCGGGGCTGACGCCGAGGATCTTGGCGATCGACGTGATCGAGTTCTCCGGGTTGGGCAGCATGTCGCGGGCAGCCCGGATGATCTCGGCGGTGGCGACGGTGGGACGTCCGCCTACCCGGCCACGGGCGCGGGCGGCGTCCAGGCCCTCGCGAGTGCCGGAGACGATCAGCTCCCGAATGAACTCAGCGAGCGCGGCGAAGACGTGGAAGACGAGCCGGCCACCGGGCGTGGTGGTGTCCAGTCGCTCGTGCAGCGAGCAGAAGCCGACCTCGCGGCGCCGGAGCTCGCCCACCATGTTCACCAAGTCCTTCAGCGAGCGGCCGTAGCGGTCCAGCGACGGAACCACCAGCGTGTCGCCGGACTGCAGGAAGGCGTGGCACTCCTTGAGCTCTGGGCGCAGGTCGTCCTTGCCGGACTTCTTGTCGGCGAAGATGCGCCGGCAGCCGGCGGCGGTGAGGGCGTCGATCTGGCGGTCGAGCTTCTGCCCGCCGGTGGAGACCCGGGCGTAGCCGATGAGGATCTCGGTCCGCTGGGCGGGTTCGGCGACCAGGAGGTCGAAGGCGTCGGGCTCGAAGGGGGTGGTCACGCCCGGGATTCTGTCAGAAAACGGTGTTCGGAAGTTCTTGAACGTCCCTGGTTTTTGAAGGAGTTGTTGAAGGATCTGAGGGGCCGTCGGGCGGCCTGCGCGGCGATCTTCAGGAAACGATGGTTTCTTGAAGCCCATCAAGCAGGGCGCACCTCGGCACCGTGATCGTTCTCACCGATAACCACGGTTCCATTGATCCCCGAGGCCGGGATCGCACTCAACGCCGGGCTCACCGTCACCCGACGGCGGGGCACCCCGATCTGGCGCGACGTGGACCAGCCGGTCCGGGCGGCCGACTGCCCGCCTCACCAGCCCTCCTACCCGTTGCCGATGGCGAGTTGGGCGATGGTCCCGAGGACCTCGGTGTCGTCCACGTCGAGCAACGAGGCGCGGACGGCCGCCGGGTCGCCCGCGGCATAGCCGTTCTGGTTCAGGGTCGTGACCGGGACGACCACCTTCACGGTCGCGCCCGTGCAGCTCGGGGCGAACCGGGCGGTGCCGAGGGCACCGGAGCGCCGGTCCTCAGCGGTCACAGTCGCGGACCTGACGAAGCCACCGGCGTCGCAGGAGTACTCGATGGTGACATTCACCGTCGTCGAGGCGCCGCCGGAGACGGTCGCACCGTCGATCTGCACCCCGGTGCCGGCGTGCGCCGGAGCTGCGCCGAGCAGTATCCCCACGATCAATGCGGGACCACCGAGCCAGGTCACGATCCTGCCGTTCATGAGGGCCCTTCCGTTGTCGGTTACCGGTCATGCTACGAACGACGGTGCGCCCCGGCCCGGTCCAACGATGAACGTTAGAGCGGCGTTCATCCGGACACCCACCGTCGACGCTGGAGGGGTGCCATGGGTGAGCGGGAAACGTGGACGACGGACGAGTTCGGCCCCGCACACGAAGGCACGGCGAGCCTTGGGGAGGCCACCGGACGCGCTGAGCCTCGACGAAGAGGGCGCCCGCCGTCTGCTGAACCGCTTCGGGCGCCGGCACACCTACAGCTGAAACCTGCTGCCAGGATGGCCGGAGCCCGGGTGAGGGCGCCTCCAGGAAGAGGAGGAGCTCCGGTGCCACGTCCTCCGGACTTCGCCAGTTCCGACAAGACCCACGAGACATGACTTATTGGCGGGTGCCCGTTTCGATGGTGGCGTCCTCGCCGTCGTGGTCCACGTGAGAGGTTCCGGCCCGCAGGTCCATGTGGCCGTCGGGCGGGTAGAACTGGCGCGCCCAGTGCCGCATCGCGCCGATCGGCCCGTCGCCGGCGGCGAGCCGAGGCCGGGAGAGGTACTTCTTGGTGGACCAGATCGGGAAGTCGGCCGAGGTGAAGTCGAGGGAGCCGCGGAACATCGGGCCCGCCATCAGCTTGGTCACTGTTCGGCTGACGGTCCGGGCGAGCAACGGCGGTAGTCCGGCGGGCTCCCTCAGGACGAAGCGGCTCGCTTGCCGCAGTTGCATCCGGACGGGGGTGACCTGGGCGGGCATCACCAGCGAGCAGATCGCCAGCCCCAGGGAGGGTGTGCGGATGTCGGTGTGCAGCACCGACAAGCCGTGTCCGTCGACCTCCACCTCGACGTCGCGCATGCCCACCAGCGGGAAGGTCTCCCGCACCCGCATGGAGATGTGGAAGTTGACCCCGTTGAACTCCACCGGGGCCGCCAACTCGCCCTGTGGCCAGCCGTGCAGGGTGATGAAGTGCCCCAGGTCGAAGGAGTTCTCCATGACGTCCTGGGCGTAGCCGGGCATCTCCAGGGAGGCGTGGCGCAGCGGCTGGTCGCCGAGCGCGTGCCAGGTGGGGATCTCCCAGTCCGGGTTCCGGCCGTCGTGGTGGCGCCAGAGGAAGACCACGTCGTTCAGCTCGCGCACGGTCAGCCGGGTCAGCGAGGCCCTGGGCGGCGGCGTGCCGTACCCGGTCCGGACGCAGCGGCCGTCGGGGTCGTAGGCAAACCGGTGGAACGGGCAGACCAGGTCGTTGCCTTCCACCTTCGCGAGGCCCAGGTGAGCGCCCAGGTGGGGGCAGTACGGGCGGACCGCACGGACGCGCCCGTCGTGCAGCCGGTAGAGCACCACATCCTCGCCGGCTAGTTGGCGGGTGATGACGGTGCCGGGCTTGAGTTCGGAGGAGAAGGCCAGTGCGGCCCAACCGTCGGGATAGGGCAAGCCTGGCGGGAGCGTGGCATCGGCGGGAGTCGGGGAGCTGCTGACGGGGTGAACGTGGCTTCGGCGCGCGGGCATGACCTCTCCTGTCGGCCTGTCCGGCGAGGCCGCTCCCAGGCGATCAGCATCCGAACAGAGTGGATTTGGATGCTATCCGCGATCTGGGGCGAGTTGTTATGCAATAGGCGCTTAATTAGCCCCATGCACAGAAAGTCTGATGGTCATTCTGTTCATGTCTCCGAGTGCGGCCTGCTGCCGGGCCTGCGTTGCCAACGGCTCCATTCGGCGGGGCCGGTGGCAAGTCCCTCTCCCCCGCCCGGGCCGCCGCCTCGGCCCGCCTCGGCCCACCACGACCCGCACCACTGTGCGCCGCGTCCGCTCCGCCCCCGGGCGGACCAGCCCTCGGGCGGACCGCGGCGGCTGCCCTGAGCTGGGGCGTTGCGACGCCCCTTGGAATCCGAGGCGAAGGGGCCGGGGGTCGGACGCGGCGGATAGCATCGCCGCAACGGGGTGATCGACACGGCCGGCGCTGCCGGTCGGTCTTGGGGGAATCGAATCGTGCGTTTCAGTTTGCTCGGCCCGGTCGTGGTCCGGCAGGGCGATCGGGTGGTGCCGGTGGGCGGGCCGAAGGTCCGGGCGCTGCTGGCGGCGTTGTTGTTCCAGGCGAACCGGGCGGTGTCGCTGAGCAGTCTTCAGGGTGCGCTGTGGGGCGAGGAGCCGCCGACGACGGCGTCCGCCTCGCTGGCCAACCATGTGGTGCGGCTGCGGCGAGCGCTGGAGGCCGAGGATGCGCCGCGGCTGTCCGCCACCCCGTACGGGCCGCTGCTGCGGGTCGACGAGGGGGAGCTGGACGTCCGGGAGTTCACCGGGCTGCTCTCCCTGGCCCGCGAGGCCCGCGGGCGGCGGGACTGGCCGGCCGTGAGCCGGCACGCCGGGGCGGCCATGGCGTTGTGGCGCGGTCGGCCGCTGGCGGACCTGCCGGTCCTGCACACGCTGGAGGCCGAGGTCAGGCAGCTGTGCGAGGCCCATCTGCAGGCCCTGGAGTGGTACTTCGAGGCGGAGCTGGAGCTGGGGCGGCACACCGAGGTGACGCCGGAGCTCAGCCGCTGGGCGGCCGAGCACCCGCTGCACGAGTCGCTGCACGTCCTGCTCGTCACCGCGCTGTACCGCGGCGGGCGCCAGGCCGAGGCGCTTGAGGTGTTCGAAGCCGTACGGGCGGCGCTGGCCGAGGAGCTGGGCGTGGACCCGGGCCCGGCCCTGCGGGAGGTCCACCAGCGGGTGCTGACCGCCGACCCTCTCCTGTTGAAGGAACAGGCGGGCTTGGAGGCGGTCCCGGTGCCGACAGCGCCCGCACCCACACCGACGGCACCCGCGCAACTGCCGCTGGACACGACCCTCTTCACCGGACGCAAGGACGAGCTGCGCCGCCTGCGCGAGGCACTGGAACAGGCCGCGTACGGCAACGGCCCCGGCGTGGTGGCCGTGACCGGCATGGGCGGGGTCGGCAAGAGCGCCCTCGCCGTCCACGCCGCCCACCTGCTGCGCGACCGCTTCCCCGACGGGCAGCTCCACCTGGACCTGCGCGGCCACGGCACCGCGACCCCGCCCACCGCCCGCGAGCTGCTCGCCTCCGTACTGACCGACCTCTCCGGACCGACCGACCCCGCCGTACCCCTGCCCGAGGACACCGGCCAGCGGGCGGCGCTGCTGCGCTCGGTGCTCGCCGAGCGGCGCGTCCTGCTGCTCCTCGACAACGCCCGCGACGGCGCGCAGGTGCTCCCGCTGCTGCCCGGTTCCGGCCGCAGCGCGGCGATCGTCACCAGCCGCTCCACCCTCACCGACCTGCCCACCGCCCACCACCTGTCGCTCGCCCCCATGGACGTCGAGGAGCAGCGCGCCCTGCTGTGTGCGCTGTGCGGCAGCGACCGGGTCGAGCAGGACCTCGACGCCGCGCTGCGGATCCTGGCGGCCTGCGCGGGCCTGCCGTTGGCCCTGCGCATCGTCGGCGCCCGGTTGGCCGCCCGTCCGGCCTGGCCGCTGGCCACCCTCGCCGACCGACTCGCCCCCGGCGGGCCCGGCCGCCTGAGCACCCTGACGGCGGGACACCTCCAGGTGCGCGCCACCTTCGCCGCCAGCTACCTCGGGCTACGGGACAGCGAGTCGCCCGGTGAGCGCGAGGCCGCGCGCGCGTTCCGTCTCCTGGGCCTGTGGCCCGGCCAGACCCTCGGCCCCGCCGACGCCGCCGCCCTCCTCGACCGCGACCCCGCGCGGGCCGAGGAACTGCTCGAACAGCTCGTCGACGCCCACCTGCTCCAGACACCCGCCCCGCTGCGCTACCGCCTCCACGACCTCCTCGCCGAGTACGCCGCCGAATGCGCCGAAGCCGACGAGAGCGAGCAGGAACGCGAGGCGGCCCGACTGCGCATGTGCGTCTGGTACGCGCTCGCCCTGGAGAACGCCCGCCTGGCCATCCCCGAGAGCGGCCAGCTGCCGCCCCGGCTCGGCCTGGAGCCACCCGCCCCGCTGCCCGTCTTCACCGACGAGATCCAGGCCCTCACCTGGTGCCGGCGTGAGCTAGCCGGCATCGGCGAGGCCATCCGGCAGGCCGGGCAGAGCCACCGCTTCGACCTCGCCTGGCGGATGGCCGTCTGGCTCCTCGGCTACATGCGCACGTCCTGGTGGACCGGACACTGGGAGAGCTTCCTCCACCAGGCGCTGGACCTCACCGAACAACACGACGACCGGCTCGGCCGCGCCTGGCTGCTGCGCAGCCTGGGTGCCTGCCACGGCATGGGTCGGCGTCCCGACCGCGCCATCGAGGCCTTCGAGGAGGCCCTCACGCTCTTCGACGACCCCGAGAGCCAGGCCGTCACCCTCGCCTACCTGTCGCTGGCCCACAGCACGGCCGGTCACGGTGACCAGGCCCTCGCCCATGCCCGCGCGGCCCTCGACCTCCACCGGCGCACCGGCGGTGACCGGCACCGCACCGCGATCTTCCTGAGCACCATGGCCGACGCCCTGCGGGTGTCCGGCCACCTCGACGAGGCCGACCTGTGCTACCGCGAGGCGATCGGGCTGTGGCGCGACCACGGGGACGCCAACGGCACCGCCATCGTCCTGACCAACCACGGCGACGTGTTGCGCCGCCGCGGCCGGCGCGATGACGCGTTCGCGGCCTTCGAGGAGGCCCTCGCGACCTTCCAGTGCATCGGCAATGCCGCCCTCGTTGTCGAGTGCCTGGTCATGATGGCCCGCACCCACGCCCGCTTCGATGAGTGGCCGCAGGCCCGTACCCGCATCCACGAGGCGATCGAGGTCGCCGACCGGCACCACCTGGAGTCCCGGCTCCGCGAGGCGCGCGACATCCTCGGCCTGATCGAAGTCGGCGCGATCGAAAGCGTCTGGCCCGCGGACCGCTGAGAGCGGCCGGCCCTTCGCAGGACCCGTCCATACCGGCTCTCTCCCCGCAGAGCCGTACGGCCGGGCCGTCGGGGTGTGTGAATCCCCTGTTGACGGCCTGTTGAGCGGTTGTTGGCGGGCGCTGCCACGCTGGCTCCAGAGCGGTCCGAACAGGGACCGCACGAGCCTCGAAATGAGCCAACTGCCATGAGCAACCCCAACGTTGACATCCTCGAAGAGATCAGCGAGCAGAACCTCGACGGCCTGAGCGCGGGAACCTTCACCTTCGGGCCCATCGAGGGGGTCACCTACACGGTCGCCAGCTGGGCGCTCGGAAACAACGGCTACCTCTGCACCGTCACCGCCGAGTGCCAGAAGAACTGCCAGCACTGATCCCATCCGGGGTGTGCCGGGTGCTGAGCGCCCGGCACACCCCTCCCGCGAAACCGGAACTCTCATCATGCGTGCACCAATGCCGAGTGCAGTGGCGGAAATCCTGCACACCTATCTTCCGGAGCTGCCGGACGGCGCGGCCCGGGACCGCCTGTTCGAAACCCTGCTCGGCGAAGCCGCGCGCGGCGATGACACCGAAGCCTCCGGCCCGGACGTTCCCGCGCCCGGGGCCTACCATCCGGCTGCCGACCCCGAGGGCATGTTCGGGGACTACTTCGCCCACCTCGTCCTGGCCTGGGCGGGGCGGATCGGCGACGCCGTGGCCGCCTCGCCGGTGGTGGCGGCGGATAACACGATCGGCCGGGACTTCGTCCAGGCCCAGACCGAGGCGGTCTCCGCCCTGATGCTGCGGGCCCTGCTGGAGGAGCTCCACCGGCTCCGGGCCGCCGGTTCGCTACCGGGTGACACCCCGGAGGAGCGCTACCGCGGTTTCCGGGCCTGGACCAACAGCGGTGCCGGGCACGCCGAGATGCTCCAGCGGTACCCCCTGCTCTTCCGCGCCGTCCGACTGCGCGTGCGGTCGGCGGAGGACCACCTGCTGGAGGTGATCGGAGCGGCCGAACGCCACCGCGATGCGCTCGCCGCCCGCATCCCGGGCATCGGCCCGAACCCCTTGGTCACCGCGATCTCGCTGGGTCAGGGCGACACCCACAACGGCGGGAGGTCGACGGCGCGGATCCGCTTCGCGGACGGCAGCCGGGTGATCTACAAGCCGCATCCGATCGAGGCCGAGATCGGGTACAACGCCTTCGTCGGTTGGATCAACGGGCGTCTGGGAACCGGTCTGCGCACGATCAGCGCGGTGCCGACCGGGGACGGCGGATTCGTCGAGTACGTCCGCACCGAGGAGTTCACCGGTGACGCCGAGGAGTACTTCGCGCACATCGGCCGGCTCACCGGGATACTCCACCTGCTCAGGGCCACCGACATCCACTACGAGAACGTGGTCACGGGTGCGGCCGGTCCGGTCGTCATCGACACCGAGACTTTGCTCACCCCGCGGCTCAACGTGCCTGCCGGTGACGGCAGCCGGTCCGCCGCGCACGAGGCCGCCACCGCGATCCGTGAATCCGTCGCGGCGATCGGCATCCTGCCGACGCTCCTGAAGCCCGGCGATTCCGACCGGGGCCTGGACATCGGTGCCATCGGCTACGACCCGGGCCAGGACATCCCGTTCCGAACGCTCGCCGTGCGCAATCCGGGCCGCGACGACATGTTCGTGGAACTCGCGGTCGGCCGGACGGTGGCCGCCAACGCGAACCTCTCAGTGCTCGGCACCACCGCCGTGCCGGTGCCGGTGCAACGCGACGTCATCAAGCGGGAGTTGCGCCGGGTCCTGGAGTACGCGAGCGCGCATCGCGACGAGGTGATGGCGGCGATCGAGACCCACCTCGGCGACGTCCGCTTCCGGTACGTCAACAACCCCACGATGTTCTACACGCAGCTCCTGAGGATGGCCACCCACCCCACCGCGCTGCGCGACCCGCTCGTCAGGGCGGCCGTACTGAACCGGGTGGTGCTGCGGACCGGCGAGGCGGCCGAGCTGGCCGACGAGGAGGTCCGGCAGCTCGCGGCCTGGGACGTCCCGTACTTCTCCTACACGCCGCGCTCCACCGCCGTGTTCGCCGGGGCCGGCACCGACGACGGCTCGGTCGTACGGGCCGGGGCGTTCGAGGAGCCCGCCCTGGAGGCGGTCCGGGCGCGCATCGCCGCCCTGAGCCCGGAGGCGATCGAGCGCGAGCTCCTCCTGGTCGACCTCGCCTTCGTCCACAAGCTCCCGGTGGACCAGGAGCCGACCGGCTTCGCGCCGGTCCGGCCCGTCGGCGCGGAACCCGTGACCGTGGACCGGGCGCGGCTGCTGGCCGAGGCCGTCCGCATCGGGGACCGTCTGGTCGACGGGATGGTCCTGGGCCGGGACGACCAGTACCCGGCCACCTGGATCGCTCCCCAGGTCATGACGGCCGAACAGAGCCAGTGGTGCCCCGGCACGCTGGGCTACGACCTCTACGGCGGCAGCCCCGGCCTCGCCCTCGTGCTCGCCGGACTCGCCCGCGAGACCGGCGAGGACCGGTACGCCGTCGCGGCGACCCGGGTGCTCGGTCCGTTGGAGGACCAGCTCCGGCGCGGAGAGCTGGCGGGCCCGAAGATCTCCCTCGGCGGGATGACCGGCCTCGCGGGCACCGTGTACGCCATCGCCACGGCCCGCCGACTGCTGGGCACCACGGGCACCACCGGAGCCCTGACGCACGGCGAACTGGCCGGCGAGCTCGCCCGACGCGCCGAACCGGCGGTCGGCTGCGACTTCGTCAGCGGTATGGCCGGCACGCTCGCCGTCTGCCTCGCCCTGCACCGCGACGCGCAGGAGGGCGCCGACCGGCAGCTCGTCGAAGCGGCCGCCCGGACGATCGCCGCCGAGGAGGCGCGCCTGCTCCGCGGCCTCAAGGCGGAGTCCGGGCAGGTCACCCCGTACACCGGGTACGCCCACGGGGCGATGGGGATCGCCCCGGTGCTGATCCAGTACGGCACGCTCCTCGGCGACGCGGAGGTGCGCGACCTCGGGCTCGACATCCTCGGCGCGGTGCTCGACGCCTACGACCCAGGCGACCGGGACTGGCCGCGGGTCTGGGGCGGCGAAGACCGCTCGTACGCCTGGTGCCACGGCGCGCCCGGGATGCTGCTCGGCGCGCTCACGGTCGAGCGCCACGCTCCCGGTGTGATCCCCCGCGCGCGACTGGAGCGGCTCGCCGAGCTGACGCTGCGGCGCGGCTTCGGCAACAACCCGACGTACTGCCACGGCGACCTGGCGAGCACGGAGATCGCGGTCATGGCGGAGCGGGAGCTGCCCGGCCTGTTCGGCGGGCACCTCGCCAAGGACCTCTACCCGCGCCTGTTCACCGAGGTCGTCGAGCGCTACGAGGAGCGCGCCGACACCAAGTACGGCCACAGCAGCAGCCTGCTGGTGGGCCGGGCGGGGTTCGCCTGGTCCGTCCTGCGTCACCTGGACCCGGACGCCTATCCCTGCGTGCTGAGCCTCGACTGAAGGTTTGGCGGCCCGCACCCCGCCGGCATCCGCCCGGCGCGGGCCGTCGCTGGACGGGGTTCCCGGATCCTCCGGGGACCTCGGTTGATCAACACCCCTGATCAACACCCTAGGAAAGGAAGAGACATGAGCGACATCCTCATGGACGCCAGCACCGGCTTCATCCCGGTGGACGAGCTGGTGGAGCTGGCTGCGGAGCCGGACGAGATCGCGGTCGGCACCATCCTGCAGACCACGGCCGTCATCACCGCAGCCACCGCCATCAGCGCTGCTCTCCAGGGAGCCTGCCCCACCAGCGGCATTACCCCGCGCTGCGTCTGATCCTGACACGCCGGCCCCGGGCGCACCCGGGGCCGGCCCCATCGACGACCGAACACCGAACAGCGAGGAACCGTAGTGCAGTTGAGTGAGGAAACCCTCGAAGAGCTGCTGCGGCAGCGCCTCGAGGACAAGGCCGACGTCTTCGGGGGCTTCCACCGCCCGCTCCTGGTGGAGTGCGCGCGGCGGTTCACCGACTGGGAGCGGCTGAGGGAGGCGGACTTCGCGGACTTCATCGACGTTCCGCGCGTCCTTGATTCGCTCCTGCGCGCCATCACGGACGCCCTTGCCGAGACCAGCGTCCGTACCCTCGTCACGGTCTTCCGCTCCCGCCACAGCGATCCCCTCCTCACCGGCCTGGGCTACGACGGGTTCCACGCCTGGGCCGCCACCGAGGAAGGCCAGAAGGAGTTGTTCAGCCGGTTCCCCGAGTTGGAGCGACTGCTGCGCCTGAGCGCCGACCGCCGGGTCGAGCACGCGCAGCGCGTCCTCCGGGCCGCCTGGGAGGACCGGCACCTGCTCCAGGACGCCTTCGGGACCGGCGGGCGCGTCGTGTCGTTCGTCCCCGGCCTCGGGGACTCGCACCGCCGTGGTCGGACCGTCTCGTTCGTCGGCTGGGAGAACGGCGTGACCGCCATCTACAAGCCCCAGCAGCAGAGCGTCCAGCCGCTCCTGGAAGCGGTGCGTTCGCTCGCCGATCCGGGCGGAGCCTTCTTCGGACCGCTCCACCCCAGGACCGTCGCCCGCCCCACCCACCTGTGGCAGGAGCGTGTCCAGCACACCGACGTCGACGAAGCCGTGGGCCCGGCCGGGTACTTCCGGCGGTTCGGCCGGGTCGCCGCCCTGCTGAGCATGCTGGGCGCCACCGACCTGCACCACGAGAACATCATCGCCACGGCGGACGGGCCCGTGGTGATCGACACCGAGACCCTGGTGTCCGTTCCCACCGCGAACTCCTCGGCACTGACCGGCGAGCTCGAAACGTCCGTCCTCAACACCCTCCTCGTCCCGGCCCGTTTCAGCGGCGCCACCGTCGACGTCGACCTGTCCGCCGTCGGATGCGTGAGCCCGGGCGGCTCCCAGCGTCTGCAGTCCTACGGCCTGGTCGACCCGGGCACCGACCTGATCCGCTTCGACCGAACGCCCGCCGTCCCCCAGCACCGCACCAACATGGCCACCGTCCGGGGCGAGCAGGTCGACCCCCGGCTGTGGGTCGGCGAGCTCACCGCCGGATTCGACGAGGCCCGCGCCCTGCTCCGGACCCACCGCCCCGCGATCGAACGCGTCGTGGAGCGAACGGGCCACTGGTCGGTCCGCCAGGTGCTGCGCCCCACCTACCTCTACGCCCGCTTCCTCGAAGCCTCCCTCCACCCGGCCCATCTCGCGAGCCCGACGGCCCGCGCGGACCTGCTCGGCAAGCTCCCCCCGCGCCACCGCGGCCTCGACGGCCCGGAGGCCTCGGGCGCCGCCCTCCGCGACGAGGTGGCCGCGCTGCTCGACCTCGACGTGCCGTTCTACGACCTGCCGTGCGACTCCCGGCAGCTGCGCGGCAGCGACGGCCGGCCGGTCGTCACCGCCACCGGCGATCCCGTCGAGCTGCCCAGCGCCCCCCGGCAGGCCGCGCTGCGCAGCATCGCCGCCTTCTTCAACCGCCCGCCGGGCCGCGACCTGACCTACCTCGGCTACGCGCTCGGCAGTTCGGTGGACGACGTCTGGGACGTCCGCCACCCGCCCGTACACGCCGGTCCGGCGCTCACCGACGCGCCCGGCTGGCTCGCGACGCTCGCCGAGCTCGTGGTCGGTGAGGCCGGCCAACCGACCTGGCTGATGCCCCGGTTGGACGGCGACGGCCTGCGGCTCGGCGCCGTCGACACGATGCTGCACGAGGGCGGCGGACTGCTGCTCTACCTCGCCGAGGCCGGACGGGCGCGCGGCGCGTCCGCGATCGGGGCCGACCCCGCCGCCGCCTACTCCACCGCGGTGCCGCCGACGCTGCCCAGGGCGACGGCCGCAGTCCAGTTCTCGCCGTTCACGGGGCTGCTGTCCACCGTCGTCACCGGCCTGGAGCTGCGGCGCCGCAGCGCCGACCCGGCGCTCATACCGCTTCCCGCCATGCCATCCGACGACATCGACGTCCACACCCTCTCCCTCGACGACTTCGACTACCTCAACGGCTTCGCCGGCTACCTGCTCCACCGCGCCGAGTACGCCCACGACCCCGCCCTGCCGCCCGCCGCCCCGCTGATCGACCGCCTCCTGGACCTGGACGGCCCGCCCACCGCCCACACCGGCGAACTCAGCCTGGCCCACGGCCGCTTCGGCCGGATCGCCGCGCTGAGCGCGCTCGCCCTGAGCGGCGCGGACGCCAGCGGCCGGGTGCGCGAGCACCTCGACGCCTTCGCCTCCGGGTACCTGCGCCACCGCTGGCAGGACGACTCCCTGCGGGACGCCGGCAGCAGGAGTACCTGGTGCAAGGGCTACACCGGCGTCGCGTTCGCCGCCGCGAAACTGCTGCGCGCCGTCGGCTACTCGGCGCAGCAGACCCGCGAGGCCCTCGCCCCCGAGATCGAACACATCGTCAACGGCGACCTCGGCGGCGACATCAGCTTCTGCCACGGCGCGGCGGGCCGGCTCGCGATGCTGTGCTGGCTGGCCGACCGCCTCGCCTGGCCCGCCCTGCGCGTCGAGGCCGCCGCCCTGCACGGCCGCTTCCTCGATCGCTACGGCGAGGGTGGCTGGTCCTTCGGCATCGGCTCGGTGACGGACCTGCCGTCGTTCCTGTACGGCCGGTCCGGCTGGTACTACGCCCAACTGATGCTCTCCGACCGCCGGGTCGAACTCCCCCTGTGCCTGGGAGGCCGCTGATGCCGTCCATATCGCCGATGCACCGCGCACGTCGGGTCAAGGAGGTCCACCAGTTCGCGCCCACCGAGTGCGCGCTGTGCTGCATCGCGATGATCCTCTCCGCGCACGGTTCGACCGACTCGGTGGCGCGGCTGCGCCGGGAGCACGAGACCGGCCGGGACGGACTGACCATCAGGGAGACCGCGGACATCCTGCGCGGGCACGGCTTCCGGGTCCGCACCTTCCGCGCGGGCACCGGCGGCCTGCGCAAGCTGGTGTTCCCGCTCATCGCCTACTGGGACGACAGCCACCTGGTGGTGCTGGAGAAGCTCACCGAACGCCACGCGACCGTCGTCGACCCGTCCGGCGGCCGGCGCAAGGTCACCGTCGAGGAGTTCGAGAGCCACTACTCGGGCCTGGCGATGGAGGCGACGCCCACCGACGCCTACACCCCGGTGCGCCACCGCGAGCCGAGCGTGTGGCGGGAGTTCCTGCGGGCCCTGCGCGGTACGAAGGGGCCGCTGGCCGGCGCGTTCCTGATGTCGCTGCTGCTCTACGCGTTCACCATCGTGATGCCGATGGCGATCGAGCGCGCCATCAACGGCTTCGAGCGCTACTTCACCGAGCTGTCGCTGCCCCTGGTGCTGGCCGCGCTCCTGGTGCCGATGGCGGCCTACCTGGTCCTCTCGCTGGTGCGGTCGGCCTGCCTGGCCTCCGTCATCCGGAGCCTGGGCGAGCTGATGATGGGCCGGACCTTCCGCACCCTGCTCGGCCTGCCCTACAAGTACTTCGCCAACCGCTCGCAGGGCGAGCTGATGTACCGCCTGTCGAGCATCGCCGCGGTACGGGACATGATCTCCAGCCAGATCGCCGCCGTCCTGCTGGACCTGGGCAGCCTGGTGGTGGTGTTCACGTACATCTTCCTGGGGTCCGTCCCTCTCGGGCTGATCGCCTCGGCGGTGCTGCTGTGCATGGTGGCGGTCGCCGCGCTCGCGTACCGGCCGATCCGGCGGACGACGGCCCTGGAGATCGACCGGACCGCCGAGTCGTCCTCCCTCCAGATGGAGGCGCTGGCCTCGATCGAGACGCTGAAGGTCTCGGGCATGACGGACTCCTTCCTCGCCGACTGGTCGACGGTCTACGCCGGGGTGATGGACCGGACCAGGCGGCGGATCCTCCTGCAGGGCGCGGCCTCCGCGGGCCAGAGCGTGTTCCAGGTCTTCGGCCCGCTGCTGGTCCTGGCGGCAGGCCTGTGGATGGTCTGGAAGGGCCGCCTCGACCTGGGCACGGCGGTGGCCGTGCAGGCCATGACGGCCACCAGCCTGGGCACCGTGACGTCGCTGTCCAACGCCTTCTCCCAGCTCGTCGTCGTGAACGCCCAGGTGTCGCGGGTCGGCGACATCCTCCACCAGCCCCCGGCCCCGGCCGTGTTCGGCGACGGTGCGGCCGACCTGCGGGCCGACCTGCGGGGCGACGTCACCCTGCGCGAGGTCGGTTTCACCTACCCCGGCGCGAAGACCCCGGCCCTGAAGGGCGTCAGCTTCGACGTGCGGGCCGGGCAGAGCGTGGCGATCGTCGGCGGCTCCGGCTCGGGCAAGAGCACCCTCGGCAAGCTGCTCATGGGCCTCTACCCGGCGGCGACGGGCAGCATCGCCTTCGACGGCCTGCCGCTCAGCGAGATCAGCGCGGACGCCTTCTACCGCCGTGTCGCCTACGTACCGCAGGACATCGTCCTCAGCAACCGGTCGATCGAGGACAACATCGCCTTCGGCGTGCCCGACGCGAACCGCGACCTCGTCCGCGAGGCCGCCCGGCAGGCCCAGATCCACCAGGACATCGAGGCGATGCCGCTGGGCTACCACACGCAGATCCGGGAGATGGGCGGAAGCCTGTCCGGGGGCCAGCGCCAGCGCGTCGCCCTGGCCCGAGCCCTGGCCCGGCGGCCCGGCGTGCTGGTGCTCGACGAGGCCACCAGCGCGCTCGACACGGTGACCGAGTCGCGGATCGCCGACGCGCTCGCCGGCCTGGAGTGCACCCGCATCGTCATCGCCCACCGACTGTCCACCATCATGAACGCCGACCTGATCGTCGTCCTCCAGGACGGCCGGGTCGTCCAGACCGGCCGGCACCACGACCTGCTGGCCGTGCCCGGGCCGTACCAGGAGCTGGTGCGCTCGCAGGTGAGCGTCCAGCCGGTGTGAGGCTGGCAGCTGTGAGCCCGGCAGCGGGTGAACGCGGAGGCCGTGTCCAACCCTCACCCGATCGGGGCCAGTTTCCCCAGGCCCAACGCGGCTGTCCGGGCCGCCTGCAGCGCCGCTCTGGCGCGGGCGGCGCCGCTGCGGGTGAACGGCTCGCCGCCGCCGACGGCGAGGGTGCGTGCGCCGAGGCCCGCGCAGGAGCGGCAGATGCCGGGGCGGGGAACGGGATCGTGGCAGGAGGCGCACTCGGCGAGCCGTACGGCGGTCGGGGGCGGGGTCGGGGGCGGCAGCTTGTGCTCCAGGCGGTAGCGGATCACCCCGGCCGCCGAGTGCAGGGGGACGGGGAGTGCGGGCAGGAGCGCCTGGGCGAGGTCGGCGTGCGTCGCCCCGCGTTCCAGCCACTGGGCGACCAGCGGTGCGAGCGCCCGCGCCTCGGCCTCGCCGAGGCGCAGTCGCGGCTCGGGCCGGATCGTCCGGTACAGCGCGGCCACGGCCGCGCGGACCTGTTCGTCCGGTACGCCTTCGTCCTCGACTTCGTCCTCGCCCTCGCCTTCGCCTTCGCTGCCGGGGAGGGTGGTTGCTTTCGCCTGGTTCTTTACTACAGGGGCGCCAGCGCGGCCGGTGGTTGGTTCACCGGGTACCGGACGGGTGGTACTCGGCGACGTCGGCTGCGGGGCGTCGTAGACGTGAGCCTCGGTGCGGACGGTGCCGTCGGGCATGCGGACCTTCTCGGTCCGGTAGAAGCCCGCGTCCGTCAGCTCCTTGAGGGCCTTGCGGACGGCGCCGCGCCCCTGGGTGCTGGTGTCGGCCATGTGCCGACCGTCCTCGCGCCAGCCGTCGGGGCGGGAGAGGAGATCCGCGAGCAGACCGCGCGCAGTGTAGGACAGCCGCCGGAATTGCAGGACGGAGTTGGGAAGCACGGTGAAGTGGCGGGCGTGTTCGGTACGATGGATCTGCATCGGGAGGTTCGTCTCCGGGTGCCGGGCCCCGGGGTGTTGGTAGCACCGCCGGGGTCAACTGTTTTCTGATTCCGTCACGGAACGTATCACGGTGCTCACAGCACCAATAATGCCTTTACGCAACGTGATTGAGGAAACGTCACTGCAGTTCATCCGGTGTCCGAACCTGCTCGCCGCAGTCACCATCGTCGCCTGGGTTCAGCCCCAGGGCGGCCCGCCCGTCCCCTCCGCCCACAACGCGAGCGCCCGCCGATCAACGGCCCTGATCCCGACCTGAGCACAGAACGCGGCCGCGGGCTTGGTGAACGAGCTGGTCGTCACCACAGCGGCCAGATCGCAACGGTGCACGTCACGATAGGTGCCGTTGACCACCTGAACATCCTGTGAACCGACGAACGTCCGCGGCCCGTACCTCTTCGCCTGGATCAGAATCCGCTGCCCGGTGGGCGTCGTGGCCAGCACATCCGCCGCCAGGTCACCGGCCCCGCCGACCACCGTCACCTTCGTGCAGCCGTCCCGCCGGCACAGATCCGCCAACGCGTGCTCGAACGCCTTCGGGCTCATCGTCAGAAACGGCCCGATGTGCCGCAACTGCGCCGCCCGCACGTCCAGCTCCCGCCGCCGCGCCCGCACCCGCGAACGCAGCACCGCGACACCCGCCCCTGCACCCACCACCAGCACCCCGGCCACCAAGACCAGGTGCTGGACCAGCCAGTGCACCACCACCGACACCACCGCGAGCCCGACCACCGCCGCGATCCCCACCAGCAGCATGTTGTCCCTGGCCTGCCGCACCCAACGGGCAGCACCCGACCGACGCCGCCGAACAGGCCTGCGAGCCACGGCATTCCCCCTCACACCCGGGTATCCGTGCGAGCGTAGAAGCCCCCGCCGCTCCGACGCCGGGCCGTGGTGTCGAGTTGTCCGGATCCCAGCGCCAGAAGGCCAGTACCGAGCACCGCCCTCTCGATGGCCTGAGCCCCCAACCTCACGACCCTCTGCTCATGCAAGGCTCCGAGGTATTCACGGCGTTTGCGATACCCCCCCGAAGACCCACGCGACCGCGAACCACAACGCGAACTGCCCGGCCCACTGGGCCGCGTCGCCGACGGTCTCCCCGGGGTAGACCTGGAGGTTCCCGACGAACGCGGCCGCGACGGCCGCGACGGAGCCTACGGCGGCAGCCTTCGGCCGCCGGACGGCGAGGTGCCAGCACAAGACGACGAGCAGGACGAACACGATCCAGGGCCGCACGCCAAACCGGAACAGGCCGTCGTGGTCCCGAACCTGAGCGATCGACCAGCAGAGCATCAGCGCGTAGAAGCCGGTGGTGGCCAGCACCACGGCCTGGTCCGTCAGCCAGGTCATGCGCTCCGATGTCGAGAGACGCTGGAGAAGCTCTTCCGTACGGAGATCGTATTCAGCGGCGTCGGCTCCGCGCGTCGCCCCGGAGATGTACGCGGGGTACGCCGCCGGGCCGATGGCCTGGGGGCAGAGGTGACACCCGCCGGCCGACGCGGCGAGCCGGCCGATGCCGCGAATGTTGTCCCCGTGATCGAAACCAACGAACTCACCAAGCGATTCAAAAACGTGACCGCTGTCGAGGGCCTCACGTTCACCGTCCAGCCGGGGCGCGCGACCGGCTTCCTCGGGCCGAACGGTTCCGGCAAGTCCACGACGCTGCGGATGATCCTGGGACTCAACGAGCCGACCCACGGCAGCGCGCTGATCGAAGGCGGTGCGGTTCAAGGGCGGCACCGAGGCACAGCCGCTGATCGAGGCCCTGGAGGTCCTCCGGGAGCTGAACGCGACCGGCGCCCGCAACGTGCCGGACACTGATGTTGTGCCCACGGGGCGGGCACGGGAGGGAGTCAGGTGTCATGGCGAGCACTCAGCTGACCGGCGTTCATTCGCTCCGTCTGGTCCGCGTGGACGCCGGTTCGGGCTCCGGTGTCCCGCGGATCCTTCCGAAGGCCGCGGCCGCTTCGACGTTCCCCCTGCTGCTTCGCCGGGCGGCCACGGTCCTCACCGTGCTCGGGCTGGCGATGATTCCCTGGCTGGTCTTCCTGCACACCGGGCTGCCGGCCACCGCTCAGGCCTCGCACTGGGCCTGGACGTGGACGGGTCTGGACAGCTTTGAGGCGCTCGGCCTGCTCTCCACCGGACTGCTCCTCAGGCGCGGCGACTGCCGGGCCTGCCTGACCTCCGCCGCGACCTCGGCCCTGCTGCTGGTCGACGCCTGGTTCGACACCATGACGACTGCCCCGGGTTCGCACTTCAAGCTGGCGGTGCTGATGGCGGTCTTCGTCGAGTTGCCGCTGGCGGTGGCCTGCGCGGTTCTCGCGACCCGGACCTTCCCTCGGCCGGGCCGCTGAGCGGAAGAGCTCGTGACGTGATCGGCGCTTGCGGTCCGGTCCGTTTCGGGAAGTCCCCGGCCTGCCGCAACGGCGGTCCACGGGCGGTTCGTTCGGCCCGCTCGGGTCGACTGCCGACAAAGTCGGCGCTGGCGCAAGCAGATTGCACACAAACATAACTGATTGGCCATCAGAGATGCTTCGATGGCCCAATCGGACATTTGGGGAGGAATTATGAGGAATTCGCGGGCATTGATCGGCGCGGGCGCTGCCGCCGCCGTCGCCACCTGGTGGTTCACCGACTCCGCGCCGTACCCGTACTCTCAGCGCTGGCTGCTCGACCTGCCGCTGCCGTTCCTGACTCTGAAGCGTCTGGACCACGTGCTGCAGGCCCGGGAGGGCGAGAGGATCCTGGAGATAGGCCCCGGAACCGGCCTGCAGTCGCTGCACGTCGCACCGCAGCTGGGCCCGAACGGCCAGCTGGACATCGTGGACATCCAGCAGGAGATGCTCGACCACGTGGGCCGCCGGGCCAAGGAGCAGGGCGTCGACAACATCGTGCCGAACTTCGCCGACGCACATGAACTTCCTTTTGCGGATGGCTCGTTCGATGCGGCTTACCTGGTGACGGCGCTGGGCGAGATCCCGGATCCGGCGCGTACGCTGGCCGAGCTGCGCCGGGTGCTGAAGCCGTTCGGGCGGCTGGTGGTCGGCGAGTTCTTCGACCGGCATCAGATCCGGCCGTCCTCGCTGATCAGCCTGGCGGAGGGAGCCGGGCTGCGGGTCGCCCGGCTGTACGGTCCGCCGTTCGCGTACTACGCGGTGCTGCGTCCGATCGACGCCTGACGCCGCTCGGGCGGTTCCCGCCCGGCCGAACCGTAGACCGGACGGCCGTAGCCGTAGCCGTAGGCAGTGTCGCCAAAGGGTCAGGCCCACATGAGGAGTGAGGCGAGGGTGGCTGTGGCTTGGTAGGAGACGGCGGTTTTGTGGCTCTCCTGCCGCATGTGTGGGTGCGCTGATCTGCGGCTGGACGTGAAACACGCCGTCCTCTGTGATCCTTGAGGTGTCGAGACTCAAGTTGGATCAAGCAGAGAGACGGCGTGCCTGCCTTCAGCATATGGAAGCGCACCCTGATGGTCGAAAACACCGTGGTCGAGGCGGTGCGCTGGGACAAATCAGAACAGTGTGTAGTCGCGTCGGTGCGG
>NZ_JBITZP010000046.1:0-59766 GCF_044546945.1 Kitasatospora sp. NPDC053057 | reverse complement strand
CAGGAGTCGGACGGGATCGAAGCCGCGGGCGAAGATGCCGGCGCCTTGCGGTGGGTGACCGGCCATCGTCCTTGACCCACGGGTGGGGGCCGTGGGGGGGGGGGGCGGGGGGGGGGGGGGGGGGGGGGGCCGCCCCCCCCCCCCCCCCCCCCCCCCCCCCGGCCCGGGCTCGGCCGCGTCAGGCCAGGGTCCACCGCTGCGCGGCGGCACCCGCCGCGCAGGTCTGCAGGGCCAGCACGGTTCCGTCGGCGGTCTTGCCGGCGGGTGCACCGAGGCACAGGCCCGGCGCGGCCGGGGTGGTGACGGTGCCGTCGGAGTTGAACTGCCAGTGCTGGTTGGAGCCGCCGTTGCAGTTCCAGATCCCGACCGGGGCACCGGGGGCGGTGCCGGCGCCGAGGTCGTCCAGGCAGCGGAGACCGCTGCCGGAGTACACCTGCAGGCTGTTGTCGGCGAGGTGGGTCCAGGTCTGGTTGGCGCCCGAGTTGCAGCTCCAGACGTCGAGCTGGGTGCCGGGGGTGGTGGTGACCCCGGGGACGTCGAGGCAGCTGTTGGAGGCGGCGAGGACGAGCGCGCCGGTCACCGGTCCGGTGGTGAGGGCGAGGTCGTCGCCCCAGCCGGTGGCGGTGTTGCCGGGCGGGTTCCACTCGTAGACCGTGGCGCTGGTGCTGTTCGGGCCGGTCGTGAACCGGACGACCCACCGGGTGTAGGAGGTGCCGGAGAGGCAGGTGCGGGTCTCGGTGCCGCCGAAGTCCTTGACGCCGAGCTGGACGCACTGGCCGGCGGCGCTGCTCTTCGCCCAACCGGTCAGGTTGTAGGTGGTGTTGGGGGTCAGGCCGGAGATGGTCTGGTCGGCACCCGAGTTCGGCGGGAGTCGGACGCTGTAGGCACCGCTGTGGGCGTTTCCGGCCACCGCGCCGGCACCGCCGTAGCAGTTCCAGTGGGAGCAGTCGCCGGACTCGAAGCCGAGGTTGGCGCCCGGACCCGTCGAACCCGTGCCGGGAGTGACGGAGAACTGGGCGAACTGGTCGTTCTGGTAGCCCACGACGCCGAGACCGGCCTGGCCGATGGTGAAGGTGTCGTCGGCGGCCGAACCCACGGCGGTGCCGTCGATCACGGCGGTGAGCCGGCTGTCCTGCATGGTCAGCGCCGCCGAGTGCCAGCTGTCGGTGCCGAGCGCGCCGACGCTGCCCTGGGCGAGGGTGGTGAAGTTCCAGTTCAGGTCGCTCCTGAGGATCGACCATGCGCCGGTGTCGGAGACGCGCAGGTGGTAGGCGTTCAGGCCGTTGTTGTTGCGGCCCTGCTGGCCGACGCGGCCGAGCAGTTCCACGCTGCCCTGCTGCCGCAGGAGCACCTTGGCGGAGACGGTGTAGTTGCTCCAACCGCCGTCGCCCATGATGGTGTAGGGGCTGTTGTAGGGCTCGTTGGTCCACCGTACCGGGGTGCCGGTGGCCATCTGCTGCAGGCAGGTGCCGGCCCGGCCGCCGGCGCAGGGCACCTTGGCGAACGCGCCGTTCATGTCGGTGAAGTACTTCGGCGAGGTGCTGTCGGTGGCCCCGCCGAAGTCGTCGCCGTACGGGAGGACGAGGGGAGCCGCGGGCGGCGGGGTGGCGGCGCCCTTGCCCTGGGCGGCGGTGGTGCCCGGGACGGTGCTGGTCGTGGTCAGGGTGTAGACGTGGCCGGGCTGCAGGGTGAGGCTGTACCGGCCGTTGCTCGGTGTCACGTCGCTCTGGTGCACGAAGTAGTCCGCGGACTTGTCGGAGTTCACATCGGTGGCCCAGACGTGGACGGTCCCGCCGGACAGGCCGCCGGTGGCCTGGAGGCTCACGGTCTGGGCGGCGGTGGCGTCCACGGTCTCCAGCACCGTGCTGTAGTCGTCGGTGCCGGTCGAGCGCAGCGTCACGTAGCTGCCGCCACCGCCGAGGTAGCCGCCGGCCGCATCGATGTAGCGCCAGCCGGGCTGGGTGAACTGGCTGGTGTGCGCGGTGACCCAGGTGGTCTTGCCGATCAGGTAGTTCCCGGACCAGGGCTGGCCGGCGATCGACATGCCGTCGGTCGAGAAGTAGAGGTTCGGGTAGAGCGCGGCGATGACCGGCCAGTTGATGAAGCTGGTCATCCGGCCGTCGATGTAGTCCCGGTTGATGGCTCGGGCCACCGCCGGCGCTCCCTCGGTGGCGTCCTCGGAGCCGTTCTCGCTCGCCCACAGCGGCTTGCCGAGGCCGCGCGCGTTCGCCGTGCTCGGGCAGGACTTGAAGGGCCCGAGGTAGCCGCAGGGATAGTGGACGCCGACGATGTCCACCGCGTTCCTGAACGCCGGATCGGTGCTCATCGCGTCGGCCACCGACCAGCCGTCGTCCGCTGCGACCACCTTGGTGCCGCCGTAACCGTTCGACACCAGTGTGGACTTGAGGTTCTCGTACCAGGAGGCGTCGAAGCCGCGCTCGTTCCAGCCGCCCAGGTAGTCGATGGTCAGGCCGTGCTGCTTGGCGCAGCCCATCCAGTCCGTCAGGTACCCGATCGCGTTGGTGGTGAAGAAGGTGTTCCTGCCGCCGCCGACCCAGCTCGGCGCGCCCCAGGAGAGGCCGTAGAGCTTGATGGCGGGATTGCGCGCCTTGGCCTGGGCGGCGAGCCACCACTCGTAGCCCTGGTTGCAGTCCACCGCACCCCGGGTGTGCTCGTGGCTGGCCTCGGCGCCGTCGGTCGAGTTGGTGTCGCCGCCGATCTCGATCTTCAGCAGCTGCAGGCTGGCGCCGTAGCCGGGCTTGAACAGGTAGTCCAGCAGCTGGCTGCGCTGCGGCTCCGGATAGTCGATCAGCAGGCGGGTGTTGCCGCCGCCGCCGGAGATCGCGCCGACGCCGTCGAAGGTCAGGCCCGGCTGGGTGCCGTCGACGGTGATGGCGGTCGTGGGGGTGGCGGCGGTGGCGGCGGTGCCCGTGGCGGGCCAGACCAGGCTGGTCAGCGCGCTCAGGAGCAGGACGAGGACCGCGGGCAAACCGGCGCGGTGCATGGGTGGTTTCGCCATTTTCGCCATGGCAGCTCCAAGGAGACGGGGGTGGGTACGTGCTGCTGGCTCTGCTGGGAAGGGTGTCGGGCGGCAGCCGCTGCCGTAGCGGACCGGCGGAGCGGGGACGTGCGGCCTGAACGGTCGGACGACGCGAAGGCGATCGACGGCCCGACGGTTGTCAGTGTATGGGCAAGTCGCCGCACAGCACCCGCAGTTGCGCGAATCGATCCGATGAATGAGCAGCCGCCGGGCGACTGTGGAGCTCGATACCGGACCGGCGACGGGACGGTACAGGCCCCCGAGGTGCGCGGAGGAAGTACAGAAGCATTGCCATGACGTGCGGGTTCGCCGGATTGACGGTCAGGCGGACCGCCCTCGACCGAGGTTGACTCAGGGCTGACGGCTCGGGCCAACTGCCAGCAATCATCGGATATTTCACCGGCAGGTGCCTTGACAGGCCGCTCCGCTCGCCGCGATACATGTACCTGACTCGACGAGTCCACCCCAGAGCGGGCATTCCAGGACATATGGAGCATCCATGTCAGGATCCATCAGTCGGAGAAGTGTGCTCACCGGTCTGGCAGTCTCCACCGTCGCCGCCGCCATCGGGCCTGGCGGCGTCCCGGCCGTGGCCGCCGAGGCCGCCGTGGCCGGCAGCAGTGCCGCGCTGCCCCTCGTCCCGCTGCGCATCCCGAAGCTCGACCAGGGGACCTGGCAGCAGCCGGACAGCCGCATCCAGTGGATGCGCGACAACAAGCTGGCCATGTTCATCCACTGGGGCGTCTACGCGGTCCCGGCCCAGGGCGAGTGGTACATGTTCGCCTCGAAGACCAAGCCGACCGCCTACCGGTCACAGTACCTCGGCCCCTTCGCCACCCAGTCCCAGTCCTATGACCCCACCGCCTGGGCCCAGTTGGCACGTGACCTCGGCGCCGGCCACGTCGTCCTGACCACCCGTCACCACGACGGCTTCGCCCTGTGGCCCACCGGCCACCCCAACGCCTGGTCCACGACCGCTACACCCTTCCCGGCCGGCACGGACTTCGTCAAGGGCTACGTGAACGCCGTGCGCGCGGCCGGCCTGCGGGTCGGGCTCTACTACTCGCCGATCGACTGGCGCTACCCCGGCTACTACGACGTGACCGGGGCGAAGCCCCCGAACCCCGCGCTCACCTCCGACTGCGTGCTGCCGGGCAGCCCGTACCCGTGGAACTACGAGGGCTCCGACCCCGCCGGCTTCGACTACCACGAGAACGCCAGGACCATGAAGAACGAGGTGTACCAGTCCGTTAAGGAACTGGTCACCGACTACGGCGCGGTCGACGACGTCTGGTGGGACGGCGGCTGGCTGGCGCAGCAGGGCTCCGACGCGTCCGGGTCCTTCTTCTGGGAGCCCGGTCAGTACCGCGACCCGGGCAACGGCTGGCCGGTGGACGCCGCGTACGGCGACACCGAGCCGGGCACCGGCAGGCCGCTCGGGCTCACCGGCCTGGTGCGCCGGCACCAGCCGAACGCCGTGGCCACCCCGCGTTCCGGGTGGATTGGCGACTACGACGTGGAGGAGGGCGCCGGCGTACCGAGCGGACCCATCCGCTTCGGCCGCCTGGTCCAGAAGGCGTTCAGCGTCGGCGGCGCCTGGGGGTACAGCGGCGACAACGCCATGTCCTTCCCCTCGGCGATGGCCGTGCTCGTCAACTCCTTCGTCCGCGACATGTGCGTGATCGTCAACGTCGGCCCGGACGCGACCGGTGCCGTCCCGAGCACCCAGGCGGCGCTGCTGCGCCGGCTCGGCGGTTTCATGAGCGCCAACCGGGAGGCCCTCTACGGCACCCGCGGCGGCCCGTGGAACCCGGTGGACGGCCAGTACGGCTTCACCTTCGCCGATCGGACCGTCTACGCGCACCTGCTGGCCGGGTACAGCGGCGGCGGCAGCTTCACCACGCCCTCGCTGGGCGACGCGAAGGTCACCGCGGTCTACGACGTGGTCTCCAGGAGCCCGCTGTCCTTCAGCGCGACCGGCGGGAACGGCGGGAACGGCGTCACCATCACCGGTGTCGACCGCACCCGCTTCCCCGACGACACGATCGTGGCGATCGTGCTCGACCGCCCGGTGGTCCCGACGGACATCGCCCGCGGCTGCCCGGCCACGGCCGACAGCGTGGAGACCGCGCACGGCAACGTGCCGGCCAACGCGGTGGACGGGGACACCTCCAGCCGCTGGTGCGCGGCCGACGGCGGCACCGGCCACTGGCTGCAGGCCGACCTCGGCTCGGTGCGCCCGGTCACCGGAGCCCGGATCGCCTGGGAGCTGGCCGGGAAGGCCTACCGCTTCCGGATCGACGGCTCGACCGACGGCGCCGCCTGGTCGACGCTCGCCGATCTGACCGGGAACGCCGCCGCCGCGCAGGTGCAGACCGTGGCCTTCACGGCCCGGACCCGCTACGTCCGGGTGACCGTCACCGGCCTGGACGCCGGTGCCTGGGCGTCGATCCGCTCGCTGGAGGTCTACGACCGCCCGTTCGTGGACCCGACCGTGCCGGCCTCCACCGCTGCCGCCGTCTGACCGGCCCGGTGGGTGACGCCCGCGCCACGGCACGGGCGTCACCCACCCGACCGGCGCGACTCATCCCATGTCATGAAAGCGAGCGGATCATCCACCCCGAGATTCGAACGCGGCACGCTCCTGAATTCACCGCTCTGACAAGGCGTTTTGCAAATCACCTGCCGAACCCCCTGGACGCCCGGGCGCGCGCCTCCTATAAATCCATCCCATGACCCCAGATGATGTGAGCGCTCACAACCTGCTCCGCTTCCCCCGGCGCACCGTGCACCTGGACTTCCACACCAGCCCCGACATCCCCGACGTGGGCCGGGACTTCGACCCGGCGACCTTCGCGCAGCCCTTCCGGGACGCCCACGTGGACAGCGTCACCGTCTTCGCCAAGTGCCACCACGGCCACCTCTACTACGGGACCGACCGGCCCGAGCGCCACCCCGGCCTCGCCCCCGACCTGGACCTGCTCGCCGAGCAGGTCGACGCCCTGCACTCCGCCGGCATCCGCGCGCCGATCTACCTGTCCCTCCAGGTCGACGAGTACGCCGCCCGGGAACACCCCGAGTGGGTCGCGCACGACGAGAACCTGAAGATCACCCGCTGGACCCCCTCGGCCTTCGAGGCCGGCTGGAACGTCCTCGACCTGTCCAGCCCCTACGCCGACTACTTCGCCGACCAGCTGGACGAGGTGCTGCGGCGCTTCGCCCCGGTCGACGGGATCTTCATCGACATGTGCTGGAGCCAGCCGAGCCTTAGCCGGTGGGCGGTCGACGGGATGCGCCGGGAGGGCCTGGACCCGGCCGACGCCGACCACCGGGCGCGCTACGCGGACCTGGTGGCCCAGCGCTACATGGCCCGCTACTCGGCGATGGTGGAGAAGGCCCTGCCGCCGGACGCCGCCCAGGGTGTCTGGTTCAACGGCCGCCCGAAGACCGGGCTGCCGAAGGAGCGGCAGTTCATGCGGCACGTCGAGATCGAGGGGCTGCCCACCGGCGGCTGGGGCTACGCCTTCCTCCCGTACGTGGCCCGCTTCGTCCGCCCGCTGGGGCTGCCGACCCTCAGCCACACCGGGCGGTTCCACGAGAGCTGGGGGGACAACGCCGCTCTCAAGCCTCGGGCGGCGCTGCTCTACGAGACCAGCCAGATGCTGAGCCACGGCCTGACCAGCGGCGTGGGGGACGTGCTGCACCCGCGGGGCGTGCCCGCTCCGGCGGTGTACGAGCTGATCGGCTCGGCCTACGGGCACATCGAGGAGTGCGAGCCGTTCGTCGAGGGCGGACGGGTCGTCAGCGAGGTCGCCCTGGTCGTCGACCCCGCTCGCGGCGACAACCCCGGCGCGAGCAACATCGGCGCCGTACGGGCGCTGCAGCAGCTCCGCGTCCAGTTCGACGTGGTCCCGCCGACGGCCGACCTGGGCCGGTACCGGGCCGTCGTGGTGCCCGAGACCACCCCCGTCGACAACGGCCTGGCCGAGCGCCTGAGCGCGTACCGCCGGGCCGGTGGCGCCGTGCTGCTGGTCGGGCCCGCCCTGCTCAGGAACGGCACGGAGCCGGCCCTGCCCGACCTCCCGGTCGAGGACCTGGCCCCAGCCCCGTCCGGTGAGGTCTTCCTCGCCTGCCAGGGCGTCCCCGGCGTCCCGGAGGACTTCCCGGTGATCAGCCACGGCTCCCGGCTGACCGCCCGTGCGCTGCCCGGCGCCGAGGTACTGGCCCGGGTCGTCGCGCCCTACTTCCCGCGCTCCTGGGACCGCTTCTGCGGCCACTCCTACACTCCCCCGGCCGACCCGACCGAGGAGGTGGCCGTCGCCGTCGGCGACGGGGTGGCCGCGGTGACCGTTCCGCTGCTGGAGGCCTTCCACGGCCACGGCCTGGAGACGTACCGCCGGCTGCTCGGTGCCGCCCTGGACCAGCTCCTGCCGGACCCGCTCGTCCGCGCCGGCGGGCCGGTCCACCTGGAGACCACCGTGGTCCGGACCGCCACCGCCACCGTCGTGCACCTGATCAGCTTCGTGCCGTCCCGGGAGACCCCGGAGCTGGACCTGGTGCACGACCCGTTCCCGCTGGTCGACGTGCCCGTCGCCGTCCGGCTCACCGCCGCGCCGCGCTCGGTGCGGCTGCAGCCCGCCGGACTGGAACTCGACTGGCAGCACGACGGCGAGTACGTCCACGTGCGGGTCACCACCGTGGACGGGCACGCGATGGTCGTGGTCGAGCACGACTGACGGTACGGACCGTGCGCTACGGGCTCCTGATCACCCGGCGGGTAGCAGGGTCGGATCCGCCATGATCCGGCGGACCGTCGTCAGCGCCGCGCCCAGCAACGGTCCGCGCCGGCCCAGGACGGAGGGGCGCAGGGCCTCCAGGGCCCAGGGGCGGACGGTGACCCGGGCGGCCAACTCGGCTCGCACGGACGGCAGCAGCCAGTCGGCGAGTTCGGCGTAGGCGCCGCCGAGGACGAGGCCGTCCGGGTCGATGAGGTCGACGGCAGAGGTGAGGGCGAGGCCGAGGGCGCGGCCCGCACGGTCGAGGGCCGCCAGGGTGGGCGCGTGTCCGTCGGCTGCCCGCTCTGCCAGCAGGGCGACCGGGTCGCCCTGGCCCTCCTTGGCCAGACCGGCCTCGCGCAGCACGGCCGCCTCGCCCGCGTACTGCTCAAGGCAACCGCGGGCGCCGCAGGCGCAGCCGGGGCCGTCCGGGTGGACGGGGATGTGGCCGAGTTCGCCGGCGAAGCCGCGGGCACCCCGGAACAGTCGCCCGTCGATGACCAGGGCGGCACCGATGCCGGCCTCGGCGGAGACGTGCACGAAGGTCTCCACGGGGTTTCCGGCGTTCCAGTACTCGGCCAGCGCCCCGAGGTTGGCCTCGTTCTCCGGCTCGGGCACGGTGTCCGGGTCGGGCCAGTGCTCGGTGAGCCGGACGCCGTGCCAGCCGAGGTTGGGCGCGCGCTCGACCAGTCCGGGGAGTTCGTTCGGCACCACGCCGGGCACGGCCAGGACGCGGCCCCCGACGCGCAACCCGAGGGCGGCGGCCTCGTCCTCCGCCTCGGCGGCCAGCGCGGCGAGTTCCGCCAGTACTTTCCCGGCGGGCCGGCCCGCGTTGGCCCGTTCCACCCGGCGCCACACCCGCGGCTCGCCGCGCAGGTCCGCCACGCACGCGCCGAGGTGGGTGACGCCGATCTCCAGGCCGAGGCCCGCCGGGCCTTCGCCGCTCACGGCCAGCGCTCGCCCGGGTCGGCCGACCCGCCCGCTGGCGGTGGCCGCCGCCTCGGTCACGGCTCCGCGGCCGATCAGCTCGTCGACCAGCGAGGAGACGGCCGCCCTGGTCAGACCGACGCGCCCGGAGACGTCCGCGCGGGAGAGCGGGCTGTGCGCGGCGACCGCGGCGAGGACGACCGCCAGGTTCTGCCGCCGCATGTCCTGTAGCGACGCGGGCCCGTGCTCCGCGCTCCTGCTCGCCGTCTTGCCGGCCACTGTCACGCGCCGCCCTCCTGCCTACCGGTCCTCGACCGGGGCACCCTGCAAGGCCCCGGCCCGACGCAGGGTATCGCTGATCCGCGTCAGCGCGTCCTCGTCCTTCTTCACGGGCTCCAGCACCGGGCCGTGGGCCGTCCGCCAGCGGCGGGCCACCGCGTCGGCCGGCTCACCCGTGAGCAGTGTGGCGGCCTGGGCGGCGGCGCCGAGCGCGACCAGTTCCTGCGCGTCGGGCACCTGGACGGCCCGGCCGGAGAGCCGCAGCACGGTCCGCTGCCAGGCCCGGCCGCGGGCGCCGCCGCCGATCAGCAGCAGCGGCTCCTCGCCCGCCGGGTCCGCGCCGCCCGCACCCAGCACGCCGTCCAGGGCGGCGAGCAGGGCGTGGGCGGCCCCGTCGTAGGCGGCCTGCAGGAGCTGCCCCGGAGTGGTGTCATGGCGCAGCCCGTGGACCAGGCCGGAGGCGCCCGGGAGGTCCGGTGTGCGCTCGCCGTCCAGATAGGGCAGGACGACGGCGGTGCCACCCTCCTCGACCTCGTCCCGGCCGCGTCCGAGGAGAACGGCGAAGCGGTCGACGGCGAGGGTGCAGTTGAGCGTGCAGGCCAGCGGCAGCCAGCCGCCGAGCGCGTCGGCGAAGCCCGCGACGGTGCCGGTCGGGTCGGCGGGCCTGGTGCGGCCGACGGCGTAGACGGTGCCGGAGGTGCCGAGGCTGAGCACCGGCTGCCCGGGGAGCAGGCCGAGTCCGAGGGCCGCGGCCATGTTGTCGCCGGTGCCGGTGGCCACCAGTGCGCCTTCGCGCAGCGGCGTCCCGGGGCGGACGACGCCGGCCCGCGTGCCCGGTGGCAGGACCTCGGGCAGCAGGCCCGGGTCGAGGCCGATGCGGGCGAGGATGTCCGTGTCGTAGCCGTCCGGCCCCCACCAGCCGGTTCCCGAGGCGTCGCCGCGGTCGGTGACCGCCTCGCCGGTCAGCCGCTCGGTCAGGAAGTCGTGGGGGAGGCGGACGGCCGCGACCCGGTCGGCGGCGGCGGGTTCGTCGGCGCGCAGCCAGGCCCATTTGGCGGCGGTGAAGGCGGCGGTGGGGACGCTGCCGGTGCGGCGGGCGAGTTCCGCCGCACCGATCGCGGCCGACAGCCCGGCGGCCTGGGGCGCGGAGCGGACGTCGTTCCAGAGCAGCGCCGGGCGGACCGGCGCCCCGCTCGCGTCGAGGGTGACCAGGCCGTGCTGCTGGCCGGCGATCGAGACCGCGGCCGCGCGGTCCGCCCAGCCCGTTGCCGCCGCGGCCGCGCCGAGCGCCTGCCACCACTGGTCGGGGTCGCTCTCGCGGCCGGCGCCCGTGCTGACGGTGTGCGGGGCGCGGCCCTGGCCCAGGACGGTGCCGGTGTCGATGTCGACGGCGAGGGCCTTGGTGGACTGGGTCGAGCTGTCGAAGCCGATCACGACACGCTGCTCAGCCATGCGTTCCTCCGGTGCGAGGGGTTCCTTCTGACGTTCCGGCATACTAATTTGTTGAGAGTCCTGACAAACACCCCCTGGCACTGATCCGGAGCCGCTCCATGTCCAGCGACCCGCTCGCCCCCACCCCGGCGCACAAGTTCACCTTCGGCCTGTGGACCGTCGGCTGGCAGGGGCGCGACCCCTTCGGCGACGCGACCCGCCCCGCCCTCGACCCGGTCGAGACCGTGCAGCGCCTGGCCGAACTCGGCGCCCACGGCGTCACCTTCCACGACGACGACCTGATCCCCTTCGGATCGGACGGCGCCACCCGCGAGCAGACCGTCAAGCGCTTCCGCGCCGCGCTGGACGCCGCCGGGCTGAAGGTCCCGATGGCGACCACCAACCTGTTCACCCACCCGGTCTTCAAGGACGGCGCCTTCACCGCCAACGACCGCGACGTCCGCCGCTACGCGCTGCGCAAGACCATCCGCAACATCGACCTGGCCGTCGAACTCGGTGCCTCGGTCTACGTCGCCTGGGGCGGTCGCGAGGGCGCCGAGTCCGGCGCGGCCAAGGACGTGCGCACCGCGCTCGACCGGCTCAAGGAGGCCTTCGACCTGCTCGGCGAGTACGTCGAGCAGCAGGGCTACGACCTGCGCTTCGCGATCGAGCCCAAGCCCAACGAGCCGCGCGGCGACATCCTGCTGCCCACCGTCGGCCACGCCCTGGCGTTCATCAACCAGCTGGAGCGCCCCGAGCGGGTCGGCCTCAACCCGGAGGTCGGCCACGAGCAGATGGCCGGGCTCAACTTCCCCCACGGCATCGCCCAGGCCCTGTGGCACGACAAGCTGTTCCACATCGACCTCAACGGCCAGTCCGGCATCAAGTACGACCAGGACCTGCGCTTCGGCGCGGGCGACCTCCGGCAGGCCTTCTGGCTGGTCGACCTGCTGGAGTCGGCCGGCTACGACGGCCCCCGGCACTTCGACTTCAAGCCGCCGCGCACCGAGGACTTCGACGGCGTCTGGGCCTCGGCGGCCGGCTGCATGCGCAACTACCTGCTGCTGGCAGAGCGTTCCCGCGCCTTCCGGGCCGACCCGGAGGTCCAGGCCGCGCTCACCGCCTCCCGACTGCCCGAACTCGCCCTCCCCACGGCCGAGGACGGCCTGACCGGGCTGCTGGCGGACCGCTCCGCCTTCGAGGAGTTCGACGTGGACGCCGCCGCCCAGCGCGGCATGGCCTTCGAGCAGCTGGACCAGCTCGCCCTCGAACACCTCCTCGGCGCCCGCTGATCAGTGCCGGGCTCCGGCCGGGTCGTGCAGGCCGTACGACCCGGCTCGCTCCGTCGCGGTCGAGTGGACGCGTTACCGGTACGGCCGTCGTCACGGGATGATCGCCGCCCTTGGCGGATTGCGGCGCCGGGCCCCCGGTTGAGCGCCGTTCCCGAGTAGCGTGTCGGTCATGCTGATCGACTCGTCGGGCACGCGGCCGGACCCGTGCTCCCGCCGACGAACCGCCGGCCCGGCGCGAGGGGCACCAGCAGTGCCGGGAGCGTGTGCCGGCGCGACCGCCCGGCAGAGCCAGGAGGTGAAGCAGGCTGTGGTCAACCCGATCGTCCACATCGCCCGTCTACACGGATCACGCAGGGAGCGCTAACGGGATGACGAACCACTACGTCGAGGACTACTCCCCGGGCCGCGGAGCCATGGCGCCCCGCGCCTGGTACGCCTCATCGAGCGCCCAGAGCCTGTCACTGAACGGCAGTTGGCTGCTGCGGGTCTCGCCGACGGCCGATGCCCAGGACGAGTCCTTCGCCGAGCCCGGATTCGACGCCGCCGACTGGGCGGAGGTGACCGTCCCGGGGCACTGGGTCCTTCAAGGCGACGGCGCCTTCGGCCGGCCCGCGTACACCAACCACCAGTACCCCTTCCCGGTCGACCCGCCGCGCGTGCCGACGGAGAACCCGACCGGCGACCACCTGCACCGCTTCGACCTGCCCGAGGACTGGCCGGTCGACGGCGGCGCGGTGCTGCGCTTCGAGGGTGTCGAGTCCTGCGCCCGCGTCTGGCTCAACGGCACCCGGCTCGGCGAGTTCAAGGGCTCCCGCCTGCCGCACGAGTTCGCCATCGGTCACCTGCTCAAGCGAAGCGGCAACGTGCTCGCCGTACGCGTCCACCAGTGGTCGGCGGGCTCCTACCTGGAGGACCAGGACCAGTGGTGGCTACCCGGCATCTTCCGCGATGTCACCCTGCGACACCGCCCCGAAGGCTGCGCGGGCGACTTCTTCGTGCACGCCTCCTTCGACCACCGCACGGGTGAGGGCACCCTCCTCGTCGAATCCGACATCGACGGGCGAGTGTCCGTGCCGGCCCTGGGCATCGACGTCGCGACGGGAGCCACGGTCACCGTGCCGGTGCGGCCGTGGTCCGCCGAGGTGCCGACGCTGTACGACGGCGAGCTGGTCACCGCCGGCGAGCGCGTGCCCCTGCGGATCGGCTTCCGCACCGTGGAGCTGGCCGACGGCCTGATCAAGGTCAACGGCACGGCGGTGCTCTTCAAGGGCGTCAACCGCCACGAGTGGCACCCCGAGACCGGGCGTGCCCTCGACCCGGAGACCATGCGCCGAGACGTCCTGCTGATGAAGCAGCACAACATCAACGCCGTCCGCACCTCGCACTACCCGCCCCACCCGGCCTTCCTCGACCTGTGCGACGAGTACGGCCTGTGGGTCATCGACGAGTGCGACCTGGAGACCCACGGCTTCACCGAACAGAACTGGCGCGACAACCCCGTCGACGACGACCGCTGGACCCCCGCTCTGCTCGACCGCGCCGCCCGCATGGTCGAACGCGACAAGAACCACCCCTCGGTCGTCATCTGGTCGCTGGGCAACGAGGCCGGCACCGGACGGGGCCTGACCGCGATGGCCGAATGGATCCACCACCGCGACCCTTCCCGCCTCGTGCACTACGAGGGCGACTGGAACAGCCGCGACACCGACATGTACTCACGGATGTACGCCGACCACGCCGAGGTCGAGCGGATCGGCCGGGAACTGGACGGCGGCACCCACAAACGCCGCCGACTCCCTTTCATCCTCTGCGAGTACGGCCACGCCATGGGCAACGGCCCCGGCGGACTCGCCGACTACCAGCGGCTGTTCGAGACCTACGACCGGCTGCAGGGCGGATTCGTCTGGGAGTGGATCGACCACGGCATCACCCACCCCGAGCTCGGCTATGCCTACGGCGGCGACTTCGGCGAGGAACTGCACGACGGCAATTTCGTCTGCGACGGCCTGATCTTCCCCGACCGGAAGCCTTCCCCCGGTCTGCTGGAGTACAAGAAGGTCATCGAGCCCGTCCGCATCCACGGCGACGGCACCAACGGCACCGTAACGGTCACCAACGGCTACGACTTCGCCGACCTCGCCGCGCTGGCCTTCGAGTGGTCGTACCAGGTGGACGGCGAAACGGTCGAGACCGGCCCACTGTTCGTGCCGGAGCTCGCGCCCGCCGAATCGGCGGAGTTGAAGCTGCCGCCGCAGCCCGCCGGCCAGCAAGCCGGTGAGACGCAGTGGACGGTCCGGGCGGTGCTGGCGGCCGACGCCGCGTGGGCGCCCAAGGGCCACGAGGTCGCGTGGGGCCAGTTCCCGGTGACCGCACGGCCGCGGACGGTCCTGCGCCCGACCTTCGGACCCCTCGCCGACGACGGCGCGATCACCCTCGGCCCGGCCCGCTTCGACCCCCGTACCGGTGCGCTCAAGGCCATCGGCACCGTCGAGGTCAGCGGCCCGCGGCTGGACGTGTGGCGGGCGCCCACCGACAACGACGAGGGCACCGAATGGCTGACCGGCACTCGAACCGCCACGCTGTGGCGCGACTTCGGTCTGCACCGCATGCGGCACCGGCTGGACGCGGTGGAACTCGGCGAGAACACGCTGACCGTACGGACCCGAGTGGCCCCGGCCGCCCGGGAGTTCGGCCTCGACACGGGCTACCGCTGGACCAGCGACGGTGACCGTCTGCGGCTGACCGTTTCGGTGCGGCCCGACGGCGAATGGCCCGTGCCGCTGCCCCGCCTCGGCGTGCGGCTCGCGCTCGCCGAGGCGGACGAGGTGCGCTGGTTCGGCGCCGGCCCCGACGAGGGGTACCCGGACACCAAAGCCGCCGCCAGACTCGGCCGCTACGAGTCCACGGTCGACGGGCTGCAGACGCCCTACCTGCGCCCGCAGGAGAACGGCGCACGGGCCGACGTCCGCTGGGCCGAGATCGGCGGCCTGCGCATCGAGGGCGACCCGGCCTTCTACTTCACCGCCCGCCGCTGGACCACCGAGCAGCTGGACGCGGCGGCCCACCTCACCGACCTCACGCCTGGCGACGCCGTGTGGGTCAACCTCGACCACGCCCTGCACGGCATCGGCACCGCCTCCTGCGGGCCCGGCCCGCTGCCCCAGTACCGGCTACGGGCGGAAGGGGCCCGATTCTCCTTCGTCTTCTCACAGCTCCGCTGACGGACGCGGAGTCAGCCGAGCCGGTCCGCGACGTCGGACCCTTCCCGCACGAAGACCGGCAGGCGCTCCAGCGGGGCGTCCGCGTCGAGCGTCCTTCCCCCCTCCACCGCGCGTCCGGTGACCGGGTCGACCCAGCGGGCGCCGGACGGCAGGTACACCCGGCGGGCCCGGGCGCCCGCCTCGTACACGGGTGCCACCAGCACGTCGGGGCCGAGCAGGAACTGGTCGTCCACGTCCCACGCGCGTTCGTCCTCGGGGAAGTCGAAGAACAGCGGGCGCATCGGCGGCGCGCCGGTACGGTGGGCTTCCTCGGACAGCCTCCGCAGGTACGGCCGCAGGCGCTCGCGCAGCGACAGGTGGTCGCGCAGGATGCCGTACGCCTCCTCCCCGTACGACCAGACCTCGTTCGGCCCGCCGGTCATGTCCGCGGAGAAGGTGGGGTGATTGGGCTGCCGGTCACCGTGCAGCCGCATGACGGGGCTGAAGGTGCCGTACTGGAACCACCGGATCAGCAGCTCGCGGTACGCGGGGTCGTCCGGGTCGCCGCCGAAGAAGCCGCCGATGTCGGTGTTCCACCAGGGGATGCCGCTCATCGCGACGTTCAGCCCCGCCCTGATCTGGCGCCCGAGGGAGTCGAAGGTGGTGGGGATGTCGCCGGACCACAGCAGGGCCCCGTGACGCTGGCTGCCCGCCCACGCGGAGCGGACCAGCGACAACGGCCGGTCCTCGCCCGCCGCGCGCAGCCCGTCGGCCACCCCTCGGGTGTGCTCCAGCGGGTAGAGGTTCGCCGCCTCCGCCGCCGGCCCGGCCGCGTAGACGGCGCGCTCGGCGACGCCCCGGGGCACGTCGGGCTCGCAGGCGTCCAGCCAGAAGCACGCCACGCCCAGCGAACGGTAGTTGTCGTTCAGCCGCTGCCACAGCGCGGCCCGGGCTCCGGGGTGGGTGGCGTCGTAGTACGCCATCGGGCGGATCAGCGCGTCCCCGCTGTACCGGGACGGCCACGGGAAGGTGAGCAGGCCGCCGCCCGCATCCCGTACGAGGTGCCCGGCCGAGCGCAACCCGTCGTACGTGTCACTTCCGGGCTCGACGGTGGGCCACACCGAGACGGCGAGCTTCACCCCGAGGTCCGACAGCTCCTTGACCATGGCGGCGGGATCGGGCCACTCGCTCTCCTCGAAACGCCAGTCGCCCATCCTCGGCCAGTGGAAGAAGTCGCAGACGATGACGGACAGCGGCAGTCCACGCTCCTTGTACTCCCGTGCCACCGCCAGGAGTTCGTCCTGGGTGCGGTAGCGCAGCCTTGACTGCCAGAAGCCGGAGGCCCACTCGGGGAGCAGGGGCGGGCGTCCGGTGGCCCGGGTGTAGGAGTCCAGGATCTGGGCCGGGGTGTCGCCGGCGGTGATCCAGTAGTCGATGCGCCCGCCGCCGTCGGCGGTCCACCGGGTGGTGTCGGCGCCCAGTTCGACGCGGCCGGTGGCGGGGTTGTTCCACAGCAGCCCGTAGCCGCGCGAGGAGTGCAGGAAGGGGATGGCCGCCACGGTGTTGGCCTGGACGAGGTCGATCACACAGCCCTTCTGGTCCAGGCGCCCGTGCAGGTGCTGCCCCAGGCCGTGCAGCCGTTCCCCGTCGTAGGCCTCGAAGGACTGTTCCGTCCGGCCGCCCGCCGCGTGGACGCGGGAGCCGGCGTGGTGGGCGTACGGGCTGCGCTCGGCGAGGAGTTCACGGCCCGATGCGGCGTGGCGGAAGCTCAGCTGGCCGTCCGCCGAGGCCTCGACGGCGATACGACCGTTGACCAGGCGGGCACAGCCGTCGTCCGAGACGGACAGTTCGGCGTGCGGGCAGGGCGAGGGGTTCTCCAGCGCGCCGGGGGCGGTGGGGTCGATGGTCCCGGCCGAGGCGCGCACCCGGACGGCGTCCGGCCCCCAGGGTTCGATGCGGAGGATCTCTGCGGCGGTGTGCCGCTCCAGACCGCCCGCGCGGATGCTGTAGGACACGAAAGGCTCCTCTGTTCTTCTCAAGTGACGGGTGTGTGCGGGCGGATGCCCGAGTGGGCGGGGCCCCGCACGCCCATGCGGTGGCGTGCGGGGCCCCGTGTAGCGGGCCGGCCTCAGGCCGGGTAGGCCAGCTCGGCCTCAAGAGTGCCCGCCGGGCTGACGTGCAGGGCGCCGTCCGGGCCGCCGATGCGCAGCTGCCAGGGGTGCGGGCTGTCGGTGGTCACCCGGAGGCGGTCGCCGGTGCGGCGCAGCTGGAAGCGGGCGGTCTCCCCGGGGCCGTCGGTGCGCGGGAGGACGACGGTGCGCTCGGCGCCGTCGGCGAAGGCGTGGACGCGCAGTTCCACGCCCTCCGCCCAGGCGGAGACCGGGCGCTGGTCGTCCGCGCCGAGCGGGATGACGGAGTCGGGGCGGGCGAGCAGCGGCAGGGTGTGGAAGCCGTGCTGTTCACGCACCCAGCGCGGGCCGGTCACCTGATCGCCGGTCAGGATGTTGGTCCACGTCCCCTCGGGCACGTAGTACTCGACCGTGCCGTCCTCGGTGAAGACCGGGGCGACGAGCAGGTCGTCGCCGAGCAGGTACTGCCGGTCGAGTGCGGCGGCGGCCGGGTCGTCCGGGAACTCCAGCACCATGGCGCGCATCACCGGCAGGCCGGTGGCGTGCGCCTGCTGGGCCGCGCGCTGGAGGTAGGGCGCCAGGCGGTGCTTGAGCAGGGTGAACTCGCGGGTGACCTCGACGGCCTCCTCTCCGAACTCCCACGGCACCCGGTAGGACTTGCTGCCGTGCAGCCGGCTGTGCGAGGAGAGCAGGCCGAACTGCGTCCAGCGCTTGAAGACGGCGGGGGTGGGGGTGCCCTCGAAGCCGCCGATGTCGTGGCTCCAGAAGCCGAAGCCGGACAGCCCCAGGGACAGGCCCCCGCGCAGCGACTCCGCCATGGCGTTGAAGTGCGATTCGCAGTCGCCGCCCCAGTGCACCGGGTACTGCTGGCCGCCCACGGTGGCGGACCGGGCGAACAGCAGCGCCTCCCCCTCCCCGCGCTCCTCGCGGAGCAGCTCGAACACCGCCTGGTTGTAGAGCTGGGTGTAGTAGTTGTGCATCCGCTCCGGGTCGGAGCCGTCGTGCCAGACCACGTCGGTGGGGATGCGCTCGCCGAAGTCGGTCTTGAAGCAGTCCACGCCGACGTCGAGCAGGGTGCGCAGCTTGCCGGTGTACCAGTCGCGGGCGGCGGGGTTGGTGAAGTCCACCAGGGCCATGCCGGGCTGCCACAGGTCCCACTGCCAGACGCTGCCGTCCGGGCGTCGGACCAGGTAGCCCCTGCGCATGCCCTCGGCGAACAGCTCCGACTTCTGCGCGACGTACGGGTTGATCCAGGCGGAGATGCGCAGGCCCTGCCGCTTGAGCCGGGCCAGCATGCCGGCCGGGTCCGGGAAGGTGTCCGGGTCCCACACGAAGTCGCACCACTGGTACTCGCGCATCCAGAAGCAGTCGAGGTGGAACACGCTCAGCGGGATGCCGCGTTCGGCCATGCCGCCGACGAAGCGGTTGACGGTCGCCTCGTCGTAGTCGGTGGTGAAGGAGGTGGTCAGCCACAGGCCGAGCGCCCAGGCCGGGGGCAGCGCGGGCCGGCCGGTGAGGGCGGTGTAGCGCTCCAGGATCTGCTTGGGGGTGGGGCCGTGGACGACGAAGTACTCCAGCGACTGGTCCTCGACGCTGAACTGCACCTGGCCGACGGACTCGGAGCCGATCTCGTAGCTGACTCTGCCGGGGTGGTTGACGAGGACGCCGTAGCCGCGGTTGGTCAGGTGGAACGGGACGTTCTTGTACGCCTGTTCGCTGCTGGTGCCGCCGTCCGCCTGCCAGATGTCCACCACCTGTCCGTTGCGGACGAACGGGGTGAATCGCTCCCCCAGGCCGTAGACCAGCTCGCCGACGCCCAGCGCGAGTTGTCCGAGCATGTGGTGGCGGCCGTCGGCGTCGGTGACGAAGCCGGTGCCGCGCTCACCCACCGTGGTCAGTACCCGGCCGCCGGCGGTGAACTCCAGCTGCCACGGCTTGGAGGTGTCCACCCGCAGCGTCAGTTCGCCGGCGCAGAGTTCCACCACGTCGCCGTCCCGGCGCACCTTCCCGCTGCCCTGCTCGGCGCCGGGCAGCGCGAACTCCGGCCCGCGCCGCACCGAGCCGGCGTGGTGGGTGGCGCGCACCCCGATCACGCCCTCGGCCGGGGACCAGCACTCGACGGTCAGCAGTGGGCTGTTGAGGGTGTCACCACGGCCGCGCACGTGTCTGACGGGCGCGTAGAGGGTCATCCGGTCCTCGCCGGTGCGGACGTCGGCGACCTCGGTGGCGTAGCGCGCGGTGACGCCCGGGCGCATCAGCCAGTAGCCGTCGGTGAACTTCATCGGGCAGATTCCTCCGTCCGCGCACGGTGCGCGGTGATCAGGCCCCGGTACCAGTGGTAGCTGTCCTTGGGGGTTCGGGTCAGGGTGTCGTAGTCGACGCGGACCAGGCCGAAGCGCTGCTCGTAGCCGCGGGCCCACTCGAAGTTGTCCAGCAGGGACCAGACGTAGTAGCCGCGCACGTCGACACCGGCCGCGATGGCGTCGGCGACGGCGCCGAGGTGGCCGGCCAGGTAGTCGATCCGTTCCTCGTCGTGCACCAGGCCGTCGGGGGTGAGGCTGTCGGCCTCGGCGGAGCCGTTCTCGGTGATCCAGACCGGCGGGAGCCGCGGATAGCGGGCGTCGAGGTCGCAGAGCAGTTCGGTGAACGCGGACGGGACGACGGGCCAGCCCATGGTGGTGAGCCGGGTGCCGTACGGGATCGGCTCGGCCACGCCGATGTCCATGGCGGTGCGCAGCTCGGGGTCGTCCGCGCGGTGCGGGGCGGCCTCGACGGTGATCGGCCGGTAGAAGTTGATGCCGACGAAATCCATTGGCGTGCCGATGAGTTGGAGGTCTCCCGGCCGGCGCCAGGGGCCGTCGGCCAGGCCCTCCCAGGTCTCGGCCTCGTGCTCGGGGTAGCGTCCGGCGAACAGCGGGTCGGTCCACACCTCGTTGTGCAGCACCTCGGCCCGGCGCAGGGCGGCGAGGTCCTCGGGCCGGTCGGAGGCGGCGTGCAGGCGGTCGAGGTTGAGCGTGATGCCGACCTCGCGGGCGCCGGCGGCGCGCAGTTCCCGGACGGCGAGGCCGTGGCCGACCAGCAGGTGGTGGGCGGCCGCCAGGGCGCCACGGCCCTCCCGGGCGCCGGGCGCGTGCCGGCCCTCGGCGTAGCCGACGAAGGCGGAGCAGAAGGGCTCGTTCAAGGTGATCCAGCGCTCGACCCGGTCCCCGTAGCGGTCGGCGGCGACGTTCGCGTACTCGGCGAAGGCCTCGGCCGTCTGGCGCACCCGCCAGCCGCCTCGGTCCTCCAGGGCCTGCGGCAGGTCCCAGTGGTAGAGGGTGGCCGCGGGCGCGATCCCGGCGGCCAGCAGTTCGTCGATCAGCCGGTCGTAGAAGTCGAGGCCCTTCGCGTTGACCACACCGGTCCCCTGCGGCAGCAGTCGCGACCAGGAGATCGAGAACCGGTAGCCGTCGACGCCGAGCCCGCGGAGCAGGGCGACGTCCTCGCGGTAGCGGTGGTAGTGGTCGCAGGCGGTGTCGCCGGTGGCTCCGCCGTGGGTGCGGCCCGGGGTGTGGCTGTAGGTGTCCCAGATGGACGGGCCGCGGCCGTCCTCGTCGTGGGCGCCCTCGATCTGGTAGGCGGCGGTGGCGGCGCCTAACCGGAAGCCGGGGGGCAGGTCCGGGTATGCCGAACTGTTCATGCGGCGCACCTCATGTCTCTCGTGATCGGGCACGGTGGTCACAGCTCCGGCGCCAGCCCGCGGTCGCGCAGCCAGGACAGCTGGACGGGCGGGTTGGAACCGCAGCCGCCGGCGTGGTCGGCGAAGGGCCAGACGGTCATGGTGCGGTCCTCGCCCGCGTAGTGGTTGAAGGCGGCGTAGACCGTCCGCGGCGGGCAGACCGGGTCCATCAGGCCGACGCTGAACAGGGCCGGCGCGGTGGCCCGCTGGGCGAAGTTGACGCCGTCGAAGTAGTCGAGGGTGGCGAAGGCCGGCTGCACGCGGTGCCGGCTGTGCCAGCGCAGGTAGTTGACGAGCTCCTGGTACGGCCCGTCCAGGGCGAGCTGCACGGCCTCGCGGTAGTGGCACAGGAACGGGACGTCGGGCATCACCGCGGCCACCCGGTCCCCGGTGAGCCCGGCGACGGCGAGGGCCAGGCCGCCGCCCTGGCTGCCGCCGGCCACGACGATCCGGTTGGCGTCGAGACCGGGCAGTTCCGCGACGGCGTCCACGGCGCGCACGCAGTCGGTCATCAGCCGCCGGTAGTAGTAGTTCTCCGGGGAGTCGATGCCGAGGGTCATGAAGCCCCCGACCCACTGGGTGCCGTCGCCCATGGTCCGGTCCGGGGTGTCGTGGCCCTGTCCCCGGCTGTCCACGACGAGCTGGGCGTAGCCGGCGGCGGACCAGAGGAGGTGCTCGGTGGGCAGCCCTCGGCCGCCGGAGTAGCCGATGTAGGTGACGACGACCGGCAGCGGGCCCGCCACGCCGCGCGGGCGCAGCAGCCAGGCGGCCACCGGCTCGCCGTTCCAGCCGGGGAACCGTACGTCGTCGACCTCGACGGTGCGCAGGCCGTACTGCGCGGTGACGCGTTCGGCCTTGACCACCCCGCCGTGCGAGCGGGCCTCGGCGAGGGTGCGCTGCCAGAACTCGTCGAAGTCGTGCGGGATGGTCGACTCGGGCTGGTAGTCGCCGAGTTCGTCGACTCCGAAGTCGGTGAACGGCATGGGCGCTTCCTCCGGGTGTCGCGAGTTCGAGGTCAGGTGGTGGGGCGCGAGCACTGACATGCGGGCCGCCTCCGGGCGGCGGGTGACTGCGGGGTCGGAACGGATGCGGCGGGCTCGATCGCCCGGCCGGAGAACCGGGCAGGGAGGGGTGGCGGCCCGCCCCCCATGGGCGGGCCGCCGGTCTGTGGGGCGGGCGGCCTCAGCCGGCCGCGCCGAAACGGAAGGCGGAGAGCCGGAAGTCGCCGTGCAGGGTCAGGCTCAGGTCGTGCACGCCGTGGAGCGGGGTGGGGAGCTCCACGGTGGTGCTGGTCCAGGCGTAGCGGTCGCCGGTCACGGGGACGTCGATATCGGCCAACACCCGTCCGCCCGCCCGGACTTCGAGCCGCGCCCCGCCAGTGCCGACGCCCTCACGGGCGGTCTCGACCTCGATCGCGCGGGCGCCGGAGAGGTCGACCTCGCGGAAGAGGAGCGTCGCGGGCTGCCCCGGGTCGGTGGGCGTGACGGCGTCGCCGTCGGTGCGGGTGGCGTCGACGATGGTGGCGTCCTCGTAGTCGTCGAAGTCGACGGCCAGGATCCGCCGTTCGACGCCCGCCCGGGGTGCGGCGGGCGCCCCGGTCACGGTGAGCGGCGCGGTGAGCACGGGGTGGTCGGCGCTGCGGGCGACGATCACCTCGTAACCGCCGGGGTCGACGGCGAAGCCGCCGGTGGCGACGGACCAGTGGGCGAGCTGCTCGGCCGACAGCCGGAAGGCCAGTTCGCGGCTCTCCCCCGGCTCCAGCCGGACCTTGCGGAAGTCGGCCAGGCGCAGCCGGGGTGCCTCGTAACGGGCTTCCAGGGCGCGGACGTAGATCTGGAGCACCTCGCTGCCGGGCCGCGCTCCGGTGTTCTCCAGGGTCACGGTGAGTTCGGCCGAGCCGTCCTGGCCGATCGACGGCCGGGACAGCCGCAGGTCGCGGTAGGCGAAGTCGGTGTAGGAGAGCCCGTGGCCGAAGGAGTAGAGCGGGGCGGAGCGGTGGTACTGGTAGGTCCAGCCGGCCTTGATGATGTCGTAGTCGAGCGGGGCGGGCAGCGGGTCGTCGCCCCGGTACCAGGTCTGCGGCAGGCGGCCGGCCGGCTCGGCCCCGCCGAGCAGCACGGCGGCCAGCGCGTGTCCTGTTTCCTGCCCGCCGTGGGAGGTCCACACCACGGCGGGCAGGTGTTCGTCGGCCCAGTCGAGGGCGTACGGGTAACTGCTCATCACGACCAGGGCGGTGTCCGGGCGGACGGCCGCGACGGCGCGCAGCAGTTCCTCCTGGCCCTCGGGCAGGTCGATGTCCGCGCGGTCCTCGGTCTCGCGGCCGTTGATCAACGGGTGGTTGCCGAGGACGACGACGGCGACGTCCGCCGACGCGGCGGCCGCCCGGGCCTCGGCGGCGCCGTCGCGGACCAGCTCGCGCTGCCAGTGCTCGGCGTCCTCCGCGGTCTCGGCGGTGACGGCCACCCGGCCGTCGGTCGGGTCCACGGCGGCGTAGCGTCCGGTGAACACGGAGCGCAGCAGCACGCTGTCCGGGCCGGCCGGTTCGAGCCGGAAGGTCTCCTTGACGAACCAGCTCTTGATCACGTCCCGGTCGGCGGCCAGGGCGTCGTCGTCCTGGAGGCTGAGGTAGCGGCCGGTGTCGGCCTCGCGCAGGGTGGAGGCGCCACCGCCCCAGTCGGTCACGTCGAAGGCGGACTTGCCGAGCAGTTCGCCGGTGGTCCGCGAGCGCAGGGTGATCCGGTCGGAGCCCTCCACGTGGACGATCTCGCCGCCGTGGGCTTCGAGGGCCGCGGCCAGGCCGGTGGCGATGGTCACCTGGTACGGCAGGGTGCCGCTGTACCAGTCCTCGAAGAGGCTGTCGGCGAGCGGGCCGATGACGGCGATCCGCGGCGTGCGGGCCGGGTCGAGCGGCAGCAGGCCGTCGTTCTTGAGCAGCACGGTGGACTCGGTCGCGGCCTTGCGGGCCAGGGCGCGGTGCTCGGGGCTGTCGACCACCTCGGGGCCGGTGCCCGCGTACGGGTCCAGTTCGGGGTCGAACTCGCCCAGACGGAAGCGCACTTCGAGCTGTCGGCGGACAGCGCGGTCCACGTCGGCCTCGTCGATCAGGCCGCGTTCCAGCGCCTCGCGCAGCCGGCCGACCGGGGTCCCGCTGTCCTCGCCGTGGTCGGTGAAGTTGTCGATGCCGGCCTTGAGCGCGGCCGCGTGGGACTCGGCGTGGTCGTCGAAGTAGTGCTCCGGGTCGACCAGGTTGGAGGGGGCCTCGGCGTCACTGACCACGAACAGCTCGTGGCCGGTCGGCTTCGCCCAGCGGCGCAGCTCCGCCTCGATCAGCGGACTGACGTGGCAGGGGCGGCCGTTGACCAGGTTGTAGGCGGCCATCGCGCCGGTCGCGGCGCCGGAGGCGACGACGGGGCGGAAGGCGGCCAGGTCGTACTCCTGGAGCACGCGCGGGCGCAGTCCGGAGGAGGTGGTGCAGCGGTCGTCCTCGTTGTTGTAGGCGAGGAAGTGCTTGAGCACGGGGGCGGTCCGAAGGTAGGTCGGGTGGTCGCCGGTGAGGCCGTGGCAGAAGGCCTCGCCGACCCGCGCGGTGTGCACCGGGTCCTCGGAGTAGCCCTCCTCGTTGCGTCCCCAGCGCGGGTCGCGCAGCAGGTTGAGCACGGGGGCCCAGGCCTGGAGGGAGTTGGGTCCGCGCTCCTCGGTGGTGCCGACCGCCGGCGGGCGGTGGTAGTGGAAGGCCCGCAGCTCGGTCGAGACCGCCTCGGCGACCTCGCGCACCAGGTCCTCGTCCCAGCTGGCGCCGAGGCCCACGGCCTGCGGGAAGACGGTCGCCTCGCCGAGCCAGGAGACGCCGTGCAGGCCCTCGCTGCCGGTGCGGAAGGGGGCGACGCCCAGGCGCGGGACGGCCGGCGCGTACTGGTGCAGCATCGCGAGCCGTTCGTCGAGCGTGAGCCGGTGGAGCAGGTCGTCGACACGCTTGCGCAGCGGCAGCGTGGGGTTGCGGAAGTCGGGCAGGCCGGCTGTGGACGCGGGCACGGAACTCACGTGGGAACACCCCTCGGACGGGCTGGACTCGGTGGTCGTTCGTCGAAGCGCTTCGACGCTGGCACGCTCCGACAGGGCTGTCAACTCCCCAGGACACAAACGATTTTGCATTTGTTCAGACTCTTGCTCAACCGGTAACGCGTCGTTAGTCTCGCCGAAACATCCAAGCGCTTCGACGCTTCGGTGCTTCGACCGCGCTTCGACGGAGAGGGGCCGCGCCACCATGAGATCCGGGATGAACCGCAGGAGCTTTCTGAGTACCGCCGCCACGGTCGCGGGAGCCGCCGCGATGGCACCGCTGCTGTCCGCCTGCGGCGGCGGCTCGGCCAAGAAGGCCGGTGCGAACACCAAGGAGGGCCTGAAGGCGGCCCTGCCCGCCTACGTGCCGAACGCCAACGCGGTCAAGCCGGACATAGCCCCCGTGCAGGGCGGAGCCGACATCGCGACCGACCCCGCCTACCTCTCCTACCCGGCCTCCCCGCCCGTCACCGTCTCCGGCGTTCCGGGCAAGGGCGGCAGCTACACGGCGGTCACCCCGCTGTGGGGCACCGCCCCGCCGGTCGGCAACTCCTTCTACCAGGCGATGAACAAGGCGCTCGGGGTCGAGCTGACCATGAAGCCGGCGGACGGGATCAACTACAACACCATCGTCCCGACGATGACCGCCGCCCAGAAGCTGCCGGACTGGATCAACCTGCCCTCCTGGTGGAACTCCAACTTCAACACCGGCGGGCTGACCGGTACCCAGCTCGCGGACCTGACCCCCTACCTGTCCGGCGACAACGTCAAGAAGTACCCCAACCTGGCCGCCCTCCCCACCGGTGCCTGGCAGATGGGGGTCTGGGGTGACAAGCTCTACGGGATCCCCTGCTTCTCCAGCAGCTTCGGCATGCCCGGTGCCACCTTCTACCGCCGGGACATCCTCGAAGCCCGGGGCATCACCGCCGACCAGGTGAAGTCCGCCGACGACCTGATGAACCTCGGCAAGGAACTGACCGACGCCAAGCGGGGCGTGTGGGCCTTCGACGACGTGTGGACCTACCTCCAGTTCACCTGGAACGTCCCCATGACCTGGCGGATCGACAACGGCAAGCTGGTCCACATGTTCGAGACCCAGGAGTTCCTGGAGGCCCTCGACTGGCACTACCGTCTGGCCACCTCGGGCTACATGCACCCGGACACGCTCGCCGGTGACGTCGCCAACGGGGCCACCCGCTTCTACAGCGGAAAGACGCTCATCGGGGGCGGCGGACTCGGCGCCTGGAACCTGTCCGACCACCAGTCCGGCGTCGCCGCGGACCCGAACTACCGGCGCGGCGCTTTCAACGCCATCACCGCCGACGGCAAGGGCACACCGGTGGCCTACATGGGCGCCGCCGCCAGCATGATCAGCTACCTCAACGCCAATCTGAAGCCCGCGCAGATCGAGGAACTGCTCGCCGTCGCCAACTACCTCGCCGCCCCCTACGGCACGGCCGAGTACACCCTGGTCACCTACGGCGTCGAGGGCGTCCACCACACCCGGGTGAACGGCGTGCCGACCTTCACCGACGAGGGCAAAAAGGACGTCCAGGCGACGACCTTCCCGTTCCTGGCCGCTGCCGGCTCCGTGCTCAGCAACCCGGGCGGCGAGCAGATCACCAAGGACTACGCGTCCTGGTCCGCCGCCAACGTCCAGTACCTCACCAAACCGCCCTTCTGGGGCATGAACTTCAGCATGCCGCAGGCGCTCGCCACCGCCACGGCCGCGCCGAACGTCAACGACACCCTCAAGGACTGCTACCACGGCAAGAAGAAGGTCTCCGACGTGCAGGACGCCATCGCGAGCTGGCGGTCCGGGCCCGGGGAGCGGCTCAAGCAGTGGATGACCGACAACGTCCTCAACAAGTACGGCACCGGCCAGTGAGCACCGCGGCACCGAAGCGCCCGGCCGGCCACGCGCGGCTCGGCTGGCGGATCAGACTGCGGCGCGACAAGTCGCTCCTGCTGATGACGGTGCCCGCCGTCGTCCTGCTCCTGGTGTTCAACTACGTGCCGCTGTTCGGCATCGTCACCGCCTTCCAGGAGTACGACCCGCTGGTCGGGGTCTGGCACAGCGAATGGGTCGGCTTCGACCAGTTCCAGCAGCTGTTCGGCGACCCGGCGTTCTGGGCCGCACTGAAGAACACGCTGTACCTGAGCTTCGTCCAGCTGATCCTGTTCTTCCCGGTCCCGATCGCCCTGGCCCTGCTGCTCAACTCGGTGGTGAGCGAGCGGATCCGCAACTTCTTCCAGTCCGTCGTCTACCTGCCGCACTTCTTCTCGTGGGTGCTGGCGATCACGATCTTCCAGCAGATGCTGGGCGGCGCCGGCGTGCTCAACCAGTTCCTGCGCCAGCACGACATCGGCACCTGGGACATCATGACCAACCCGCACACCTTCGCGCTGCTGGTCACCTCCCAGGCGGTCTGGAAGGAGGCGGGCTGGGGGATCATCGTCTTCCTGGCGGCGCTGAGCGCGATCAACAGCGAGCTGTACGAGGCCGCGGCGGCGGACGGCGCGGGGCGGATGCGGCGGATGTGGCACATCACGCTGCCGGGCCTGCGCGGGGTGATCGTGCTGATGCTGGTCCTGCGCCTCGGCAACGCGCTGTCCGTCGGCTTCGAGCAGTTCCTGATCCAGCGGGACGCCGTCGGCCACGAGTCCGCGGACGTCCTGGACACCTTCTCCTTCTACTACGGCATCTCCACCGGCGGCTACAGCTACGGCGCGGCGGCCGGGCTCTTCAAGAGCGTGGTCTCCCTGCTGCTCATCTGGGGTGCCAACCGGCTGGCGCACGCCTTCGGCGAGGACGGGCTGTATCGCAAATGACCAACGCACTCACCATCGGTTCCCGCCGCGAGAAGCGCCGCACGGCGGCGGCCACCCGCCGCCGGGCCGGCTCCGCCCGCCCGCCCTGGGAGGAGCCGCCCACGGCCGTCGGCCAGGCAGCCAAGGGACTCACGCTCGGCGGAACGCTCGCCGTCATCCTGGTCCCGCTCTGGATCATCGTCCTGACCAGCTTCTCCACCCCCGGCGCGATCAACCGGGCCGGCGGCCTGGTGCTCTGGCCGGACGGCCTGTCCACCGAGACGTACCGCCAGATGCTCAGCGACCCGACGGTCGTCACCGCGCTGTGGGTGAGCCTGGGCATCACCCTGGTCGGTACCGCGCTGTCCATGGCCGTCTCCATCCTGTGCGCCTACGGCCTCTCCCGGCCGCGCTCCCTCGGGCACCGCTTCGTCCTGCTGCTGCTGATCGTCACGATGTTCATCAGCGGCGGCCTCATCCCGAGTTTCCTGGTCGTCACCGGCCTCGGCGGCTACGGCCAGTACTGGGCGCTGATCCTGCCGAGCGCGGTCTCCGTCTTCAACATCCTGGTGCTGCGCGCCTTCTACCAGGAGACCTCCTCCGAACTGATCGACGCCGCCCGGATGGACGGCGCCGGGGACTGGCGGATCCTGTGGTCCGTCGTGCTGCCCACCTCACGCGCCGTCACCGCCGTCACCGCTCTGTTCTACGCCGTCGGGTACTGGAACTCCTTCTTCAACGTCATGCTCTACCTGCCGACGGACAGTCAGAAGTGGCCCCTGCAGTACGTGTTGCTCACCTACGTCAACCGGGCGAACGGCCTGCCCGGCTCCGTCAACTCGGGCTTCGGGGAGACCCACGCGCAGACCGCGCCGCTGTCGCTGCAGATGGCGGTCGTGGTCCTCACCCTGGTACCACTGGTGATCGTGTACCCGTTCGTGCAGAAGCACCTGCGTACCGGTGTCCTCACCGGCGCGATCAAGGGCTGAGCCGTCCGCACCGGGCCCGACGGGCCCCACGGACCGGGAGCGGTCCCCCGCGGACGTCCCCGTCGCACGACCGGGACCGCTCCCCACCGGAACCGACACGAAGGAAGCACAGCGATGGTGACACTCGCCGATGTGGCCAGGCACGCCGGCGTCTCGTCCAGCACGGTCAGCTACGCCCTCAGCGGCAAGCGGCCGATCTCCGACGAGACCAGGACCCGCATCGAGCAGGCCATCACGGACCTCGGCTACCACCCCCACGCGGGTGCCCGGGCGCTGGCCGGCAAGCGCTCCCACATCATCGCCCTGGTGGTACCGCTCCACCCCGAAGTGCACGTGCCCACCATGATGGAGATCGCCATAGCCGTCACCGTGGCGGCCCGCGAACACGGCTACGACGTCCTGCTGCTCACCAACGACGAAGGGCCCGAAGGCGTCCGCCGGGTCGCCGCCACCGGACTCGCCGACGGCGTCATCCTGATGGACGTCCGGCTGGACGACGACCGCATCCCGGTCCTGCGCGCCGAGGAGATCCCGGCCGCACTCATCGGCCTGCCCGACGACCCCGCCGGACTCTCCTGCGTCGACCACGACTTCGCCACCGCGGGCGCCCTGTGCGCCGACCACCTGGCCGACCTCGGCCACCACGACATCGCCTTCATCGGCTACAGCAGCGGCGTCTACCGGCGGCACGCCGGCTACGCCGAACGCACCCTCAACGGCTTCCGCGCCCGCGCCGAGCGGCGCGACCTGCGCTTCCTCCACCGGCCCTGCGAGGGCACCTACGAGAGCACCGCCGGCACCCTGGCCCGCATCCTCGCGGACCGCCCCGACACCACCGGGTTCGTGGTGCAGAACGAGGCCGCGATCGGCCCGCTGCTCAGCCTGCTGCGCGCCAGCGGGCGGACCGTGCCGGAGGACGCTTCCGTCATCGCCATCTGCCCCGACCCGATGGCCGAACAGCACTCCCCCCGGCTCACCTCCGTGACCAGCGCGAAGAAGGACCTCGGGCAGGTCGCCGTCGAGCAGGTCATGGCGAGGATCGCCGCGACCGCCGCCGGCGCCGAGCCGCAGGACCAACTCCTCCTGATGCCACCGGAACTGGTGGTCCGGGAGAGCACCGCCCCGGCCCCGCGCCGCAGTTGACCCCACTCCCAGAAGGACGGTTCGCAGATGGATATCCGCCGGCTCACCGACCGCCTCGGCGGCCTCGCCTTCGGCGGGGACTACAACCCCGAGCAGTGGGACGCCGAGGTGTGGAAGCAGGACGACGAACTGATGCGCCGGGCGCGGGTCAACCTCGCCACCGTCGGTGTCTTCTCCTGGGCCCTGATGGAGCCCGAGGAGGGCCGGTACGACTTCGAATGGCTCGACGCCCACCTCGACCGCCTCCACGCGGCCGGCGTCGCCGTCGACCTGGCCACCCCCACCGCCTCCCCACCGCCCTGGTTCACCCTGGCCCACCCGGACGCCCTGCCGGTCCGCCCCGACGGCACCCGCCTGACCCACGGCAGCCGGGACACCTACTGCCTCACCGCCCCCGCCTACCGCCGGGCCGCCCGCCGCATCGCCGCCGCCCTCGCCGAACGCTACGGCGACCACCCGGCGCTCGCCCTGTGGCACGTCCACAACGAGTACGTGACCCTCTGCCTGTGCGACCACACCGCCGCCGCCTTCCGGGTCTGGCTGCGCGCCCGCCACGGCTCCCTCGACGCCCTCAACGAGGCCTGGGGCACGGCCTTCTGGAGCCAGCACTACACCTCGTGGGAACAGATCCTGCCGCCCCGCGCCACCCAGTGGCACCACAACCCCGGCCAGACGCTGGACTTCAGCCGCTTCTGGTCCGACGAGACCCTCGCCGCCTACCGCGAGCAGCGCGATGCGATCCGCGCCCACAGCGACCGCCCGGTGACCACCAACCTCATGGTGCCCGGCTACCAGAACCTCGACCTGTGGGCCTTCGGCCGTGAGGTCGACGTGGTCTCCGTCAACCACTACCCCGGCGCCCCCGGCGTCGACGCCGCCGCCCACGCCGCCTTCGACGCCGACCGGGCCCGCTCGATCGCCGGCGGCGCGCCCTGGCTGCTGATGGAACAGGGCACCAGCACCGTCTACACCGGCGGGCGCGTCCTCCCCAAGGAGCCGGAGGACATCCTGCGCCACTCGCTCGCCCACATCGCCCGTGGCTCGGAGGGCGCGCTGTTCTTCCAGTGGCGCCAGTCCCGGGCCGGCGCCGAACAGTGGCACTCGGCGATGGTCCCGCACGCCGGGCCGGACAGCCGCATCTTCCGCGAGGTCACGGCCACCGGGGAGGCCGTCGCCCGGCTCGGCGAACTCGCCGGCTCCACCGTCCGGGCCGAGGCCGCCGTCCTGCACGACTCCGACGCCTGGTGGGCGATGCTGGTCGACGGACTCCCGTCCTCCGAACTCGACTGCTACGCCGCACTGCGCCGCGCCCACCGGGCGCTCTGGGACGCCGGCCGGACGGTCGACTTCGCCCACCCCGAGCACGAGCTGAGCCGCTACCGGGTGGTCATCGCCCCGGCCCTGTTCCTGCTCACCGACGCGGGCGCCGAGAATCTGCGCCGCTACGTCGCCGACGGCGGCACCCTGCTCGTCCAGCACTTCAGCGGCATGGTCGACGAGCGCCTCCACACCCGGCTCGGCGGCTACCCGGCCGCACCGCTGCGCGAGGCGCTCGGCATCCGGGTCGAGGAGTACCGCCCGCTGCCGCAGGACGAGGAGATCGCGCTCTCCGACGGCTCGACGGCCACCTCCTGGAGCGAGTCCCTGCGCACCGAGGGCGCCGAGGCGCTCGCCGCCTACACCCACGGCATGCTCGCCGGCAGCCCTGCGCTCACCCGCCACGACTTCGGCTCCGGCCACGGCTGGTACCTCTCCACCCGCCTCGACGACCCCGGCTACGCCGCCCTGATCGGGCGGCTCCTGACGGATGCCGGGGTCGCCCCGGAGCTGCCGGGCCTGCCGCCCGGTGTCGAAGCGGTCACCCGGCACGCCCCGGACGGCCGCGGCTGGCACCTGCTGTTCAACCACCGTGCCGAGGCCGTACCGCTGCCGCAGCCGGGCCACGACCTGCTCACCGACGGGCCGCTGAGTGAGCTGCCGCCCGGGGGCTGCGCGGTCCTGCGCACGCACTGACCTCCCGCCGCGTCTCCCGACCGAGGAAGGCATCATGACCGACCCGCACGAGACGATCCGCTGGGGCCACGACGCCCTGGAGCTGGAGATCGCCCTGGGCGAGCAGGGCCCTCCCTGCCTGGTCCGCATCGGCGCGCCCGGCGAGAAGACCGGCACGCCCCGCCCCGCCGCACCGCTGCCGCTGGTGGAGGTGACGACCGCCGGCCTCGGCCGCTACTGGTCGGGCCGCCACCTCGTCAACTCCGTCCTCGGCGGGCGGCTGCGCCACCGCTCCCACCGGGCGACCCGGGACGGTGACTGGCACGTGCTCACCGTCGAACTCCACGAGCCGGAGACCGGTCTGACCGCCGAGGCGGTCTACCGGTCGATGGACGGCCTGCCGGTGCTGCGCAGCGAGGTGCTGCTGCGCAACGACGGGCCGCGGACGCTGCACCTGGAGTCGGTCGGCTCGCTCGTGGCGGGCTGCCTCACCGGGGGCGACCCGGCGGCCCTGGACGACGCCGAGGTGCTGTGGGCGGAGAACGACTGGTTCGCCGAGTGCCGGTGGCAGCGCCGCCCGCTGCGGGTGTCCTCGCCCGAGCGGGGCGGCCGCTTCCCCACCACCGCCGGCCGCAGCACCCAGGTCCTGGCCGGGCAGGGCGTGTGGTCCAGCTGCGGCCACCTACCGATGGGCGGTCTGACGGACCGTGAGTCCGGCCGCACCTGGGTGTGGCAGATCGAACACAACGGCGGCGGCTGGCGCTGGGAGTGCGGCGTGCGCGACGACACCGCGTACGCGGCGCTGTACGGCCCCGACGACGCCGACCACGGCTGGCGGCACCCGCTGGAGCCGGGCGCCGAGTTCCGCACCGTGCCGGTGGCGCTCGCATTCGCCCCGGACGGCGGCCCGGACGGTGCCTTCGCCGCCCTCACCCGCTACCGCAGGGCCACCCGCCGGCCGCACCCCGACCACCGCCGGCTACCGGTCATCTTCAACGACTACATGAACTGCCTGATGGGCGACCCGACCACGGCCAAGCTGCTGCCGCTGGTCGACGCGGCCGCCGAAGCCGGCGCGGAGTACTTCGTCATCGACGCCGGCTGGTACGACGACGGCGACAACTGGTGGAGTTCCGTCGGGGCCTGGGAGCCGTCGGCCTCGCGCTTCCCCGGGCCGAAGGGGATCCACGAAGTCCTGGACCGCATCCGGGAGCGGGGCATGGTCCCCGGCCTGTGGCTGGAGCCGGAGGCGGTCGGGGTGAACAGTCCGGTCGCCGGGTCCCTGCCCGAGGAGGCGTTCTTCCGCCGCGACGGCCGGCGGGTGGAGGAGGGCGGCGGCCGGTACCACCTGGACCTGCGCCACCCGGCGGCCCGCGCCCACCTGGACGGTGTGGTGGACCGCCTGGTCGGTGAGTGGGGCGTCGGCTACCTCAAGCTCGACCACAACACCGACCCGGGCTCCGGCACCAGCAGTCACCCGGGAGAGGCTCCGGCGGCCGGCCTGCTCGGCCACAACCGGGCCCAACTCGACTGGCTGGACGGCATCCTGGACCGGTACCCGGACCTGGTGATCGAGAACTGCGCGTCCGGCGGCATGCGGATGGACCACGCCCTGCTCTCCCGGCTCCAGCTGCAGTCCACCAGCGACCAGCAGGACCTGCTGCGCTACCCGCCCATCGCGGCGGCGGCCCCCACCGCCGTCACGCCCGAACAGGGCGCCGTCTGGGCGTACCCGCTGCCCGGTGACTCCCCCGACGAAGTCGCCCTCACCATGGCCAACGCGCTCCTCGGCCGCATCCACCTCTCCGGCCGGCTCACCGAACTCTCCCCGGAGGCCCGGGACTTGGTCCACGAGGCGGTGGCCGTCCACAAGTCGATCCGCGCCGACCTGCCACAGGCGCTGCCCTCCTGGCCGCTCGGGCTCCCGGGTTGGGAGGACCCGTGGATCGCCCTGGCGCTGCACACCCCGGCCACCACCTACGTCACGGCCTGGCGGCGCTCCGGCGAGGAGGCCGTCCGGGATCTCGACCTGCCCCACCTGGCCGGTGCCGGTGTCCGCGTCGAGATGCTCTACCCGGCTGCCGGCCAGGCCTGCGCCGCCTGGCACCCGGACACCGCCGAACTCACCCTGACCCTGCCGGCGGCTCCGTCCGCCGTCCTGCTCCGCCTCACCAGGACCGCTCCCGAAGGGAGTTGACCATGCGCCGTGCGACCGCGCGCGCTCCACCGCGCCGGCCCGCATCCCGAACGGAACACGCTTCGCGTCCGGGCCCGACCCCAAGCAGCCGCGCCGGGCCCCACCGTCCAGAACGCGGGAGTTCGACCCCCACTCGAACACCACGCACCCCCACCCCCCTGGAGGGACGCATGAGAAGGTCAGTCAGTCAATGTCATGATCGCGTCATCGCTGCCGCTGCGGCGCTGTCGCTCGCGGTCACCGGCGCGATCGCCATCGCCGCGCCGCCCGCCCAAGCCGCGAGCTCCGTGTCGGTGTCGGTCGACGCCGCCCTGCAGCTCGCCACCGTCCCCGCCACCGGCGTCGGCGTGAACATCCCGGTCTACGACGCCAACATGAACTCCGCCGCCACCACCGGCCTGCTCAGCACGGCCGGCATCAACACCGTCCGCTACCCCGGCGGCAGCCACTCCGACGTCTACCACTGGCAGACCGGCACCGCCGAGAACGGCGCCTACGTCGCCCCGAACACCGGCTTCGACGCCTTCATGGGCACCGTGCGCGCCGCCGGAGCGCAGCCGATCATCACCGCCAACTACGGCTCCGGCACCCCGCAGGAGGCCGCCGCCTGGGTCCAGTACGCCAACGTCACCAAGGGCTACGGCATCAAGTACTGGGAGGTCGGCAACGAGGTCTACGGCAACGGCGAGTACAACGCCACCTGGGAGTACGACACCCACAGCAGCAAGAGCGCCACGACCTACGCGAACAACCTGGTGCAGTACGTCTCGGCGATGAAGGCGGCCGACCCGAGCATCAAGATCGGCGCCGTGCTGACCACCCCCGGCTACTGGCCGGACGGCATCGTCGGCCCGGGCGACACCATGGACTGGAACCACACCGTCCTGTCGATCGCCGGCTCGAAGATCGACTTCGCCATCGTGCACGCCTACCCCACCAGCACCAGCCCGGCCGACCTGCTCACCAAGCCGCAGGCCCAGAACGCGAACATCGCCGGCGCCGTGCGCTCACTGATCAACCAGTACGCCGGATCCAACGCCCCCAACGTCGGCATCGCGGTGACCGAGGCGAACGCCCAGGCCTACCTGGACACCTCCCCCAACGGACTGTTCGCGCCGGACAACTACCTCACCTGGCTGGAGAACGGCGCGTTCAACGTGGACTGGTGGGACCTGCGCAACGGCACCGACTGCACCAAGGTGACCACCGTCGAGGGCGCCACCGACTACAACGACGGCGGCATGGTCTCCAGCGGCTCCTCCTGCGAGCCGCCCGCCAACACGCCCTTCCCCGCCTACTACGGCACCCAGATGATCAGCAGGCTGGGCTCGCCCGGGGACACCCTGGTCAAGGCCGCCAGCTCGTCCTCGCTGCTCTCCGCGCACGCCGTCCGCCGCGCCAACGGCGACGTGGACGTCATGCTGATCAACAAGGACCCGAACAACGACGCCACGGTGAACCTCTCCTACACCGGGTTCACCCCCTCCTCCGCCACCCCGACCGTCCACTCCTACCTCAAGAACGCCAACTCGATCGGCACCGCCCAGAGCGGCAGCCCGACCACCCAGACCGTGCCCGCCTACGGCATCACGGTCGTCCAGATGCACCCGACCAGCGCGGCCTGCCGGGTCGTCTACAACAAGAACGAGTGGTCGGGCGTCATGGTCGGCAACGTGACCGTCGTCAACAACGGCCTCGGCCAGGTCAACGGCTGGTCGCTCGGCTTCACCTTCCCCGGCGACGACAGCATCACCAATAGCTGGAACGCCTCGGTGTCGCAGAGCGGCCCCAGCGTCAACGCCGGGAACGTGTCCTACAACGCCGCCGTCCCGCAGGGCGGCAGCGTCCAGTGGGGCTTCAAGGCCACCTGGTCCGGCAGCGACGCCAACCCCTCCGCCTTCTGGTTCAACGGCGCCTCCTGCGCGATCGGCTGAACCCGATGAACCGGTGGTGCCCCGAGCTCCCCGGGGCCCGGGGCACCACCCCGCCACACGAAACACCGAAAGGAACCGACCGCGTGTCAGTCCAGCCCGATCCCGCCACCACAGTCCCCAACCCGGTGATCCCCGGCTTCCACCCCGACCCCAGCATCTGCCGCGTGGGCGACGACTACTACCTCGTCTGTTCCACCATGGAGTACTTCCCCGGCATCCCCGTCTTCCACAGCCGCGACCTGTTCAACTGGACGCAGATCGGCAACGCCCTCGACCGACCGAGCCAGCTGCGCCTGCCTCGCGAGTCCCCGTCCTCCGCCGGGATCTACGCCCCGACGCTGCGCCACCACGACGGCCGCTTCTGGCTGATCGTCACCAACGTCAGCGGCGACGGGAACATGCTCTTCACCGCCACCGACCCGGCCGGCCCCTGGTCCGACCCGATCCGGCTGCCCGGCGTCCCCGGCATCGACCCCGACCTCGCCTGGGACGAGGACGGCACCTGCTACTGCACCGTCGCGGGCGTCTCCCAGGTCCGCCTCGACCCGGCCACCGGCGAGACCATCGGCGAGCCGCAGCGCATCTGGTCCGGCGCGCCCGGCGCGATGGCTCCCGAGGCCCCGCACCTGTACCGGATCGGCGAGTTCTGGTACCTGATGATCGCCGAGGGCGGCACCGAGCGCGGCCACGCCGTCTCCATCGCCCGTGGCACCTCGCCCTCCGGCCCGTTCGAGCCGTGCCCGGCCAACCCGGTCCTGACCCACCGCGGCATCAACCATCCCATCCAGAACACCGGGCACGCCGACCTCGTCCAGGCGCCCGACGGCTCCTGGTGGATGGTGCTGCTCGCCGTCCGGCCGCGCGGCGGCACCCCCGCCTGGTACGTGCTCGGCCGGGAGACCTTCCTCGCCCCGGTCGAGTGGGTCGACGGCTGGCCGGTGGTCGGCCAGGTCACCCCCGAACTGCCCACCCCCGCCTGGCCGCTGCACCCCGTGCCCGCCGTCCCGGCCCGGGACGACTTCGACCAGAGCGACCTGCACCCGCAGTGGATCTCGGTACGGAGCCGTCCGGAGAATCTGGTCACCACGAAGGAACGTTCCGGCTGGCTCACCCTGCGCGCCGCCGGCGCCTCCCTCGACGAGAACGACGTGGTGTTCGTCGGCCGGCGCCAGCAGCACCTCGGCTGCCGGGCCCGCACCCTGATCGACCCCGCCGGGGGACGCGGCGGCCTCGCCGTCCGCATGGACGAGGACCACCACTACGAGATCGAGGCGGCCGACGGCGAGGTGAAGGTGATCGCCCGGATCGGCTCGATCCGCACCGAGGTCGCCTCCCGCCCCGTGCCCGCCGGGGCCGTGGTGCTCGGCGTGGACGTCGTCCCGCGCGAGACGCGAGGCCCGCGCACCGGCCCCGACGACATCGTCCTCGGCGTCGAGGAGCCCGACGGCACCTTCACCGCGCTCGCGAGCCTCGACGGCCGCTACCTCTCCACCGAAGTGGCCGGCGGCTTCACCGGCCGGGTCATCGGCATGTACGCCGCCGAAGGCACCGTCCACTTCGACCGGTTCGACTACGAGCCCCTCCCGCTCCCCTGACCACCCGTCAGGGGCTCCCTCACCCCGTTCACCCGAAGGGACAATCCCGTGAACGACGCACCGCAGACCGCACGCCCCCGCAACCGCCGCCTCCAGCGCACGGCCGGCCTCGTGGTGGCCCTGGTCACCACCGGCGCCCTCTGCGCCGGCACCGCCGTCGCCGCCCCCGCCGAGAAGGCCCCGTCGGCGGCCGAGGCCGCCGGGCTCAGGGTCCCCAACAACCCGATGACCGCCGTGGCGCAGATGCAGCCCAGCTGGAACCTCGGCAACACCCTCGACGCCCTCCCCGACGAGACGTCCTGGGGCAACCCGCTCACCACCAAGGCCACCTTCGACGGCCTCAAGGCCCAGGGCTTCCGCAGCGTCCGGATCCCGGTCAGCTGGTACCCGCACCAGTCCGCCACCGCCCCGTACACCATCGACCAGACGTGGATGAAGCGGGTGAAGCAGGTGGTCGACCTCGCCCTGGAGGACGGCCTCTACGTCGAGATCAACGTCCACCACGACTCGTGGCAGTGGATCAAGTACATGTCCACCAACCACGACAACATCGTGGCCAGGTTCAACTCCACCTGGCAGCAGATCGCCACCGCCTTCAAGGACGAGCCGCGCACCCTGCTCATGGAGAGCATCAACGAACCGCAGTTCGACGCCGCGACCGACGCCCAGAAGACCCAGTACCTGCGCGAGCTCAACACCTCGTTCCACAACATCGTGCGCAACTCCGGCGGCAAGAACAAGGACCGCCTGCTCGTCCTGCCCTCGGAGCAGACCGGCAACGCCCAGAACCTGCTGGACGACCTGTCCACCACGATGAACTCGCTGCACGACCGCAATCTGGTCGCCACCGTGCACTACTACAGCTGGTACCCGTTCAGCGTGAACATCGCGAACGACCCGACCTACGACGCGAAGGCCCAGTCGGACCTGACCGAAGGCTTCGCCCGGGTGCACGACACCTTCGTCGCCAAGGGCATCCCCGTCTACCTCGGCGAGTACGGCCTGCTCACCTCGCCCTACTCCGGCGTGGTCGAGCGCGGCGAGATGCTCAAGTACTTCGAGCACGTCAACTACGAGGCGCGGCGCAACGGCATGACCTCCGCCGTCTGGGACGCCTACAACGACTTCCTGAACCGCGGCACCATGCAGTGGATGGTCCCCGAGATGAAGGCCCTGATCCAGAGCTCCTGGCGGACCCGCTCGGGCACCGCCTCCACCGACAACGTCTTCCTGCCGAAGTCCGGCCCCATCGCCGCGCAGACCATCACGCTGAACCGCAACGGGCTCTGGTTCACCGGCCTGTGGCAGGGCGACCGCCCGCTGATCCCGTACGTCGACTACACCGTCGATGGCGACCGGCTCACCCTGACCGCCGACGCCCTCACCCGGCTCGCCGGCGACCGCGCCGCCGGGGTCAACGCCACCCTCGAAGTCCGGTACTCCGACGGCGTCCCGTGGAAGCTCTTCGTGCGCTCGTACGACAAGCCGACCATGGCCAACGCCATCGGGACGCTCGACGGGCTCACCATCCCCACCCGGTTCAACGGCTCCCTGATGGCCAACGTCCAGTCCACCTACGCCGACGGCACCGCCGCCGGTCCCGCCTCCTGGACCACCTACCAGTCGTTCGACAACCTCCGTGCCGACTACGGCGCCAACACCACGACCCTCAAGCCCGACTACGTCAAGTCCCTCAAGGACGGCGTCCCGGCGACGTTCACCTTCCGCTTCTGGACCGGCGACACCGTCACCTACACCGTCACCAAGTCCGGCAGCACCGTCACCGGCACCGTCTCCTGACCCCTGTTCCGCCCCGCCCCGGTTGCCTCCCCGGCAGCCGGGGCGCCTTCACGTCTCCGAGGTGCACCCATGGTCCCGCTGCCCCCGCGCGTCCTGTTCGGCGCCGCCTACTACCACGAGTACCAGCCGTACGAACGGCTCAAGGCCGACCTCGACCTGATGGCGGAAGCGAAGTTCACCGTCATCCGGGTCGGCGAATCGGTCTGGTCCACCTGGGAGCCCGAGAACGGCCGCTTCGAACTGGACTGGCTGTCCCCCGTGCTCGACGGCGCCCACGAGCGCGGCATCGCCGTCGTGCTCGGCACCCCCACCTACGCCGTGCCGCCGTGGCTGGCCCGGCAGTACCCGGAGATCGGCACCGACCACGCGACGGGCCGCCGGACGGGCTGGGGCGCCCGCCAGGAGGCCGACTTCTCCCATCCCGCGTTCCGCCACCACGCCGAACGCGTCACCCGGGCGATCCTCGCCCGGCACGCCGCGCACCCGGCCGTCATCGGCTTCCAGGTCGACAACGAGCCCGGCCTGCGCCTGCCGCACAACCACGGCGTCTTCCAGCGGTTCGTCGACCACCTGCGGCACACCTACGGCGACGTGGAGACTCTCAACCGCGAGTGGGGCCTGGTCTACTGGTCGCACCGCCTCTCCACCTGGGCCGACCTCTGGACGCCCGACGACAACCAGCAGCCGCAGTACGACGTCGCCTGGCGGGCGTTCCAGGCCCGCCAGACCACCGAGTTCATCGCCTGGCAGGCCGGGATCACCCGGGAGTACGCCCGCCCCGACCAGTTCGTGACCACCTGCCTCGCCTACAACCACCCCGCGCTGGAGGACGACGAGATCACCGACGCCCTCGACGTCACCGCGGGGAACCCGTACTACGAGATGCAGGACGCCCTCGCGCTGCCCGACCCCACGCCGGACGACCACGAGCAGCAGTGGAAGACCACCGGCGTGTGGGCGCTGTACCAGAGCGCCGACCGGATCTTCTCCTCCCGGCAGGAGCCGTTCCTGGTCACCGAGACCAACGCCCAGGCCATCAGCGGCACTTCGGAGAACCGACCGGCCTTCGACGGCCAGTGGCGGCAGGCCGCCTGGGCGCTCGTCTCACGCGGCGCGCGGATGATCGAGTACTGGCACTGGCACACCCTGCACTTCGGCACCGAGACGTACTGGGGCGGGATCCTCCCGCACAGCGGCAAGCCCGGCCGGGTCTACGCCGAACTCGCCCGGCTCGGAGCCGAGTTCGAGACCGCTGGGCCGCTGGTCGCCGGGATCGAGCCCGACGCCGACATCGCGGTGGTCTACTCGATGCCCAGCAAGTGGCTGATGCAGAAGTATCCGCCGCTGGCGAGGCCGGACGGCGCCCCGGATCAGACCTCCTACCACCGCCTCTTCGACCCCTTCTACCGCGGCGCGTTCGAGACCGGCCGCCAGGTGCGGATCCTGCACGCCCGCCAGCTGCACGACGCCCGGGGCGAGCGCGCGGGCCTGGCCCCCGAGGCGGCCGCGCGGCGCCACCCCGTGCTGGTCGTCCCCGGGCTCTACCTCGCCGAGGACTCCCTGCTCGACTGGCTGGCGGCCTACGCCGAGGCCGGCGGCCACCTGGTGCTCGGCCCCCGCACCGGCTACGCCGACCAGGAGGCCCGGGCCCGCCACCAGACCGCCCCGCCGCGCCTCGCGGCCGCCGCGGGCGTCTGGTACGACGAGTTCAGCAACCTGCCCGCGGACCTGCCAGTGCGCGCCGCCCCCGACAGCCCGCTGTCGCTTACGGCGGGTGCCACCGCGACCCGCTGGGTGGAGGGCCTCACCACCACCGACGCCACGGTGCTGGCCGGGTACGACCACCCGCACTTCGGCCGCTGGCCCGCCGTCACCACCCGGGCCCACGGCGCGGGCCGGGTGACCTGCGTCGGCACCGTGCCCGGGCGCGACCTGGCCCGGGCACTGGCCGCCTGGCTGGCCCCCTCCCCGGCGAGCGGCTGGCGCGAGCTGCCCGCCTCCGTGACCGCGACCACCGGGACGGCCCCGGACGGGCGTCGCGTCCACGTGGTGCACAACTGGAGCTGGCAGCCCGTCGACGTGCCGGCGCCCGTGGCGCTCGTGGACGTCCTGGCCGGCACCTCGGTGACCGCAGGCCAGCCGGTCCCGCTCGGCGCCTGGGACGTGCGCGTCTTCGTCGCGGACTGAACGCGAAGGGGGCGGTGGGCTCCTCCGGGCCCGCCGCCCCGCTCTCCGCCCACCCCGCTCTCCGCCGCCCCGTTCTCCGCCGGTGGCCGCTCCGCTACTCGGCCGAGAAGCAGTAGACCGTCATCGAGCGGAACTCCTCCCCCGGGCGCAGGACGGTGGAGGGGTACTCGGGGTGGTTGGGCGAGTCCGGGAAGTGCTGGGTCTCCAGCGCGATGCCCGCGTACGCGCCGTACGGGCGGCCGGAAGGCCCGCTCAGCGTGCCGTCGAAGTGGTTGCCCGTGTACACCTGCAGCCCCGGTTCCGTCGTCAGGCACTCGACCCGCCGGCCGCTGGCCGGGTGGCTCAGCACGGCGACCCGCCGGAACCCGATCCCGTCCAGCACCCAGTTGTGGTCGAAGCCGGCTCCGGCCCGGCGGATCTGCTGGTCCCCGTCGACGACGCGGTCCCCGATCCGCCGGGCCTCGCGCAGGTCGAAGGGCGTGCCCAGGACGCGCGCGACGGGCCCGATCGGGATCAGCTCGGCATCGACCGGGAGGTAGCCGCGGGCCTCGACGCGCAGCAGGTGGTCGAGCACCGTGCCGGTGCCCTCACCGGCCAGGTTGAAGTACGTGTGGTTGGTGAGGTTGACCACCGTCGGCGCGTCCGTGGTCGCCCGGTAGCCGATCCACAGCCGGCCCGCCGGGTCGAGCAGGTAGGTCGCCTCGACGGTGAGCGCGCCCGGGAAGCCCTGGTCGCCGTCCGGGCTGTGCAGGCGCAGGCGCACCCCCGCCCGCCGGCCCTCCCGGACCGGCACGCCGTCCCAGAGCCGGGTGGCGAAACCGTCCCTCCCGCCGTGCAGGGTGTGGCCTGTCGGCTGGGTGGTGAGCCGGTGCGTCGTGCCGTCGAGCGGCAGGACGCCGCCGGCGATCCGGTTGGCGTAGCGGCCGACCGTCGCACCGAAGTACGCGCCTTCTCCCAGCAGGTCACCGACGCGCTCGCAGCCGAGCACGACGTTCGCCCGCCGCCCCTCCCGGTCCGGCACGTGCAGGGCCTGGAGGCGGGCGCCCAGACTGAGCACCTCCGCCCGCACGCCCGACGGCGAACCGATGGTCCAGCGCGTGACGGACCGCCCGTCCGGCAGGGTCGCGGCGACTCCCTGGGAGACCGTCAGTTCGCCCGGGGACACGAGTGCGTCTTTCGGCACGGGGGTGCTCCGTTCCTTGCGGGGCCGGTGGGGAAACGGGCGACGCCCGCCGCGAGGGCGGGCGTCGTCGGTCCGGGACGGACGGCTCACAGGCCCTGGGCCAGGCGGTGGTAGGCCTGGTTCCAGCGCAGTTCCTTGGTGAACCGGCGGATGGACGTGTCGTCGTCGATCACCAGGAGTTCCACCCCCAGCATCTCGGCGAGGTCGTCGAGCTCCTCGGTGCCGATCGCGCCGGAGAGCACGGTGTGGTGGGGCCCGCCGGCCGTCAGCCACGCCTCGGTGGAGGTGTGGAGGTCCGGGCGCGGCTTCCACACCGCCCGGGCGACCGGCAGGTTGGGCAGCGGCGCCCACGGCGCGACCACGTCCACCTCGTTGGCGACCAGCCGGAACCGGTCGCCGAGGTCCGCGAGGCCGACCACCACGGCCGGGCCGGGCTCGGCGTCGAAGACCAGACGGACCGGGTCCTCCCGCCCGCCGATGGACAGCGGGTGGATCTCGCAGGAGGGGGTGCCGGCCGCGATGCTCGGGCAGACCTCCAGCATGTGCGCGCCGAGGATCAGCTCGCTGCCGAACTCCAGGTGGTAGGTGTAGTCCTCCATGAAGGAGGTGCCGCCGGCCAGTCCGCCGGCGGTCACCTTGAGGGTGCGCAGCAGGGTGGCGGTCTTCCAGTCGCCCTCGCCGCCGAAGCCGTAGCCGTCGGCCATCAGCCGCTGCACCGCGAGGCCGGGCAGCTGGCGCAGCCCGCCGAGGTCCTCGAAGTTGGTGGTGAAGGCCTTGAAGCCGCCCTGCTCCAGGAAGCCGCGCAGGCCGAGCTCGATGCGCGCCGCGTAGCGCAGCGAGTCGTGCCGCTCCCCGCCGGCCCGCAGCTCGGGCACGAGGCGGTAGCTGTCCTCGTACTCCTTGACCAGCGCGGTGACGGCGCCGTCGTCCGCCGCGTCCACCGCGGCGACCAGGTCGTTGACACCGTAGGTGTTGACGGAGACCCCGAACCGGCGCTGGGCCTCGACCTTGTCGCCCTCGGTGACGGCGACGTCGCGCATGTTGTCGCCGAAGCGGGCGAGCTTGAGGCTGCGCAGTTCGGCGCGGCCGGCCGCGGCGCGGGCCCAGGTGGCGACCCTGGCGGCCACGGTCGGGTCGCTGACGTGTCCGGCGACGGTCTTGCGGGCGACGCCGAGGCGGGACTGGATGTAGCCGAACTCGCGGTCGCCGTGGGCGGCCTGGTTCAGGTTCATGAAGTCCATGTCGATGGAGTCCCAGGGCAGTTCGACGTTGGCCTGGGTGTGCAGGTGGAGCAGTGGCTTCTGCAGGGCGTCCAGTCCGGCGATCCACATCTTGGCCGGCGAGAAGGTGTGCATCCAGGCGACCAGGCCGATGCAGTCGTCCGCGGAGTTGGCCTCCAGGCAGACCCGGCGGATGGCGCTCGCGTCGGTGAGGACGGGCTTCCAGACCACCTCGACCGGCATGGCCGGGTCGTCGTTCAGGGCCGCGGCGATCTGCCGGGACTGCTCCGCGACCTGGCGCAGCGTCTGCTCGCCGTAGAGCCCTTGGCTGCCGGTCAGGAACCAGACCTGGCGTCCGTCCAGTGGCTTCTTCACGGGGTGGCTCCTTACTACCGGGCCTGGGGCTGGCCGTAGACGTTCTGGTAACGGAAGTTGAGGCTGTCGATGTCGGCCTGGGCGATCGGCAGGGGCTCGCCGAGCTGCCGGGAGAGGTGGACGGTGCGGGCCACGTCCTCGCACATCACGGCGGCCTTCACGGCGGCCTTGGCGTCCTTGCCGATGGTGAAGACGCCGTGGTTCTGCATCAGGACGGCGGGCGAGCGGTGGCCCTTGAGGGTGTCCACGATGCCGCGGCCGATCGAGTCGTCACCGATCAGGGCGAACGGGCCGACCGGGATCTCGGCGCCGAACTCGTCGGCCATCGCGGTGAGTACGCACGGGACGGCCTCGCCGCGGGCCGCCCAGGCGCAGGCGTAGGTGGAGTGGGTGTGGACCACGCCGCCGACCGCGGGCAGGTGGCGGTACACGTAGGCGTGCGCGGCGGTGTCGGAGGAGGGTGCGTGCCCGCCCTCGACGACCCTGCCGTCGAGGTCGCACACGATCATGTTCGCGGGCGTCAGCTCGTCGTAGGAGACGCCGCTGGGCTTGATGACCAGCAGGTCCTCGCCGGGGACGCGGGCGGAGACGTTGCCGGCGGTCCAGACCACCAGGTTGTAGCGGACCAGTTCCTGGTGGAGGTCGCTGACCTGGCGGCGGATGCGGTCGATGGTCGCGTTCACAGAGCCTCGCTCGGGGTGGTGAGGGCGGCGTTGCGGATGTCACGCAGACGGTGCAGGAGCTTGTCGGCGCCGAGGCCGAAGTGGTCGTGCAGGGCGCGGTACTCGGCGAAGAGCCGGTCGTACGTGTCGGCGGCGGCCCGGTCGGGCTGGTAGGCGCCCTGGTGCACCCGGCCCATCGCGGCGGCCGCGGTCCGGACGTCCGGGTAGGCTCCGGCGGCGATGGCGGCGTGGATCGCCGAGCCGAGAGCTGGGCCCTGCTCGGACTCGGCGACCGAGACCGGGCGGCGCAGCACGTCGGCGTAGATCTGCATCAGCAGGGCGTTCTTCTTGAGCCCGCCGGTGACGATGAACTCGGTGACGGGGACGCCGCCCTGCTCCAGGGCCTCGACGATGACACGGGTACCGAAGGCGGTGGCCTCCAGCAGGGCCCGGTAGATCTCCTCGGGGCGGGTGGCCAGGGTGAGGCCGACGATCACGCCGGACAGGTGGTGGTCGACCAGGGTGGAGCGGTTGCCGTTCATCCAGTCGAGTGCCACCAGGCCGTGCGCGCCCACGGGTTGGTCGGCGGCCTTGCGGGTGAGCAGCCGGTGCAGGTCCTCGCCGTTCGCCTCGGCCTCGGCCAGGTAGTCCGCGGGCACGCCTTGGCGCAGCCACCAGGCGAAGATGTCGCCGACGGCGCTCTGGCCGGCCTCGTAGCCGTAGGAGCCGGTCACGATGCCGTCCTCGACCACGCCGCAGATGCCGGGGACGTCGGCGAGGGTGGCGCCGTTGACCACGTGACAGGTGGACGTGCCCATGATGGCGAGGAGTCGGCCGTTGTCGACGGCCCGGGCGGCCGGTGCGGCCACGTGGGCGTCGACGTTGCCGGCGGCGACGGCGATGCCGGCGGGCAGGCCGGTCCACTCCGCGGCCTGCGCGGTGAGCCCGCCGACCCGGGTGCCCAGCGGGGAGAGCGGGTGCTCCAGGCGGGTACGGGCGAAGTCGGCGAACTCCGGGTGGAGCGCGGCGAGGTAGTCCTCGCTCGGGTAACTCCCGTCCTGGTGGATGCCCTTGTAGCCGGCCGTGCAGGTGTTGCGGCTCTCGGCGCCGGTGAGCTGCCAGACGATCCAGTCGGCGGCCTCGATCCAGCGCTCGCAGGCGGCGTAGACGGCCGGGTCCTCCTCCAGCAGTTGCAGCGCCTTGGCGTACTGCCACTCGGCGGAGATCCGGCCGCCGTACCGGGAGATCCACTTCTCGCCGCGGGCGTGGGCCAGCGCGTTGATCCGGTCCGCCTGGGGCTGCGCGGCGTGGTGCTTCCAGAGCTTGGGCCAGGCGTGCGGGTGGGACGCCCAGGTGGTCGTCTCGGCCAGCGGGGTGCCGTCGGCGAGCACCGGCAGGACGGTGCAGGCGGTGAAGTCGGTGGCGATGCCGATGACGTGGGCGGGGTCGACGTCGGCGGCGGTGAGCGCGGTCGGGACGGCGGTGCGCAGCACCTCGCGCCAGTCCGCGGGGTGCTGGAGCGCCCAGTCCGGCGGGAGCGGCCGGCCGGTGCCGGGCAGCTCGCGCTCGATGACGGCGTGCGGGTAGTCGTGGACGGCGGTGCCCATCTCCTCGCCGTCCCGGACCCGGACCACCACGGCGCGGCCGGAGAGGGTGCCGAAGTCGACGCCGACGACGTACCGGTCGGCGTCGTGGGCGGCAGGGGTCACGGTCACGTGCTCATCCTTCGTACGGGAGGCCTGCGTTGTGGTCTGTCGCCGGAGCGGTCCTCGACCGGGGCAGGGCGGACCGCACCGGCGACAGCTTCATTCCGCCGCCCCACCCTCAGGAGGCGGCGGAACGCGGAGCCGTCGGCCGGGCACACGGAAGCGGGATGCGGTGGCCCGGCCGGCGGAGAGGGAGGGAGCGAGCGTCGTTGTTAACGCTCACGGAGATTGTTAGCGCTAACAAACGGCATGTCAAGGGAAGTCAACAGGCAGAACCCGTAACCGTGAACCCCGGTACGCGGGCACGCCGGTCACCCGCCGGGGACGGGCCACCGGCTCAACGGCGGATGGCCGGCCCCACGCTGCGTCGCAGCACCAGCTCCGGGGAGATCTGCACATGGGTCGGGGAGTGCGCGCCACCCTCGAGCTCCGCGACGAGCAGTTCCAGGGCCCGCTTGCCGAGTTCACCGAAGTCCTGCCGCACCGTGCTCAGCGGCGGGGTGAAGTACGCGGCCTCCGGAATGTCGTCGAAGCCGATCACGCTGATCTCCTCCGGGACCGCCCGGCCGGCCTCGTGGAGGGCGCGCAGCAGGCCGAGGGCCATGTGGTCGTTGGCGCAGAAGACGGCGGTGACCTCGCGCAGTCGGGCGATCCGCAGGCCCGCCTGGTAGCCCGAGCGGGCACTCCAGTCGCCGCGCTCCACCTCCGGCACGGGGCGCCCGGACGCCCGCAGCGTGAGGCGCCAGCCCTCCTCCCGGTCCTGGCTCTCCAGCCAGTTGGCCGGCCCCGCCAGGTGGTGGACGGTGTGGTGGCCGAGGTCGAGCAGGTGGCCGGTGGCCTCGCCGGCACCGTAGCGATTGGCCACCGACACCATGGGCACCCGGGTCTGGTTGCCCGACCCGACCGCGACCAGTGGCACGGAGCTGGAGAGCCGGGCCACCGCGCTGACGGCGGAGATCTGCGGCGCGATCACCACGACGCCCTCCACCCCCTGGTCGCGCAGTCGGTCGACGGCCTCCTGGACCGAACGGCCGTCCAGGGAACGCAGGCTGGTCACGCTCACGAAGTACCCGGCGCTGCGCGCGGCCCGCTCGATTCCGTCCAGCATCGAGGCCGGGCCGTAGAGGGTCGAGTCGAAGCTGACCACCCCGAGCGTCTGCGAGCGGCGGGTGACCAGGGCGCGGGCGGCGGAGTTGGGCCGGTAGTCCAGCTCCCGTATGGCGGCCAGCACCCGGTCCCGGGTGTCGGGCCTCACGTGCGGGGCGCCGTTGAGCACCCGGGACACCGTCTGGTGGGACACGCCCGCCAGTTTCGCCACGTCCGCCATCACGGGCTGGCGCTGTTCCGTCCCGGCGCTGTCGGTTCCCACTCGCAGTCCCCTCCTCGGTTGTGGACCACAGTACGCGACCAGGTCCAGGCCAATCCGTCACCCTCGGTTCAACCGGCGGCTCCCCTTCATACCAGCCCGGGGGCCGCCGACATGTGCCAATGTCACCAAGTTAACGCTCACACCTCCGCCGCGGGGGCGCTTGCCATGTCACGGTCCCCCTGTTCACAGTCGACAGCAGCCCGTGATCCCTGCGGCACGCAGCGCATTCAGGTCGGGCGGATCGGGTCGAGGGAAGCGACGCGCCGCGCACCCGGCCCAGACCGGTCTGCTGACGGTGAAGGTGTGCCCGCTCCCCGGCCCGTATGACGCCCGGCTCGTCGCCGATCGCCGGCGCTTCACCGCTTCCGCTCCTCCGATCACCACGAGCGGGCGTGAAAGATCATCTATCCGGAGATGCGCCTGCGAACCAGTGCCCGCTCCGCCTCGGGCAGCGCGTCGGCGACCAGGAGTCGCGGCAGCTGGTCCGGTTCGAGTGTCATCGCGCGGAAGACGACTTCGACGGTCACCTCGTGATCGGGCCGGTGCACGATCTCGACTGGGTCGCCGGCCCGGATGGACCCTGGTTCGAGCACTCGCAGATAGGCACCCGGCACCGCGGCCTGGGTGAAACGCGTGATCCAGCCCTCCCGTTGCAGCCAGCCCTGGAACGTCGCGCACGGGATCCGCGCGCAGGAGACCTCCAGGACCACGACCGACCCGATCCGCCAACGCTCACCGATCAGGGCGCCGTTGACGTCGAGGCCGACGGTCGTGAGGTTCTCTCCGAAGACGCCGTTGGCAAGCCGCGTCCCCAGTTCGACCTCCCAACCGTCGAGATCCTCGCGGGCGTAGGCATAGACGGCCTGATCGGAACCGCCGTGGTGCTGCACGTCGTAGACGCGGTCGCCGGCGAGGCCCACCTCACCGGTGCCCTTCGGACCGGGGGCGGTGACCATGACCGGACCGTCAACAGGCTGCTTGTCGATGCCCGTCGCGCCGAGGCCCTTCCACGGGTTGGGTCGGGGCCTGCCTACATTGACGGAGAGCAGCTTCATGCCCGCAACGGTACGGACCCCTGCGCGCCGGGGGCGACTCATTTCCCTGCCACCTCTCGGAATCGATCTTCCAGCCCGGCCGGTTGCGGCAGCGGCGGTCGTTCGCCACGCACGGGCCGCCGCCCCTGACCGCCTGCGGCCGGGTACCGGCTCCGCGGGCTGCGCGGAGCCGGTACCCGGCCGGAGCGGGTTGTCAGCCGAGGCTCCACTTCTGGTTGTCGCCGCCCCAGCAGTTCCACAGCTGGACGGGCGTGGCGTCGGCGGTGAGCCCCCCGGCGACGTCCAGGCAGCGGCCGGACTGGACGCCGGTGACGCTGCCGTCGGAGTTGAACCGCCACTGCTGGTTGGCCCCTCCGTTGCAGGGCCAGGTCACCACCTTGGTGCCGTCGGCCGTCCCGCCGCCGTACGCGTCCAGGCAGAGCGTGGTGCCGGAGACGTTCACCGTGAACTGTCCGTCAGCGGTGCGGGTCCAGGTCTGGTTCGACCCTCCGGAGCAGCTGTAGATCTGCGCCTGGGTCCCGGGGGTGGTGGAGGCGTTCGGGACGTCCAGGCACTTGCCCGAACCGGCGCCGCGCAGCGCCCCCGTGGCGGTCGCCGGCGAGCTGGCGTAGCCGGCCGCGACGATGTTCGCCTGGACGGCGTTCTCGGTGCTCTCCGACGGGTAGCCGGAGGTCATCACGCCCTCGTAGAAGGTGCCGCGGGCGCCCTTGCTGTTGTCGCCGCCGATGCCGAGGATGATCGCGCCCTCCTTGTGCATCGGGTTGTAGCCCGCCACGTTCGGGCGCGGACCGAAGTAGAAGGTCGACAGCCCGCCGGACTGGGCGTCGCCGGCGCGGATCGCCCACTGGTTCGGGGCGCCCTTGACCATGGCCGTCAGGTAGCGGTGGTTCACCGTCGGGTCGTTGGCGTTGTACCCCGCGTTGGCGCCGGAGAACAGGCCGTTCTCCAGGTCGGCCATCACCCAGGGGCCGGGCCCGGTGCCGTAGCCCCAGACCTTGATGTTGCCGAAGTAGATGGCCTCCATGTGACCGTTGCCGGTGTCGTTGCTGCTGGTCTCGGCGTTGCCGTAGTCGAAGCAGCAGCCGCCGTTGTAGTGGGTGCCGTCGAGGATCGCGTACATCCCCTCGGGCTGGTCGCCGGTGGCGACGCCTGAGGTGTGGTTGTTGCGGTAGCCGGTGCCTTGCGCGACGTACACGCCGTAGGCCCGGTGACCGTTCAGCGTGGTGGGCGCCAGCGTCGCGTCCGCGAGGTTGTCCGGGCCCGGCGCGGCCCCGCCGCCCGGGGCCTGGGTGAGGTGGTTGTGCCGAGCACTCTGGTCGTAGATCACGGTGATCACGCAGGTGGTGCCGGCGCAGAAGGAGTCCTGGGCGGCGGCGTCGGCGTAGCCGCCGGTGCCGAGCACCCCGATGTCCCGCAGCGCCTGGTCCGAGGACCGCCGGACTTGGTACAGCGGCCCGCCGTATCCGGCGTAGAGCGCGCGGGTGGTGCTGTGCGCGGCCACGCAGGGTGTGCCGCCGGCGGCGTAGATGTCGCACGGCCCCTGCGTGGCTGCCTGGGCCACACCGCTCGTCGCGGTGGCGCCGGCCAGGGCGCCGACCAGGACGGCGAGGGCCGCCCCGGCCCGGGCGAGGCGACGCAGTGCGCCGCCTCCACGGGGGGTCCTGTTGTTGTCACTCATGGTGTCTCCCTGCTCGTCGTCGAGCGCGGCTTTGGGGAAAGTGAGCGCTAACAATCCCGCCCGCAGCGACGTACTTCAGCCCGGGGCGGGAGGTGGAGGGGTTCCTGGCCGGTGACAGTGCCCTCACCGACCGTGTCCCGTCAAGACTTCTGACGCATCTGCACCGAGAAAACCCGCCGTTCGGACCTGAGTGACCGTCGGCCTGCTACTTTTCCATTGCCGCAAGGTGGTTGACGCTGGGCAATGTGAGCGCTCACACTCCAACACCGGCGCATCTGAGCACCCGCGCCGGTTCGCCGCACCTTTCACTTGCTCCCCCCACCCACCGGCAGCGATCGAGAGGAACCACCCCATGCGCGCTCCCCTGCCCCGGCTTTCCAGAGCCGCCCGCGTCGCGTCCGCCGCGATCGTCGTACTGGCACTGGCCGTCGGCTGCAGCAAGCAGGGCGCCGGTGACTCCGGCCCCTCCGCCGGCGGCTCCCCGGCCGCCGCGCCCGCGATCCAGGGCGACATCACCTTCAACGACGACAACCTGACCCGCCTCGACGCCGCCCTCAAGGCGGCCCTCCAGGGCAAGGACCTGTCCCAGCTGGACCTGGCCATGGTGGTCAACGTCGCCGTGGACTACTGGAACGCCGGAAAGGCCGGCTTCACCAAGGGTCTCGCCGACCTCGGCGTCAAGGGCACCTTCCAGGCCCCGGCGAACGGCCGGCTGGACCAGCAGCTGTCCATCCTCCAGACCCTGCGCGGCCAGGACATCTCCGCCTACTCGCTCTCCGCGATCGATCCGACGGCCGTCAAGTCGCCGATCCAGTCCGCCGGTTCGGCGGGCATTCCGGTGCTGGCGATCGACTCGCCGCTGCCCGCCGAGGACGGCGCCGCGCTCTACCTCGGCACGCCCAACTACCAGGCCGGAAAGCGGGCCGGCGAGGCGATGAAGGCCGCGCTGGGCGGTCGGGGCAAGGTCGTGGTGCTGGTCGGCTCGCTGACCGCGTCCAACGCCGTCGAGCGCATCCAGGGCTTCGAGGACGCGCTGAAGGGCACCGACGTCAAGGTGTCCAACAAGCTCGCCGACAACATGGACGCGGCCAAGGCCCTCACCAATGCGCAGACCGCCATCCAGACCGACCCGGGCGTGACCGGCCTGTACGGCGTCTACTCCTACGACGGCCCCTCCGCCGCGCAGGCCGTGCAGGCCGCGGGCCGGGCCGGCAAGGTCAAGGTGGTCTCGGACGACAGCGACGCCCAGACCCTGACGTTCATCCAGCAGGGCGTCATCCAGGCGACCGTCGTCCAGTCGCCCTACCAGCAGGGCTACACCGGCGCCTACCTGCTGGCCGCGCTCAAGGTGCTCGGCAAGGACGCCACGATGGCCATCGTCAAGCCGTTCCTGGAGTCCGACGGCAGCACCTTGAGCTCCGGGGTCGGCGTGGTGACCCCGGACAACCTCGACGCCTTCCGCGCCAAGCAGACCCAGCTCGGCATCACCGGATGACCGGGACAGGCGCCCGCACCCCCGATCGGCCGGCCGTGGCCCTGCGCGCGGTGCGCAAGAGCTACGGGCCGGTCACCGTGCTGGACATCCCCGACCTGAATCTGATGCACGGTCAGATCACCTGTGTGGTCGGGGAGAACGGTGCCGGGAAGTCGACCCTGATGGGAGTGCTGTCCGGCACCGTCTCCCCCACCGCCGGTGAGGTGCTGATCGCGGACCGCCCCCTGCAGCCGGGCCGGCCCGACCACGCGAAGGCGCTCGGCGTCAGCCTGGTGGCGCAGGAGTTCCCGCTGGTCGGCCGGATGAGCGTGGCCGAGAACCTGCTGCTCGGCCGGCGCACCCAGGCCGCCCAGGGCGCCGGGCCGCTGCGCCGGGCCCTGTTCGACCGCGCCGGCACCCGGCGTGAGGCCCGCGAACTGCTGACCGACATCGGCGTCGAGGGCGTCGACGTCGACCGGCCGGTGGAGCGGCTGCCCGTCCCGCTGCGGCAGATGATCGAGATCGCCAAGGCCTGGGGCAACCGGCCGCTGGTCCTGATCCTGGACGAGCCGACCTCCTCGCTCGGGCCGGTCGAGGCCGGGAAGGTCCTCGCCCTCGCGCGCCGGCACGCCGCGACCGGCGGCGCGGTGCTGTTCATCGGCCACCGGCTGGACGAGGTGCGGGACGTCGCCGACCGCGTGCTGGTGCTGCGCGGCGGCCGCCTGGTCGCGGACCTCACCCCGGCCGAGGCCACCGAGGCGCGGATGATCCGCGAGATGGTCGGCGGCGAACTCGCCCGCGACGTCGCCGTACGCCCCGTCCCCGATGCGGCCCGCACCGTCCTGACCGCCCGGGGGCTGACCGCCCACGGCCTCGGGCCGGTCGACCTGGAGCTGAGGGCCGGTGAGATCGTCGGGGTGGCCGGGCTGATGGGCTCGGGCCGCAGCCGGCTGCTGCACACCCTGATGGGCGCGCAGCCCCGCACCGGCGGCGAGGTCGAGTTGGGCGGGCGGCGCTTCCGCCCGCGCCACCCCGCCGACGCGGTCGCCGCGGGTATCGGCCTGGTGCCGGAGGACCGCAAGGAGCAGTCCCTGCTGCTCTCCCACCCGGTGCGGTGGAACGCGACGCTGGCCACCCTGCGGCGCGACTCCTGGCACGGCGTGCTCACCCCGAGCGGCGACCGGGCGCGTTCGCGCCGGATCATCGAGGACCTGGGGGTGCGGCTACGGAGCCAGGAGCAGCCGATCGGCGACCTGTCCGGCGGCAACCAGCAGAAGGTCGTGTTCGGGCGGTGGCTGCACGCCGCCCCCGAGGTGCTGCTGCTCGACGAGCCCACCCGCGGCGTCGACGTGGGCGCCAAGGCCGAGATCTACCGGCTCGTCGACCGGGCCGCGGCGGACGGTCTCGCCGTCCTGGCCGCCTCGTCCGAACTGGAGGAACTGCTGTGGATCTGCCACCGGATCCTGGTGATGGCCCACGGACGGATCGTCGCCGACCTGCCGCGCGAGCACTTCAGCAAGGAACGGATCATGACAGCGGCCACCAGCCGGCCGGAGCCGGCGGCAAGCACGGAGGCGACGATATGACCACCCGGACCGCTCCCGCCCGGGAGAAGACGCAGGCGCCGGCCCGGAGCCGGCTGCGCGTGCTGGTCGACACGCCCGAGGTGGGTGTCGTCCTCGCCTGCGTCGCCGTGTTCGCGGCGCTGGCGCTGGCCCGGGACACCTTCGCGAGCGCGGTCAACCTCCAGGGCATGGGCGCCGACCTGGCGCAGTACGGGCTGATCGCGATCGCCGAGTCGCTGGTCATCCTGACCGGCGGCATCGACCTGTCGGTGGGCGCCCTGCTGGGCACCAGCGTGATCCTGATGTCCTGGTTCAACGTGCGGGCCGGACTGCCCGCCGGCCTGGCGGTGTTGGCCACCCTGGCCGTCGCCGGACTGGTCGGGCTGATCCACGGACTGGCCGTCACCCGGCTGCGGATGCCGCCGTTCGTCGTCACCCTGGTCACCTACACCGTGGCGCAGGGCGTGACCCTGGCGATCACCTCCGGCACCTCGATCGTCGGCATCTCCCCGTTCTTCGGCGACATCGGCCAGAGCTACCTGGCCCAAGTCCCGGTGCCGCTGGTGCTGTTCGCGGTGGTCGCCGTCGCCGCGTGGTTCTTCCTGGAGCGCACCTACGCCGGGCGGCAGGTCTACGCGGTCGGCGGCAATCCCGAGGCGGCCAGGCTGGCCGGCATCCGCGGCGACCGGCGGGTGGTGTCCATGTACGTGGCCTCCTCGCTGGTGTCGGCCTTCGCCGGGATGCTCGTGCTGGGCCGGATGGGGGTCGGCTCCGCCAGCGGCGTCGGCGTCGGCTGGGAGCTGCTGGCGATCGCAGCCGCGGTCATCGGCGGGGTCAGCCTGACCGGGGGTCAAGGGCGTGTCCTGGGGATCGTGGCCGGTGCCGTCCTCCTGGAGCTGATCAACAACGGGCTGACCACCCTTCAGGTCAACTCCGACTACACCAACATCGTGCTCGGCTGCGTCCTGGGCCTGGCCATCACGGCCGACCGGCTGCGCGCCCGGCACATGGCGAGGCGGTCCTGAGTCTTCCGCTCGCCATCGGCACGCCCGGACATCCTTGACCGGGCCGGCTCGCCCCCGCCGTGGTCCGGCGGGGGATTTGCCGTGCCCACGGGTCGGCGGGCGGACCCGGCAGCCCCGGGACGGCCCCCGGTAACGACCGCGGGCGGCCTCCCTCCCCGCCTCATCGACACCGGCCGTCACGCCACCACGGCCCGGCGCGCGGCCTCGGCGGGCGGCGGGACCACAGAGCGCTCGGCGAGCCGGTGGCGCAGCGCGTCGAGCTGGGTCAGGCAGGTGTCGAGGGAGGCCGTGACGCCGCTCATCTCCGCCTGGAGCTGCGCCCCGACGGCGTCCAGCCGGTGCAGCAGCCGCTGCCAGCGTTCCTGGGCGGCGGTGGCGGGGTCAGGTGCGGCGCCGGTTGCTGTCATCGCGGAGCTGGGAGGTGCGGCGGGCGAGGGCGTCGAGGCGGGTGGTGAGATCGCCGTGGTCGGCGCCGATGTGGGGGCGCATGTCGGTGAGCGGGGTGATGAGGTCGGCGGCGTCCGTGGTGCCGAGGGCGGCGGTCAGGGCGGCTTGGGCGAGGCGGGCGTCGGAGGCCAGCCCGGCGGCGGTGATCTGGGCGGCGAGGATGCGAAGCTCGGCGGCGTTGGCCCGGGCCCAGGCGGTGATGGCCCGGTCGGCGGCGCGGCGGTCGCGGACGGCCTTGACGCGTTCCGCTCCGGTCTCCGTGGCGGTGCGGCGAGTGGTTCCGGCGGGGCGCAGACGCAGGTAGCGGTTCTCGGCGGCCTGCCGGCTGGCGACGCCCATGGGGTGCGCGAGGTCGGCCCAGGTGGCGCCGGCCGCCCGGGCGGTCTCCACCAGGCCGGCTTCCCAGCCGGCGAGCTGGGTCCGGAGTTCGCGCAGCAGCACCAGGGCGGCCAGCGCCTGGGCCGCGTCCGCTTCCTCGGGAGCCTGACGCGGCGCGCCCGCACGGGGCCGGGCGGCGTCGGGGGCCTGGGCGGTGCGGACGGCGTCGTCGATGGCGGCCAGCGCCGCCGCGGCGGCGGGAAAGGAGACGGGCTCGGCGGGGGCGGTCGCGGACTTCGGGGGCTTCTCGCTCATACCGTCATGCTAACGATGACATCTACCATTTGTCATCGGACGGACGACGTGCTACAACGGTTCCAGGTGAAGCGCACTGGCACCCATCGATCCGAGTGGAGGTGTTTCGCGATGCTGTTGCGCACCGACCCGTTCCGCGAGCTGGACCGGCTGACCCAGCAGTTCCTGGGCACGACCGGCACCTGGTCCCGGCCCACGCCGATGCCGCTGGACGCGTACCGCGCCGGCGACCAGTACGTGATCTGCTTCGACCTGCCCGGGGTGGACCCGGACGCGATCGACATCGACGTCGAGCGGAACATGCTGACCGTCAAGGCGGAGCGCCGTCCCCGCCACCAGGGCGACGACGTGAAGTGGGAGCTGTCCGAACGGCCGCTCGGCGTGTTCTCGCGGCAGGTCATGCTCTCCGACACGCTCGACCCCGAGGGAATCACCGCGGACTACGATGAGGGCGTCCTGACCCTCCGCATCCCCGTCGCCGAGCGGGCCAAGCCCCGCAAGGTCGAGATCAGTCACAGCGGTACCCGCAAGCAGATCCAGGCCTGATCCGGCCCCGGTACCAACCCGCGCCGCCCCGAGAACCCCCCGGGGCACGCGAGAGGTCCTCGCCCGTTCCCCTCCGAGCCCGCCCGCCGTGCGCGGGCGGGCGGGACAACGAGTACCCCCATGTACGACCAGGTCCCCGTTCCGTTCGTGGTGCGGGCGCGCGGCGAGATCGACCTCGACACCGCGCCCCGCCTGTACCGTGACCTGGCCCGTGCGCTGGCCGCACACCGCGAGGTGGTGGTCGACCTGTCGGGCGTGACGTTCATGGACTGTTCGGGCCTGCGCGCCCTGGTCCGGGCCCGCGACCAGGCCGACCGGCAGGGCTCACAGCTCGTTCTGCGGGGTGTCTGCCGCTCCGTGGCCCGGCTGTTCGAACTCGCCGGTCTTGATCACCACCTGCTCCCCATCACCTGCCCACCGAGACCGTCGCACGACCCCGCGAACGGACGGCCCGGCGTCGAAGGGAGGATCCGCCGTGACGCTCCGATGGGAGACGTTCCTGGAACAGATCCACGAACGCGGCGAATACGACACCGCCGGCGAGGCCGAACGCGCGGCCCGCGTCGTGCTGGCCCTGCTCGGCGCCCACCTGGTGGGCGACGTGCGGGCCCAGCTCGCGGCCCGCCTGCCCGAGGCCCTCGCCCTGGTCCTGCTCAACCCCCTGCAGGCGGCCGAGCCGCTCAGCCCGGAACGCTTCGTGCGCGCCGCCGCCGCCTGGATCGAGGGCGCCACCGAACAGACCGCGCTCTGGGACATCGGCGCCGTGCTGTCCACGGTCGCCGACGCGGCCGGTGACGAACTCATGGAACGCGTCCTGCTCCAACTGCCGCCCGGCTACGAGCTGCTCTTCGGCCGTCCCGCTCCCGGCCACCGCCCCTGACCCCCACCGCTGACTCCCGTCCCCGCTCCCGCCACGCGCCGCCGCGCATACCGCGGCGGCCCGCCCCGGAAGGCCACGCCCCATGACCCGGCACCGCCGCCTGATCCAGCAGGTCCGCAGCAACGGCCGCTACCGCACCGACGAGGAAGCCGACCGCGTCCTGACCGCCGTCCTGACCCAGCTCGGGGCCCAGCTGACCGGCGAGGAGCGCTGCGACCTGGCCGCCGCCCTGCCCGAACGGGCCCGAGCCGTGTTCGCCGCCCAGATCCCGCTGCCCGAACCCGTCAGCGCCCCCGCCTTCGTCGAGGCCCTCGCCCGCACCCTCGGCACCACCCTGACGGCCGCCCGCTGGGACGCCTCCTCCGTGCTGACCGCCCTCGCCACCGTCGCCGACCAGGACCTCACCGACCGCCTCCTCACCCGCCTCCCGCGCGGCTACGCCCTGCTCTTCGGCCGCGCCGACCTGGCCGCCGCCGCCTGAACCGGCAGGCGGTCGCCGCTGCGCGCGCGTCGCAGGCGGGGCGTAGCGGGCACCCGGCGGATTCGTCCTGGAGGGCATCCTGCGCGAGTACTTCTACCTGGACGGACAGCACCACGACGCCGTGATCTGGTCATTGCTGCGACACGAGTACTACGCGGTGCTGGAGGACATGCGGCGCGCCGATCCGGGCTTCGTGATGCCGGACGCCGTACCCGAGAAGGACAAGGCGGAGGCCCGCCGGATCGTCGCCGACTACATGACCAGCACGGCCGGCGAGACCTCCGCCCGCATCCTGCTGGAACGCGTCGCCGGAGAGTCGCCGCGGCAGGCGGCGCGAGCTCCCCGGAGCAGGGTTCGGCACTCCGCCTCCCGCCGGTCGGCCCCAGGTATGGCGAAGGTAATGACGAGCGCAATGTTATCGCTAACATCAGTCTCGGCGAACGTGGTATCGTCGGGGCCGGATGCCACTGCCGAGGAAACTCCGGTCCGGCTCCGAAAAGACCCCGGACTGCCGGTCGTGAAGTCGGCCGCCGGGCCCGAATCCGGGCCCCTTCCGGTCTTCTGACAGTCCCTTCCCGCACTCCCCCGTTGTGAGAAGGCACTGGCGGCCGCCCTCCTCCCGGCGGCGACCGGAAGGGTCCCACCATTTCCCCGGAATTCGCCGCAATCCAGAACTTCCGTCGGATCTTCACTTCGGTGACTATTCTCCGCCATTCCTGCCGTATAGGTTCTGCGTCATGGAGCTGGAGTTTCGTCATCTCAGGATGATCCGGGCCATCGCCGACGCCGGAAGCGTGACCAAAGCGGCGGACCGCCTGGGACTCGCCCAATCGGCGCTCTCCACCCAGCTGAAACGGATCGAAGCCGCCATGGGTGGGCGGCTGTTCGAGCGCGGCCGGGAGGGCGTGCAACCGACCCCGCTGGGCGTCCTGGTCCTGGAGCGGAGCCGGGTGCTGCTGCCCGCGATGCGTCAACTGCAGGAGGACGCCCTGCGCTTCGCGACCGCGGCGCGCGAGGACAGCGAGCTACGCCTGGGGGCGACCCACGGTCCGTTCCTGGGCGCGCTGGTCGACCGACTGGTGACGGCCCGGCCCGAGCTGACAGTGAGCACCCAGTCGTCCACCTCGGCCTCGGAGTTGGTGACTCGCGTGGTCGACGGGCGGTTGGACGTCGCCCTCACCGGGCGCTGCGGGCACCGCAAGTCGACGGGGGACGAACGACTGGAATGGCGCGAGATCACCGTCGACCCGGTGTTCGCCCTGCTCTCCGAGGATCATCCGCTGGCGCGGGAACGGGAGCTTGGACTCGAACAACTCGCGGGCGAGCGCTGGGCCTTGCCGCCCGGTGAGGGCTGCTTCGGCGAGTGCTTCGCGGCCGCCTGCGTGCGCGCGGGCTTCCTGCCCCGGACGGTGTACGAGGCCGACGCGGCCTCCTGCCTTCACCTCGTCCGCTCGAACCGGGCCGCCGCGCTGTGCCGGGCGACGTTCCCTCCGCCACCGGGAGTCGTGGTGATTCCGCTGACACCTGCCCAGTTGAGCTGGCGTCAGCTGATCTGCTGGCGTCCGCGCGCGCTCACGCGGAGGCTCGCGGACGAAGTGCTGTGCTACGCCAGGGCGGTGCATGCGGACGCGGTGACTCGCAACCCGGTGTACACGGCCTGGCTGCGGCAGCAGGAGGACGCGGCTGCCCGGGAGCACGGCGCTCCGCCGTCGGCAGCCCACTGACCCACCCGGGCCCGGCCGACCTCGACCCGCTCGACACCCGGCCGCCCCCGACCCGCCCGAAGCCCGCTCGACACCCCGCCGGACACGGCGCCCTGATCGGCCCTCCACTGTTACAGCTGGGTCCATCGCGTCGACACAGGGGCGTTTTGAGGCTCTTCTGATGTACCTGTGGGTGTGATCATGCGGGTTGGCGGCGTGGCAGGGTGGGTCGGTTGCCGCCGAGGCAGAGCATGACGAGGGCGATG
>NZ_JBITZP010000045.1:28755-60316 GCF_044546945.1 Kitasatospora sp. NPDC053057 | reverse complement strand
CAGGCGTAGAGAACCTCGATCATCTCAAACCCACAGGGACACCTGTCGTCGTATCAGCCACGAACCCCCACCACTACCTGCGGATTCGGGTCAGACGGCGGCCAGCAGCCCCCGCCCGAGCCAGTCGGCGTTGTCCTTCACGCCCGGCAGGACGAAGAAGTACCCGCCGCCGGTCGGCGAGATGTAGTCCACCAGCGGCTCGTCGATCAGCCGGGTCTGGGTGGCCTCGAACTGCCGCACCACGTCCTGCTGGTAGCAGCAGAACACCAGGCCCATGTCCAGGTTGCCCGCCTTGTCGATGCCCCGGTCGTAGTTGAAGCCGCGGCGCAGGATGCGCGAGGTGTCGGTGTCGGCGGTGCGCGGGTTGGCCAGGCGGATGTGCGCGTTGAGCGGGATCGCCTTGCCGTCCGGGTCCTTGCCGTAGTCCGGCGCGTCGTTCTCCTGATGGCCGTCCAGCGGCGCGCCGGTGTCGCGGCGGCGGCCGAACATCTTCTCCTGCTCGCTGAGCTTGACCCGGTCCCAGAACTCGATCAGCATCCGGATGATCCGGATCACCTGGTAGCTGCCGCCGGTCGCCCAGGCGGGCTCGCCCATGCCGTCGTTGACCCAGATCAGCCGGTCCATCTCCCGGCTGGAGGTGGTGTCCGGGTTGACGATGCCGTCCTTGAAGCCGAGCAGGTTGCGCTGGGCGCCGTCCGGGCGGGACTGGTTCTGGAAGCCGTCGATCCGCCAGAGGATCTGCAGCGCGCCGCGGGTGTGCCGGGTGATGTCGCGCAGCGCGTGCAGCACGGTGTCCTGCCGGTCGGCGCAGATCTGCAGCGAGAGGTCGCCGTGCAGTTCGCCGGCCTGCAGGTTGTCGTTGGGGAAGGTCTTCATCGGCGTCAGCTTGACCGGCTTGGCCTTGGCCAGCCCGTATCGGTCGTCGAACAGCGAGGCGCCGACGCCGACGGTGACGGTGAGGTTGTCGGTGGGCACGGTGGGGCCGAGGATGCCGCTGTCGGACGGCGGGGCGCCGACGCCGAGGTCGGGCGGGGTGCCGCCGGCGGTGAGGAAGCGGATCCGCTCGGTCAGGGTCCTGAACAGGTCCTCCAGGCCCTTGCGGTCCTGGGCTATCACCTGGCAGGAGATGAAGGCCGCGTAGCCGGGGGCCGGGGTGGTGATGCCGGCCTGGTGGTCGCCGTGGAACGGGACGGCGCCGGTCTTCGTCTGGTGGGTGTCCCCGGCGGCGGCCGGCTCGGCCCCGAGGCTGAACGCCCCGCCGGCCAGCACGGCGGCCCCGGCGCCCGCGCCGAGCGCGGCCCGGACGAAGCTGCGGCGGGCCGGACCGGCCGGGCAGCCGCCCTGCTCGACGACCGGCTCGACGGCGGCGGCGGTGTGCGGGAACGGGCAGGAACCGGCGGCTGCGGTGTGGTCGGTCATCAGGCGGCCTTCCGGATCTCGAGCAGGGCGGGGACGGGCGAGAGGTCTTCGAGCAGCTGGCCGGTGGCGCCGTTCAGCTGGCGCCGGGCGTCGGCGGGCAGCTTGTCGAGCGGGGTCCAGCCGTCGGCGGTGCGGGCGGCCGCGACCAGGTCGCCGACCCGCTTCATCCCGGCGTTGACCCGGACCAGCACCTGCGGGTCGCGCTCGTCGAGCAGCGGCTGCAGCAGGGTCAGCAGCTCCTGGGTGCCCGCCAGGTTGGCCTGGGTGGTGGCCAGATTGGTGCCGCTGCCCATGTCGGTGTCGCCGGTCAGCTCGAACTGGAGGGTGTTCTCCAGGATCTCGTGGGCGCGCAGCGGGAGGTCGCCCGGGTCGAAGTCCTGGGCGGGGAAGTCGTGCACCAGCTTGGCGACGTTCTGGGCGAGCTCGTCGGCGACGGGCGTCAGGTCGGCGGCCGACTGGCCGTGCCAGAGGCCGTACTCCAGGCGCAGGAAGCCGGTGAAGCCCGGGTCCTGGGCCTTGTCGGCGTAGCCGTCGGGGCGGCCGTCGATCTTCTTGTCGAGGTCGGCGAAGGTGCCGTAGGCGGCGCCGAGCGAGGCGTACTGCAGGTGGGCGGTGAGCCAGTCGGCCTTGGCGGTGGCCAGGTCGCCGGCCCGCACGTCGGTCTGGATCTTCTGGGTCTGCGTCATCAGCGTCGCGAGGCCCTTGTTGACGTAGTCCTTGTAGCTGTCCAGCGGGGCCTTGAGGTCGTCCTCGGAGACCGGCTTGACGGCCTTGACCTCGGCGCCGCCGGTGACGTGCACGGTGGCGGAGGTGACGGACGTTCCGCCGGTGGGCACGCAGCGCCAGGCGTAGTCGCCGGAGCCGATGGTGGCGGTGAGCGCGCGGGTGGTGCCGGGGGCGAGGCCCTCGATCTCGCCGTAGACGGCGCCGCTGCCCGGGTTGACCAGGTAGACCTCGGAGACCTTGTCGCCGGTGTTGTGCATCTGGAACACCTGCTGGCCGGGCTGGGGGCTGCCGAAGCCCTTGCCGCACTCCTTCTCGGAGACCGCGACGGTGGCGGAGCTGTCCTGCTTGCCGTCGCTGACGGCGATCACGGCGCCGGCCACCACGACCGGGACGGCGATCGCCGCGGTCGGCAGCACCCAGCGCGGACGGCCGGTGCGCACCGGCTGCTCGGTCTTCCCGGCGTCCGGCTCGCCGGCGTCCGCCTTCGTCGGCTCGGCGGGAGCGGCCGCCGGGGCCGCCTTGCCGCCGCGAACGCCCTCGATGAAGAGCGTCATCACGATGCTCAGGTAGGCGATGTAGCCGACGACCTGGAGGACCGTCATGGTGACGGTCAGGTTGAGGGTGCCCTGGACCAGCGTCGCGTACCAGGAGGAGGCGTCCAGGTGCCCGCTCAGGTCGAAGGCGTACGTGCTGCCGCCGCCGACCAGCCCGGACTCCTGGAGGTCGCGCAGGCCGTAGCCGAGCACGCCCGCGGCGACGACGATCAGGCCGGCGCCGGTGATCGTGAAGAACTTGGTGAGGTTCATCTTCAGGGCCCGGCGGTACAGGCCCCAGCACAGGCCCACCGAGAGCAGCAGGCCGACGGCGGCGCCGATCAGCGGGCCGGTGGACTCCCCGGCGGTGCGCGCGTTGGTCCACAGGAAGAGCGAGGTCTCGAGTCCCTCGCGGGCGACCGCGAGGAAGCTGGTGAACACCAGCGCGCCCGCGCCCATCGCCAGCGAGGCCTGGACCTTCTCCTTCAGGTCGGCGGAGAGGGTGCGCGCCGAGCGGCGCATCCAGAACACCATCGCGGTGACGAAGCCGACCGCGATCAGGCTCAGCACCCCGCCGAACGCCTCCTGGGCGTGGCCGGAGAGGTTGGCGGCGGTGAAGGTGAGCACCGCGCCGAAGCTGAGGCTGAGCGCGACGGCCGCCGCGACACCGGTCCACACCTGGGGCAGTCGGCCCTTCTGGCCGGCCCGGACCAGCGTGGCGACCAGGATCGACACGATCAGGCCGGCTTCCAGCCCTTCGCGCAGCCCGATCAGAAAGCTGGGAAACGCCTCATCCCACATGCAGCGGGCTCCTCCCCCGGGCCGCCCCGGGTTGTACCTGTCCTCGACCGCCCCGCCGGGGGTGCCGGCGGAACGGGCACGGCTAACGCCCCGGACGGAGAGGTCCAGGGCGCTTCGCTTAGCTTAGGCAAACCTTAGAGCCGCCGAGGTCAACTGCACCCCGCGTTCAGGTAAGGGTTCGGTATGGGAACACCCATGCGTCGGCCAACCCGGCACGCCGCCGCCACCAGGAAGAGATCTTCGTCACCCCCACCACTGCTCGGGCGCCGCATCGGGCTCCGCCTCCGGAGGGACCGTCACCGGTTCGGCGCAGCGCACCAGCAGGTCCCCCTCCCCCGTCTCGGTGACCAGGAGGCCCCGTTCCCGCAGAACGAGCGCGGCGGCTGCGGTCACCGCCGCCCGCGCCAGGCCGGACGGCGGTCCGTCCGGCTCCTCGCCCGGGGACCAGCCGACCACCACACCCTCGGGGTGGCGGCCGATCGACAGGGGCGAGGCGCCCGGCGCGGTGTCGAACCCGGCGCGGGCCAAGGCCTCGGTGACGTCCTCGAAGAGTTCACGGTGATCCACCATTGGCGCAGCGTAGGCCCAGGCCCTCGCGGCGCCCGGACGCGGCGCGCACCGACACGCTCCAGCTGCACCCGAGCGCAGCATCGCCCCCGTTGCGCCGACCGGGGGCCAGCCGATCGGGCGTCAGGAACCCCCGTCCGGCCCGACACGCGCGGCCGGACGGCCCGATGGACGTGCACAGTCGGCCCCCTGCCGACAGCATGACAGAGTAAGCGCTCCATCACCCTGAGCAACGGGTCCAGCGAACCGCCCAGGTCCGCGCGCCGGTCCGCCCGGCGGGCCCGTATCGAGAGGTCCCATGATCACAACACTTCGTCGGCCGGCGTTCCCGCCGGCGGGCCTCCACCACGGCACGCCGGGAACGCCGGGGAGCCCGTCGTGAGCACCGAACTGCATTCGCAGCCGGGACCGGTGAACAGCACGCGCGCCAAGCCGGCCAACAAGGCCGAGGCCCTCGCCGACTGGACCGACGGCAGGCTCGGCATCTACTCCCTGGCCAAGTCCAACCTGCGCAAGATCTTCCCCGACCACTGGTCCTTCATGCTGGGCGAGATCGCGCTCTACACCTTCGTCATCATCATCCTGACCGGCGTCTGGCTGACCCTCTTCTTCACCCCGAGCATGGGCGAGGTCGTCTACGACGGCTCGTACGTCCCGCTCAAGGGCATCCGGATGTCCGAGGCCTACGCCTCCACGATCAACATCAGCTTCGAGGTCCGCGGCGGCCTGCTGATGCGCCAGATCCACCACTGGGCGGCCGTGGTCTTCATCGCCTCGATGCTGACCCACATGCTGCGCGTGTTCTTCACCGGCGCCTTCCGCAAGCCGCGCGAGATCAACTGGGTCTTCGGGGCGCTGCTGCTGATCCTCGGCATGTTCGACGGCTTCATGGGCTACTCGCTGCCCGACGACCTGCTCTCCGGCACGGGCATCCGCTTCATGGAGGGCGCGATCCTGGCCGTCCCGATCGTCGGCAGCTACCTGCAGTTCTTCATGTTCGGCGGCGAGTTCCCGGGGACCGACATCATCCCGCGGCTGTTCACCGTCCACATCCTGCTGATCCCGGGCATCATGGTGGGCCTGCTCGCGGCCCACCTGATCCTGGTCTTCTACCACAAGCACACCCAGTTCGCCGGGGCCGGCCGCACCAACGAGAACGTGGTCGGCATGCCGCTGATGCCGGTCTACATGGCCAAGGCGGGCGGCTTCTTCTTCCTGGTCTTCGGCGTGATCGCGGTCATGTCGGCGATCGCCACGATCAACCCGATCTGGGCGTACGGCCCGTACCGGCCCGACCAGGTGTCCACGGACGCCCAGCCGGACTGGTACATGGGCTTCTCCGAGGGCCTGATCCGGGTGATGCCCGGCTGGGAGATCAGCGTCTGGGGCGGCCACACCCTGAACCTCGGGGTGTTCATCCCGCTGTTGGTCTTCCCGACCCTCCTGCTGGTCATCTGGTGCTGGCCGTTCCTGGAGGCCTGGGTCACCGGGGACCGCGGCGAGCACCACATCGCCGACCGTCCGCGCAACCACCCGGTCCGCACCGCCTTCGGCGTGGCCTGGATGGGCCTCTACCTGCTCCTGCTGGCCGGTGGCGGCAACGACCTGCTGGCGACCCACTTCCGCCTGTCGATCAACGCGATCACCTACGCGGTGCGGGCCGGCTTCTTCGCCGTGCCGGTGGTCCTCTTCGTGATCACCAAGCGGTGGTGCCTGGGCCTGCAGCGCCGCGACAAGGAGAAGGTACTGCACGGCCGGGAGACCGGCGTCATCAATCGGCTGCAGCACGGCGAGTACGTCGAGGTGCACGCGCCGCTGTCGCAGGGCCGGATGTTCACCCTCACCGCGCACGAGCAGCCCGAGCCGGTGGTGCTGGAGCCCGAGGTGGACGAGAACGGCGTGGTCCGCCGGGCCGGTCTGTGGACCCGCACCCGGGCCAAGCTGTCCCGCGGCTTCTACGGCGAGGGCAGCCAGATCGCCAAGCCCACCGTCGAGGAGCACGAGGAGATCAGCAGCGGCCACGGCCACCACTGATCCCGGTCCCGACACCACGGGGGCCCGCTGTGCCGTCCGGCGCAGCGGGCCCCCGTCGTGCTGAGGACGCACCCAGCGGCGTTCAGAGCCGCAGGGCCGCCGGGACGACGGCGAACAGCGCCGCCGCGATGGTGACGGACAGGCAGAGCGCCGCCCAGCGGGTGCAGATCCGGCGGCACTCGGCGCGGTAGCGGGCGGCCAGTCGGCGGCAGCGCTGGACGGCGCGGTCCACGACCTCCTCGGCATAGCGCAACCGGTCTGCGGCATAGGCCTGTTCGAGGCTCTCCCGCTCGGCGTCCGGCAGCCAGCGGAACTGCGCGGCGAAGGCCCGGGCGTCCCGCTCGGCCGCCGCGACCTCGGCCTCCCAGGCCAGGTAGCCCTCGATCCGGGCGATCTCCACCCGGGAGTTCACCCGGCCGCCGCCGGCCGGCCTGCCCTGGCGCGGGGTCCGCGCTCGCGGCGGACGCTGTCTGCCACCCATGACCGCTCCTCAAGTCCTGTCGAGTCGTCCCGCCGGAATTCCTGCGGGAGTGGGCTCCTACGGGGCATCGCTCCGCAACCAGGCAACTACTACCAGCGACGAACCGCAGGTGGCGGGCGGCTCGCCAAAGCCCCGGAAGCCCGGAAAAACTTGCGTGTCGCGCACTATTGCGTGGCGCGCACTTTTCGCGGCACAGTGGTGGCCATGACGAACGGGCAGCCCGGTCTGCGGGAACGGAAGAAGGCCGCGACGCGGGAGGCACTGAGCTGGGCGGCACTGTGCCTGGCGGTGGAACGGGGACTGGAGAACGTCCGGGTGGAGGACATCGCGGCCGCGGCCGGGGTGTCCCCGCGCACCTACAACAACTACTTCTCCAGCAAGGCCGAGGCGATCGTGTTCCGGCACCGCAGCCGGATCCTGCGGGCCGCCGAGGCCCTGCGGGCCCGCCCGGCGGCGGAACCGCTCTGGGAGGCGCTGGCCCAGGCGCTCGTCGAACCCTTCGACGGTGCGGACGAGGCGCCCGACCCGGGCTGGATCGCCGCCGTACGGCTGCTGCTGCGCGAGCCCTCGCTCCAGGCCGAGCTGTTCCGCGGCGGCGCGGAGACCCGGGCCGAGCTCACCGCAGCGATCGCCGCCCGGACCGGCACCGACGCCGACCGGGACCTCTACCCGAAGCTGGTCGCCTCGGCCGCGCTCTCCGCGCTGCAGGTCTCCAACGAGCACTACCTGAGTGCCGATCCCGTGGTGCCCTTCAAGTCGCTGTTCGCCGAGGCGCTGCGTCAGCTGGCCGCCGGGCTGCCCGAACCGTCGTCTTCATGAACGAACCGTCTCAGAGGGGGATTCGAGATGACCAACGACGTCATCATCGTCGGCGCCGGCCCGGTCGGGCTGTTCCTGGCCTGCGAACTGGCGCTGGCCGGAGTCCAGCCGGTGGTGCTGGACCGGCTGCCCGCGCGCTCCGGCGAGCAGAAGGCCAACGGCCTGGTCGGCCAGGTGCTCCGACTGCTCGACCACCGCGGCCTCCACGAGCCGCTCAGCGGCGCCCCGGGCGCGCCGCAGCCCGTACCGCGCTTCGTCTTCGGTGCCTTCCCACTGGAACTGCACCGGCTCGACGCGAACCCGCTGCACGCCGTGCCCGTACCGCAGCACCGGATCGAGGAGGTGCTGGAGGAACGCGCCCTCGAACTGGGTGTCACCGTGCGCCGCGACCACGAGGTCACCGGCCTCGCTCAGGACGCGACCAGGGTGACCGTCGACCTCCACGGCCCCGACGGCGCCGGGCGGTTGCGGGCCCGCTACCTGGTCGGCGCGGACGGCGGCCGCAGCACCGTCCGCAAGCTCGCCGGGATCGGCTTCCCCGGCATCACCTCGCCCGACCCGGTCTCCCGCATCGCCCACGTGCTGCCGCCCGAGGGGGTCGGCATCACCGACAGCGGCGAGGTCCTGCTGCCCGGCTGCCCGACCCCGTTCCGCCCGTACACCCACACCCGCACCGAGCACGGCGTGTTCGTCATCTCCCCCTTCAACCCGGACGCCGTCATGATCGCCACCCTGGAGTGGGGCGGCCCGCCGGTGGACCAGCGGGCCCCGCTCACCCTGGACGAGCTGCGCGCCAGCATCCGCCGGGTCACCGGCGCCGACCTCGAACTCGCCCCGGCCCGTACCGCCGGCCCGTTCACCCCGCGGCGCACCGCCGGCCACAACACCCGGCTCGCCGAGCGCTACCGCGAAGGCCGCGTCCTGCTGGTCGGCGACGCCGCCCACGTGCACGCCGCCACCGGCGGGCCCGGACTCAACCTCGGCCTGCAGGACGCCGCCAACCTCGGCTGGAAGCTGGCCGCCGACCTCCACGGCTGGGCCCCGCCCGGCCTGCTGGACAGCTACCAGCGCGAACGCCACCCGGTCGGCGAGCGGGTGTTCATGCACTCCCAGGCGCAGATCGCGCTGATGTCCCCCGGCCCCGAGGTCACCGCGCTGCGCGCCCTGGTCGGCGAACTGCTCTCCCACGAGGACAACCTCGCCCGGATAGCCGCGCTGATGGCGGGCAGCGACGTCCGCTACGACACCGACTGCCCGCACCCGCTGGCCGGCGGCTTCGTCCCGGAACTCACCCTCGGCACTGCCGACGGGGACGTCCGACTCGCCGAACTCACCTGCGGTGGGCGGCCGTTGCTGCTCGACCTGAGCCGCGGCGGGCTCGGGCTCGCCGACCTCGCGGCGGCCTGGAAGGACCGGGTCGACGTGGTGACCGCCGACTGCGCGCAGCCGCCGGCCGGCGCACTGCTGCTGCGCCCCGACGGGTACGTCGCCTGGGCCTGCGCTCCCGGGGACGCCGACCCGGAGGGGCTGGACCTGGCACTGCGCCGCTGGTTCGGCGAGCCGCGCGGCTGAGTAGCCGTACCCGGTCGAACTGAGTAGCTCACCGCTGCCGGGGCGGCGGGGGCGGCCGGGAGCATGGGCGCATGAGCGAATCCGTGCCCACCGCGGCCGCCCCGACCCGGTCCGTCCGCGGCAGCTGGTGGCTGGCCCCGTTGATCTCGACCGCGGTGACCCTGATGCTGATGGCCCCCGCCTTCCTGCTGCTGGGCCTCGGCGCGATGGCCACCGATCCGTGCACTTCCAACGCCTCCTGCCCCGCCGAGCCGTACCTGAAGGCCGCCGCGCTCGCCCTGAAGGCGGCGCAGATCGCGGTGCTCCTCCAGTGGCCCGCCGCCTGGCTGTTCCGCAGGGCCCGCGTGGTGATCTCGCTCGCCCCGGTGGCGGCGCTGGCGGTGGAGCTGGTCGCCGTCGCGAACGCGGGCAGCAGCACCATGTGACGCCCCGGTTTCCGCACACAGTGACGGAACGTCAACTATGGTTCGTCGCGGCCGCTCCTCGAAGGGCGGACGACACCGGACGGACGGGGAAGAAGTGCACATCGGAATCATCGGCACCGGCATGGTCGGCCAGACCCTGGGAACCAAGCTCGTCTCGCTCGGCCACCAGGTGATGCTGGGCTCCCGCGGCAAAGACAACGAGAAGGGGCTGACCTGGGCCGAGCAGGCCGGCCCCGGCGGGAGCACCGGGACCTTCGCCGAGGCGGCGGCCTTCGGCGAGGTGGTGCTGAACGCCACCGGCGGGACGGTCTCCCTGGCGGCGCTGCGCGCGGCCGGGGCCGAGCATCTCACCGGGAAGCTGCTGATCGACGTCTCCAACCCACTGGTGTTCGGCCCCGACGGCGACGTCACCCTCGCCCCGGTGAACACCGACAGCGTCGGCGAGCAGATCCAGCGCGAGTTCCCCGGGGCCAGGGTGGTGAAGGCGCTCAACACCCTGAACTGCGCGCTGATGGTCGAGCCGGCCAAGCTGGCCGGGGAGCACAACCTGTTCATCGCCGGGAACGACGCCGACGCCAAGGCCGAGACGGTCGCGCTGCTGGGCGAGTTCGGCTGGCCGGCCGGGTGGATCGTCGACCTCGGGGACATCACGGGCGCCCGGGCGACCGAGATGATGATGCCGTTCTGGCTCCGGATGATGGGCCACTTCGGCAGCGCCGAGTTCAACTACTCCTTCCAGCGGGCGAAGTAGCACCACCGGGCCCGTCCCTCCCGACCGGGGAGGGACGGGCCCGGCGTGCGGCCGCCGGCCGTGGGGGAGAATGGACGGCATGTCCCGACGTCGTTCCGCGCCCCGCCCCGCCGCTCCCCGGCTGCTGCCGTCCTCCCCGTGCCCGTGCGGCCTGCCCGCCGCCTACGGCGACTGCTGCGGCCGGCTGCACCGCGGCCAGGCGAAGGCCACCACCGCCGAGTCGCTGATGCGCTCCCGGTTCAGCGCCTTCGCCGCCCAGGACGAGGCCTACCTGCTGCGCACCTGGCACCCGGACACCCGGCCCGCCGAGGTGGACTTCGACCCGGCGCTGCGCTGGACCCGCCTGGAGGTGGTCTCCACCAGCGAGGGCGGCGCCTTCCACGCCGAGGGCACCGTCGCCTTCCGGGCGCACTGGACCGAGGGCGGCGAGGAGGGCGTGCTCACCGAGCACAGCCGGTTCGTGCGGCACGAGGGCGCCTGGGTGTACCTCGACGCCCTCTCGCTCGGCTGAGGCCGTCCCTACAGGTAGTCGTCCAGGCGGCCCAGCGAGAAGCCGGCCGCGGTGACGTCGTTGACCACCTTGCGCAGCAGGTCGGGCATGGTGGCCTTCCAGTCGGAGATGCCGCGGAAGTGGGTGAGGATGATGTCGCCCGGGTGGAGCTTGCGATCGTCGTAGCGCCACTCCATGTGGTCCGGGAAGGCCTCCTCGTTCCACAGCGGCACCGCCTGCACCCCGCAGGAGGCGGCCGCCCGCAGGGTGTCGTCGTTGTACTCGCCGTACGGCGGCCGGAACAGCCGGGGGCGGACGCCGATCTGCTGCTCCAGCTGGTCCTGCTGGTTGCAGATCTCCTGGCGCTGGGTCTCGTAGTCGAGGACCTTGAGGTTGCGGTGGTTGATCGTGTGGTTGTTGATCTCCACGCCCTGCTTGTGCAGGTCCCGGAAGTAGCCGTAGTTGTCGCGGACGAGGTAGTCGGAGAGGAAGGCGCTGAGCGGGATGCCCAGTTCCCGGGCCATCCGGGAGAACTCCGGGTCCTTCTCGTAGCCGTCGTCGATGGTCAGGAAGACCACCTTGTCCTGGGTCGGCACCCGGAACACCACGGGCGGGCGGCCGTCCTTCAGTTTGACGCCCTGCACCGGGGTGAGCGCGGTCCTGGTCGCGGGGCGGGGCGGGGCCTTCAGTGGCGGGCGGTCGAGGCCCCAGCGCTGTGCGGTCTCCAGGGCGGCGCGGGCCGCGTCCGCCTGGCGGGCGACCGCCTCCCTGCTGGTCTCCTCCTCCTGGCGGGCCAGCCCGGGGAGCACCGGCGGCGCGGCCGGGGGGCGGGCGACGGCGCCGCGGTCGGCGGCCTCGGACGCTGCGACGGCTCCGGCGGCGGACGCTCCGGCGGCGGGGGCTTCGGCGGCGGGGGCGGGCTCCGGCTGGGCGGCGGGTCCGGCGCAGCCGGCCACCACGGCGGTGAGGCAGACGGCGGCGAGCAGGCCGATCCTCTTCTGACTCCCCCTCAAACTCACGCTAATGCGACAAACTGATGGTCCGTTCATAGCTGCACTGCTCCCCCGCGGTGCACCCCCGCCAATCCCCCCGTCACTCACCCGGGGCAACGGCACGCCGGTCGCCTTGCCGTTCCTTTGCCGAATCCTCCGGAACCGGCACGAAAACCCTTTGCGGCCACGCCTCCCGGCAGTGGATCATGCGCGCATGACCGACACCGCGCCCAGCCGCTCCGACCTCTGGACCATCACCACGGCCGACGTGACCTCCCCCGAGGCCGAGGCGCTGCTGCGCGAGTACTACTACGACGTGGCCAACCGCTACTACCGCCTCCACCTGGGCCGGGAGGGCACCCCGGAGCAGCTGGAGTCCGGCCTCGCCGACTCCCCCAGCGACGACCTGGCCGCCCCCACCGGTCTCTTCCTGCTCGGCCGCTACGACGGCGCGGCCCAGTCCTGTGCCGGTCTGCGACGCTACGACGCCACCACCGTCGAGCTCACCCGCGTCTTCGTCCGCCCCGGCCTGCGCGGCACCGGCGGCGGCGCCCGGCTGCTCGCCGCGGTCGACGAGGCCGCCCGCTCCCTGGGCGCCGAGCGGATCGTCCTCGACACCCGCCTCGACCTGGTCGAGGCCCGCGCCCTGTACCTGCGCAACGGCTACCGGGAGATACCGGCGTACGGCGAGACCGGGCCCTACTCCGAGATCTGGTACGGCAAGGACCTCACCGCGGCTGCCTGACAGGGCCTGGGACGCACACCGCGTCGGCGTCCGCGTACCGCCCCAGGGCGTCCGCCAGTTCGGCGGCCGAGGGCGGGTTGGCGCCGGGGCGGGAGACGGTCACGGCGGCGGCGGTGACGGCCTGGGTGAGGCAGTCGGAGAGGCCTGCGCCGCAGGCGCGGGCGTGCAGGAAGGCGGCCATGAAGGAGTCACCGGCGCCGACGGTATCCGCGACCGGCACCGGGACGGCCGCCACCTGTTCCCGGCCGCCCTCGGCGGTCAGCGCGACGGCACCCGCCGCGCCGAGGGTGACGGCGACCACGGCGGGGCCGAGGGTGAGCCAGCGCCCGGCGACCGCCTCGACGGGCTCGCCCGGGTAGAGCCAGGCGAGGTCCTCGTCGCTCGCCTTGACCAGGTCGCTGAGCGCCACGCAGCGCTCGACCCGGCGGACGGCCTCCGCCCGCTCGCCCATCAGCGCGGGGCGCACGTTCGGGTCGTAGCTGACCTGCGCCCGGCCCCGCCACCGCCGCACCAGGGCCAGCACCGAGGCCGCGCCCGGTTCGGTGACCGCGCCGATCGAGCCGAGGTGGATCGCGGCGGGGGCGTCGGAGAGCTCGGCCGGCGGGAGGGTCCAGCCGATGTCGAAGGTGTACTGCGCCCGCCCCTGCCCGTCCAGCCGCACCACCGCCGAGGGCGTCCGCGCCACCTCGGCGGCCCGGACCTCGACCCCGGCCGACTCCAGGTGCGTGCGGATCAGCCGCCCGTTGGCGTCCGGTCCCAGTTCGGTGAGCAGCACGGCCGGCCGGCCCAGCCGGGCCAGGCCGTACGCGAGGTTGGCCGGGCTGCCGCCGGGGTGCACCCGGTCGGGGGCGCCGTCGGTGCGGACGATGTCGGCGACGCACTCGCCGATCACCAGGACGGGTGAAACGGGGGTGATCACGGCGGCTCCTGGGATCCGGTTCGCGGGCGTCGTCTCGGGCGCCAGCCTACGGGGTGCGTCCGGGGAGCCGTCAGAGCACAGGAGTACGGCCGCCGGACCTGGCCAGGTTCTCCGACGGCCGTGGCTCCGTCCGTCAGGGGACGAAGCACTTCGAACGTTAGCCCCGGCCCGGAGGCGCCGCCAGCGCCGTGGTCCGTCCGGGGGATGTCCGCGTGTCGTCACGGTTCGGGTCGATCCCGCACGGCCGGGTCTGACGGTCCACTAGCATCCGTGCCCGGTGCGTCGCGCACGTACCGCCGCACGACTCCCGCCCCTCCGCTGCCGAAGTGTGGTGATCACCCTGCTCAGGCCCCGTGTCGGCCTCGCCCTGGCGCTGGTGCTCAGTGCGGCGCTGCTGTCCGCGAGCGTCCCGTCGGCCACCGCCGCGGGCGGGCTGGGCGATCCGGTCTTCCCCGCGCTCGGCAACACCGGGTACCGCGCGCTCGCCTACGACCTGTCCTTCGAGTACCGGGCTGACACCCGGACCGTGGACGCCACCGCGGTGATCACCACCCGGCTCTCCCGCACCCTCGCCCGCCTGGAGCTGGATTCGCTCGGGCTGGACGTGCGCGCCGTCCGGGTCGACGGGCGCCCGGCGCGGTTCGCCACCCACGACGAGAAGCTGACCGTCACCCCGGCGCATCCGCTGCACCGGGGCACCACCGCACGGCTGACCGTCGAGTACACCGCCGACCCGCGCGCCGCGCTGCCGCACACCGGCTGGGTGCCGACCCCCGACGGCTTCGCGGTGGCCGGGCAACCCGCGAGCGCCCACACCGTCTTCCCGTGCAACGACCACCCGAGCGACAAGGCCCGCTTCACCATCGCGGTGACCGCGCCGGACGCGCTCCTGGGCGTCGCCAACGGGGAGTTGACGCAGACCGAGCGGATCGGCGACGGCCGCACCACCCGGCGGTACGTCTCGCGCGAGCCGATGGCGACCGAACTCGTCCAGGTGTCGGTCGGCGACTACTCCGTCCGCGAGCGCACCGGCCCGCGCGGGCTGCCACTGCGCGACGTCGTCCCGACCGCCCGGGTCGCCGAGCTGGCCCCCGCGCTCGACCTCACCGCCGACCAACTCACCTGGGCCGAGCAGCACTTGGGGCCGTTCCCGTTCGAGTCCTACGGCATCCTGCCGGCGAATACCGACGACCCGGCGGCCTTCGGCTTCACCGGGCTGGAGACCCAGACCCTCACCCTCTACAAGCCCGGCTTCCTGCGCCAGGCCGAGCCGGCGATCGGCTCGCACATGATGCACGAGCTGGTGCACTCCTGGTTCGGCGACAGCGTCTCCCCCGCCACCTGGGCCGACCTGTGGCTCAACGAGGGCCACGCCGACTACTACGGCCTCCTCTACCGCTACGAGCGCGGCTGGCCCGACGCCTGGGGCCACACCACCCTGGTCGACCGGATGCGCATGCTGTACGGACTCGGCGACCAGTGGCGCCACGACGCCGGGCCGGTCGCCTCCCCCACCGCCGACAACCTCTTCGACAGCCAGCGGTACACCGGCGGCGCGCTGGTGCTGTTCGCGCTGCGGGAGAAGGTCGGGGCGGCGACCTTCGACCGGATCGAGCGCACCTTCCTGCGCGAGCACCGGTACGGCAATGCGACCACCCGGGACTACGTGCGCACCGCCTCCGAGGTGTCGGGGCAGGACCTCGGCGGCTTCCTGGACGACTGGCTGTACGGGCGGCGCACCCCGCCGATGCCGGGGCACCCGGACTGGACGGTCGCGCCGGTGGCTCCGGCGGCGGACGCCCCTGCCGCCGGCGCACGGGCGGTCGGCCCCGGCGCGGCGGAGGGATCGGGGACGATCTGACGCGCTTCGCGGACTCTGATCTACTTTCAGACGCTCTGCCGCGATTCGCCCGCCCGATCGCGCCGCATCACGCGTCCGGGCGCCCCCGTGCGCCCCTGGCCGTCCCGGGTCCGACAGGCCATGGTGGTCCCCACGGCCCGCCTGCCGCCCGGCCTAGCCCCGGCCGGCACGCGGGCCGTCCAACGCCTCCGGCGGGCCTCCTACGGGGCCGGGTGCAAATTCCCCCGCCCAACAGGCAACCCAGCGCGCCGCTCTTCGCGCTCAGCAGCCGTGAGAACGACACCTACGACGACGCGGCCCGTCCGGCCGCCACGGCCGATGGGAACGATGCGGACACCGTGACTCCTCCCCCGATGGGCGACGCCCGGACGCCGGCCGGCTGAGGCAAACAGGACGGAACCACCCGTAACCCTTGCGGCGCACCGTCGTTGGACCGGCCATGAAGAAGCGCAGCATGCTCGCCGTCGCCTCGATCGCGGTCGGTTTCGTGGCCTCCCTCACCGCGCCGAGTGCGCACGCCAGTGCCGTCGGCGGTCAGGAGGGGCTGCCCGCTCCGCTGACCGGCGCACCGGGCGCGGTGCCCGGCCAGGTCGGGGACGCGGGCGGCGTGATCGGCCAGCCCACCGCGTTCGTGACCGGCACGGCGGACGGCCTGACGCCGCTCACGCCCGCCTAGGCCGTTTCCTTCGGACCACGAAGTTCTCGGGCGGGTCCACGCCCGACCGGTGGCTCCTCCAAGTGGAGCCCACGAGTGGTGGACGTCTCCTCGTAGACCCAGGCTGGGCTACGCAATCCCCGTGCGAGCCGAACGGGGCTCGTCAGGACATCGGGGCGCCGAGGTCCTGGGTCCACAGGGTGCCCGCGGGGCCGACGGCGACGCCCACGCCGATGTCCTTGAAGCCGCAGTCGAGCATGTTGGACTGGTGGATGCCGCCGTCCATCCAGCGGGCGAAGACGCTCGCGGGCGCGGTCGGGCCCCGGTCGAGGTTCTCGCCCCACTGGGACCAGCGGTAGCCGGCCGCGGTGATCCGGGCGTCCGGGCGGGCGCCGTCGGGGTTGACGTGGTCGAAGAAGCCGCGGGCGGCCATGTCGTCGGCGTGCTTCTGGGCGGAGCTGTGCAGCCGGGGGTCGATCCGCAGCGGGGCGCAACCCACCTTGGCGCGTTCGGCGTTGACCAGGTCCACCAGCTGCCGTTCCGGGTTGGGCGACGGCGCGGCGGTGGTCGGCCGGGTCGCGGTCGGTGTGGGCGTGGGCGTCGGGGTCTCGGTGGGCGTCGGCGTCGCGGTGGGCGTGGGAGTGGCCGAAGGGGTCGCGAGCAGGGCCGCCGGGGTGTCCATCGCGGCGGCCGGGGCGCTGGGTTCGGGTACCGCCACGCTCGGCGGCTCGCCGTGGTTCGGCCAGACCAGGGCCAGGGTGGTGACGGCCACCGCGGCGGCCGCGCCGCCCGCCAGGACGGCCTTGCGGGCGGCGGTGCCGGCCCAACCGCCGTGCGCGCCGGAGCCTGTGGCCGTACCGGTGCCCGCACCGCCCGCGCCTGAACCCGCACCGCCCGCGCCCACTGTGCCCGCTGTGCCGGTGCCTGCTGCGCCCGTGGCGGTGGCGGAGTGCGCGGCCGACGCGGCGGTGGCCGCCGTGTGCTGGAGGTGCAGCAGCGTGGGCGAGGCCGAGGGGATCGGGACCAGAGCGAGGCCGGCCAGCAGGCCTTCGGCGGGGAAGAGGTCGCGGCCGAGACCGTCGCAGCCGGCGCAGCCTCGGATGTGCCGGGCGATCCGCTTGCGCCAGACCGAGTTCGGGGTGCCGTCGAACCCGGCGGTGACCTCGGTGAGTTCGGGGCAGCGCGGGTAGGCGCCGAGGGCGCGGACCACGACCCGGCCGGCCTCCAGCTGCTTCTTCATCCGCTGGACGCGGACGGCGGCATGCTGCGGGCTCAGGTCGAGGGCCTCGGCCAGCTCGGCGCGGGAGAGTTCGCCGCTGGCCTCCAGCCACCACAGGGCGAGCAGCTCGCGGTCGTCCGGGTCCAGCCAGCGGGTGGCCTCGGCCACTTCGCGCCGCTGGCCGGACAGGCCGAGCCGCAGGATGGTCAGGTCGGTGAAGTCGGCCCGGGGGTCCGCGACTTCCCAGGTCTCGTCCAGGCCTCCGATGGTGGGCTGCTGCTGTCCGGCGGCATGGCGGCGGCGGACCTGGTTCATGGTGATGGCGACCAGCCAGGACCGGAAGGACTCCGGCTCGCGGAGCCCGTCCAGGCCGTCCAGGGCCCGGATCATGGTCTCCTGGGCGACGTCGTCCACGTCGGCGTGGCCGCCGAGGGCGCGGCCGGCCACGTTGTAGACGAGCGGCAGCCAGGCGGCGACCAGGGCCTCCTGGGCCTGCCGGTCACCTGCCTGCGCCGCGCGTACCAGGGTCGTCCCGGTCCTGTTCTGCACATCAGCGTTCATGGTCCGCACTCCGTCTTGCCGTGTTTCCGTCCGCCGCTGCCTCCTCGGAGACCTGTGGGGAGTGATCAGATAACAACAATGTGCGCGGAATCGGAAAATCGGACTGCGTGCGAGGGTCGGGACGGGGATCCGATCAGGCCGGGGCGGCGAACACCTGGGTCCACCACGGACCGTTGGCACCGGTCCGCACGCCCACCCCGAGCTGCGTGAAGGAGCAGTTCAGGATGTTGGCGCGGTGGCCCGGACTGTTCATCCAGGCGTCCATCACCGCCGCCGGGTCCTTCTGCCCGCGGGCTATGTTCTCGCCCCAGGTGCTCCAGCGGTAGCCGGTGGCCTCGATCCGGTGGTCGGCGTGGTAGCCCTCGGGGCTGGCGTGGTCGAAGTAGTTGCGGTCCGCCATGTCGTCGCTGTGCGACTGGGCCGCGCTCGCCAGCCGGGGCTCGGCGCTGACCGGGCCGCAACCGGCCTTGGCGCGCTCGACGTTGACCAGGTCCACGACCTGCTGCGCGTACGAGGCGTTCGCGCCGCCGCCCGCCGGGGCGGCCGCCGGAGCGGCGGCGGCCCGCTGGGCGGCGGCGTCGGCGCCGTTCGTGCTCGGACGGGCGGCCGTCGGGCTCGGCTTCGCGGTGGCGGTGGGCCGGGCGGTCGCGGTCGCCGTCGCGGTGGGCGGGGCCGTCGGGGAGGCCGAGGCGGTCGCGGTGGCGGTCGCGCTCGGGGTGGCCGCCGGGTCGGTCGCCGTCGGGCTGCCCGAGGGCAGCGCGGTGCCCGAGGGGTTGGCGCCCCCGGCGCCCGGCACCTGGATGCCGTCGTGGGTCCCCAGCTCGGCGGCGACCAGCGAGTCGGCCGCGGCCGACTGCCCGGCGAGGTCGCGGTCCGTCTGCTTGCCGTCGAACGCCGCGTACCCCGCCCCGGCCAGCGCGGCGAGCAGTCCGGTCCCGGCCACGGCGACGACGACCGCCGTCACCGGCACGAACCCGCCACGCCTGCGCCCCCGGCGGCCGCGGCCCTGGTGCCGCTCGGCGGCCCGCCGCGCGGCCCGGCCACCAGGGCGGCCATGACCGCCGTCCCCGCTGCCGCTCACCGGGCTGATGGTCGTCCTGTCGTCGCTGTTCACGTGGCCACTGCTTTCTGTCCAGGTCGGCTGATCGGGTGCCGACACCTGGGAGACCCCCCGACGGAAGGCCGATAACAGAAAGTCCGAACGAATATCCGGCGACTTGGTCAGGCGAACCGGTCACCCGCCCCGGTCGGCTCAGCGGGCCGTGCCCCCAGCCGGCGCCTCGGGGGCCGTGCTCTGCGGGGCCATGTCGTAGGTGACGAACATCGTCCGGGTCGCGACCTGGTCGTACTTGCTGCGCGCCCGGTGGTTGTCGTCCGCCGTGATCCACCGCACCGTGTTCCACCCGCGCTCGGCGGCGATCTCCCGCAACCGGGCCAGCAGCTGGTCCACCGCCCCGCCGCCCCGCACCTCGGGGGCGACGAACAGGTCGTCCAGGAACCCGCCGACCGCCCCGTGCAGCGGACGGGAGAACGGCCGGAAGTGCGCCAGCCCGACCGGCGTCCCGTCACCGTCCCGGGCCAGCAGCCCCTCCAGTTCGTGCGCCGGATCGTTGAGCCAGGACCACACCAGCTCGGCCTTCTCCTCCGGCATCGGAACCCGGTAGAACGCGCAGTACCCGCGGAAGAGTTCACGCCAGGCCGGATAGTCCCCGGTCTCCGGCGCGCTGATGGTCCAACGGTTCGCGGCAGCGGTGCTCAACTCGGTCTCCTCGATCGGTTGATCGGACTGGTCGGCCCAGCATGACGCCCCGTCGGCCGCCGGGCCGATCTCCACCCCGGCCAACACCACCGGCCCCGCACTCCACTCCGGCGGCTACCCGCACACCCCTGCGGGCACTACCCGGGAGAGTGAAGCGCTTTCCCCCGGTACGGGCTCATCGCCTACGGTAGGTCACCCCGACGGCACCGAGCGGAGGGTCCCTGCGGTGGACGAGCCGACGACGCAGTACCAGAGCTACAGCTGGCAGGACGAGGACGGGCGCCGGCACATCGTCCTCTACCCGGGCAGCGAGGAGGTCGACGAGGAGGGCAAGGCGCGGCTGCGCGCCATGGGCGCCCGCGAGATGGAGCACCTCCGGGCCGAGCAGGAGGAGGGGGCGGAAGGGGCGGAACCCGGCACCGCCCGCGCCGGAACGGGGTGGCGCCGGTCCATCACCATCGACCTCCGGAACCCCACACCGCTGCCCGGTCCGCAGCTCGACCCGGAGTGGCTCCGGACCTGGTGCGAGGAGACCGCCGCGGCCCTCACCGGGTTCACCCGGTCCTTCGCCGCGAGGTACGGCTTCCCGCCCGGCGAGAACGCGTTGGCCTCCGCGACGGACGACAGCCGGCGGGCGGCGGACGCGCTCGGCGAGCTGCTGCCGGTCCCCGCCGATCTGGCGACGCTCTACCGGGTGCTCGACCGGGCGTCCCTGCCCGACGTCGACAACGGCTACTTCATCCACTCCCCGGAGGTGGTCACGGGGCACCTGCGCGAGTACGGCGTCCCCGCCATCGAGGGCGAGCGGCTGGCGCTGGTCTTCGGCAGCGACGGCGGAGGCCACCTGTTCGCGACCGGACACACCGGGCGGGTCTGGAAGTCGACCACGGCCTCCTGCGACGGCGACTTCGAGCTCACCGCCGGCACCCTGGAGGAGTTCCTCGACGGTATCGGCCGGCTGATCACCGGCCTGTGAGCCCGCTCGGGCGGCCGGGCTGCGTGCCCGGCCGCCACCGATGAGGTCAGAGGCGCTCGGGCACCGGGTTGCCGACGGCCTCGATGGCGCGGCGCACCGGGACCTTCACCAGCACGGCGAAGCCGATCACGAAGAAGATCAGCAGCGAGATGATCGCCGAGCGGTAGCTGCCGGTGATCTGGTAGGCGAGGCCGAAGACCAGCGGGCCCATCCAGCTGGTGCCGCGGTCGCTGACCTTGTAGACGCTGAAGTACTCGGCCTCCCGGCCGGCCGGGATGAGGTGGGAGAACAGCGAGCGGGAGAGCGCCTGGCTGCCGCCGAGCACCAGGCCGATCATGCAGGCCAGGGCGTAGAACCAGGCGGGCTGGTGGGCGGGCATGAGGTAGCCGAGCGCCAGGGTGATCACCCAGCCGACCAGCGAGCCGAGGATGGTCTTCTTGGCGCCGTAGCGGCGGGCGATCCGGCCGAGCAGCAGCGCGCCGCCGATCGCCACGATCTGGACCATCAGGACGGCGATGACCAGCGAGGTCTGCTCCATGCCGAGCTCCTCGCTGCCGTACAGCGAGGCCTGCGACACGACGGTCTGGATGCCGTCGTTGTAGCAGAGGAAGGCGGCCAGGTAGAGCAGCGTGAGCGGGTGCTTGCGCATGCCCTTGAGGGTGCGGCCGAGTTCGCGCAGGCTGCCGGCGGCGGGCTGGTCGGGCGCGGCCGCGGCGCGCTCGCGGACGACGCCGGCCCGGGAGGGCAGCCGCAGCATCGGGACGATCGTGAACAGCGCCCACCACAGGCCGGCCGAGGCCAGGCAGATCCGTACGGCGGTGCCGGAGGCGAGGCCGAGCGCGTCGTGGCCCTGGAACAGCGCCAGGTTGGCGATCAGCAGCAGTCCGCCGCCCGCGTAGCCGTAGGCCCAGCCCTTGGAGGAGACCGCGTCGCGCTCGTCGGGGGCGGCCAGGCCCGGGAGGTAGGCGTAGGAGAGCGCCACGGACACCGCGTACGCGATGTTGGCGACCACCAGCAGCGCGCCGCCGAGCAGGTAGCGGTCGCCGTGCAGGAGGAACATCCCCATGGTGGCGAGCGCGCCGACGTAGGCGAAGGCGCACATCAGCTCCTTGTGCCGCCCGGTGCGGTCGGCGACCGTGCCGGTCAGCAGCATCACCGCGACCGAGATCAGCACGGAGAAGGAGACCGTGTACGGGAAGAACGATCCGGCACGGATCGTCAGGCCCAGCGGGTGCACGTTGCCGGACGCGTCGGCGGCGTTCTTCGCCACCTCGGTCAGGTACGGCCCGAGGAACACCGTCAGGACGGTGGCCGAGAAGGCCGCGTTGGCCCAGTCGTTGATGTACCAGCCGAACTGCATCCGGCGAAGGTCCCGGCCGTCGCCGGCGGCTGCCGGGGGCGACGAGACGTCGTCCGGCAAGTGGTCCGTGGTGCTCATGGGGCTCCTATTTCACCGTGCTGGAGCCGGTGCTGCCGTCCGTCCAGCAGCCGCGCTCGCCGAGGACGTCCCGCAGGACGTCGATGCGATCCGCCATGATGCCATCCACACCCAGGTCGAGGAGAGCCCTGATCCGTGTGGGATCGTCCACAGTCCACACGTGGACCTGCAGTCCGAGCCGGTGGGCGGCCCGGACGAAGGCCCGGTCGACCACCCGCACTCCCCGGTGCCGCTCCGGCACCTGTGCGCACACCCCGGCGAAGGGCGCCACGCGGCGGGTCAGCGGCGGCCCGGCCAGGGAGCGCAGCCGCAGCCGGGCCACCTCGCGCGGCCCCAGCGAGGTGGCCAGCCGGGGACCGGCGGCGGCGCGGACCGCGGCGAGGCGGCTGTCGGAGAAGCCTCCGACGCAGACCCGGTCCCAGGCGTCGGTCCGGCGGATCGCCTCGACCAGCGGCCCGACGGCCGGCGCCGCCTTCACGTCCACGTTGAAACGGGCCCCGGGGAACGCCGCGAGCAGGTCCTCCAGCAGCGGCACCGGCTCCGTACCCCCGATCCGGGCCCGCCGGACTTCCTCCCACGGCAGCTCGGCCACCGCCCCGGCGCGGTCGGTCACCCGGTCCAGCCGGGAGTCGTGGAAGGCCACCAGCACACCGTCCGCGGTGGCGTGCACATCCGTCTCCAGGTACCGGTACCCGAGCGCGACGGCGGCCTCGAACGCGGCGAGCGAGTTCTCCGGATGCCCGAGCTCACCGCCCCGGTGCGCGAAGGCCAGCGGCCCCGGGTGGTCGAGGAAGGGGTGCATGTGGTGCTCCGAGCTGCTGAGAGGACGCGGGCGCGGCCCGCTCCGACGGCGCCTCGGACCGCGCGCGTTACAGTATTACGCACCCTGTCAAGCAGTAACGCCGATGGCCGATGCGGGCCGCCTGCGGGTCAGGTCGCCTGGTCGGCCAGGGTCTGCGGGGCCCGGGCCGTGGGTGAGCCGGGGTCGGCGGTGATCAGGACGACTTCCTGGTCGTCCTCTAAGATCACCTTCCCGAGCGTCGCGGCAGGGAGCTGCGAGCTGCAGTCCAAGAGGGAACGTCACATGGTCGAGCTTTCCGACAACCCGATGACCTGGGTGATGGCCGGGGACAGCATCACCCAGGCCGTCTACCACACCCACGGCGCGCGCGGCTGGGTCGAGCACGTGCAGGAACGGGTCTGCTGGCAGCTGGACCGACTGACGGACGTCGTGGTCAACACGGGCGTGTCCGCCTGGCGGGCCACCGACGTGCTCGGGGCGTACGACTTCGTGATCGGCCGGTTCGCACCGGACGTGCTGTCGCTGTCGCTCGGCACCAACGACGCGCGCGCCGGGCTGGACGGGCTCGCCGAATACCGCGACGCCATGCGCGAGATCATCCGCCGCTCCGCCGGCGCCCAGATCGTGCTGCACACGCCCCTCGTGGTCAGCCACTCCGGACGCGCACCCCGCGCCGAGATGCCCGCGTACTGCCAGGCCGTCCGCGAACTCGCCGCCGAGACCGGCGCGCTGCTCGTCGACCACGAGGCGCACTGGCTCGCCGCGTTCCCCGACGGCGAGGCGATCCCGTGGCTCGACGACCCCGCCCACCCCAACGCCGTCGGCCACCTGCAGCTGGCCAACCACACCCTGCGCACCCTGGGCCTGGGCGAGCTCACCGAGCTCTGACCCGGCGGGTGCCCGGCACCGGAGCGTTGCCCACGGTACCCGGGTGCACGCATGCGCTGGCGCGTCGATGCTGGGGGTGGAGGTGTGGGCGGATGGGGTTGCGGCGGTTGGCGGTGGTGTCGCGGGAGGTGGCGGCGGAGCCCGGGCGGCGGGCGAAGGTGGGGTTGTTGGCGGGGTGTCTGCGGGAGCTGGGGGTGGAGGAGGGGGCGGCGGCGGTGGTGTTGCTGTCGGGTGAGGCGCAGCGGTTGCGGACGGGCGTGGGCTGGGCGGGGCTGCGGGATCTGCCGGGGCCGGCGGCGGGGGCCTCGTTGGGGGTGCGGGAGGTGGAGCGGGAGCTGGAGCGGATCGCGGGGGTGCGCGGGCCGGGGTCGCAGGCGGAGCGGCGGCGGTTGCTGGTGGGGCTGTTCGGGCGGGCGACGGAGGTGGAGCAGGGGTTCCTGCGGGCGGTGCTGGTCGGGGATCTGCGGCAGGGGGCCCTGGACGCTCTGGTCGGGGAGGCGGTGGCGCAGGCGGCCGGGGTGCCGGTGGCGGCGGTGCGGCGGGCGTTGATGTTCCGGGGGTCGGCGCGGGCGGTGGCGGAGGCGGCGCTGGGGGGTGGGGCGGCGGCGTTGGCGGCGTTCGGGCTGGAGGTGGGTCGGGCGGTGCGGCCGATGCTGGCGGCCTCGGCGCCGGATGTGGCGTCGGCGCTGGAGCGCACCGGTCCGGCGGGGGTGGAGTGGAAGTTGGACGGGATCCGGGTGCAGGTGCACCGGGACGGCGGTGAGGTGGCGGTGTTCACCCGCAGCCTGGACGACATCACCGCGCGCGTGCCGGAGGTGGTGGAGGCGGCGCTGGCGTTGCCGTTGCGGACGGCGGTGCTGGACGGTGAGGCGATCGCGCTCGGTCCGGACGGGCGGCCGCGCCCGTTCCAGGAGACCGCCGCGCGCTCCGCCTCCCGGCAGGATCCGGACCGGCTGCGGGCCGAAGTGCCGCTCAGCGTCTACTTCTTCGACCTGTTGCACCGGGACGGCGAGGACCTGGTGGACCATCCGGGCCGGGAGCGCTGGGCGGCGCTGGCCGAGGCGGTGCCGGAGGGGCTGCGGGTGGCCCGGACCGAGACCGGGGACCGGGCGCAGGCGCTGGCGTTCTTCCGGGAGGCGCTGGCGCTCGGCCACGAGGGCGTGCTGGTGAAGGACCCGGCGGCCGGCTACGCGGCCGGGCGGCGTGGGGCGGGCTGGATCAAGGTGAAGCCCCGGCACACCCTGGACCTGGTGGTACTGGCCGCCGAGTGGGGCAGCGGCCGGCGGCAGGGGTTCCTGAGCAACCTGCACCTGGGGGCCCGGGCGACCGCGGGCGAGCCGGGTCTCGGCCCGTGGGTGATGCTCGGCAAGACCTTCAAGGGGCTGACGGACGCGACGCTCGTCTGGCAGACCGCCGAGCTGCTCGCGCGGGAGACCGAGCGGGACGCCCGGACGGTGTGGGTCCGGCCGGAACTGGTCGTCGAGATCGCCTTCGACGGTCTCCAGCACAGCCCCCGCTACCCCGCCGGGCTGGCACTGCGGTTCGCCCGGGTGGTGCGCTACCGGCCGGACAAGAGCGCCGCCGAGGCCGACACCGTCACCACCGTACGGGAACTCGCGGCCGACGAGGGGCTGTAGGCGCGCCCTGCGGGGCTGCGACCGCCTCGCCCGACGGAGTAGCGTCGATTCAAACCTGCCGCGCCGCAGGCCTGCTGCAACGAGGGTCGAATCGGCCAATCTCGGTGATCCGGCTGCCGAGCCCTCCGTGGACGGACGAGCGGCGGTTAGGTTGGCGATGACAACGAGAGGCGGCCGCCGGGCAGCCGGCGGCGCACTGGCGAGAGGTGCCCGACATGCAGGTGAGCGTCGACCGGGATCGTTGCTGCAGTTCGGGGATGTGCGTCATGAACGTCCCCGCGGTCTTCGACCAAGACGACCGGGACAGTCTGGTGAGGCTCCGTCAGACCACCATCCGGCCCGACCAGTTCGACGACGTCAGACTGGCCGCCGAGCTCTGCCCGGGCGGTGCGATCACCGTCACCGAGGACGGGGCTGCCCAGGCCGGCGCCTGACGGACGGGCCTTGTCCGTCCCCCTTGAGAACCTCACAACCCCGCGAACCCCACGACCTTACGAGGACACCGCGACACCAGCACACCGCGACGCAAGGAGACCCCCACCTTGACCACCACACCCACCGCCCAGGCCGTCCCGCTGCCGGCCCCGCACTCAAGCGGCTGCCCGTTCGCCCCGCCGCCCGCCTACACCGAAGCCGCCGCCACCGCCCCGATGACCCGCGCCGACCTGCCCGACGGCAGCTCCTGCTGGCTGGCGACCGGCTACGCCGAGGTCCGCACCGTCCTGTCCGACCACCGGTTCAGCGCGGACATGCGCAACCCGGCCTTCCCGCTGCTGGTCCCCGGCAGCCGCGAGACGCTGGTCACCGACAACCCGAGCTTCCTGCGGCTCGACGACCCCGAGCACGCCCGGCAGCGCCGCATGGTCACCGGCGACTTCCTGGTCAAGCGGGTGGCCGCGCTGCGCCCGGAGATCCAGCGGATCGTGGACGAGGCGCTGGACCGGATGACCGAGGGCCGCACCGAGGCCGACCTGGTCGCCGAGTTCGCGCTCCCGGTGCCCTCGCTGGTGATCTGCCTGCTGCTCGGCGTGCCGTACGAGGACCGCGACCGCTTCCAGGGCCTGAGCCGCACCCTGCTCAGCCGGGAGAGCACCACGGAGCAGCTCAAGGCCGCCAGGGACGAGGTCCTGGAGTACCTGCGCGCCCTGGCGGCCCGCAAGCGCGAGCAGCCGGAGGACGACATCCTGAGCCGGCTCGCCGTGCGGGACGACCTGACCGTGGACGAGGTCGCCAGCACGGGGGTCCTGCTGCTGATCGCCGGGCACGAGACGACCGCGAACATGATCTCGCTGTCGACCGCCCTGCTGCTGGAGCAGCCCGAGCAGATAGCCAGGCTTGCCGACCCGGCCGCGCTGCCCGGCGCGGTGGAGGAACTGCTGCGCCTGCTGACCATCGTGCACACCGGGCTGCCCCGGGTGGCGCTGGAGGACGTGGAGCTGGGCGGCGTCACGGTCCGGGCCGGGGAGGGCGTGATCGCGATGGTCTCCACCGCCAACCGGGACGAGGAGGTGTTCGGCGGCACCGACCGGCGCCCCGCGGACGAACTGGACCTGGAGCGGGACGCCCGTCGGCACATGGCGTTCGGTTTCGGCGTGCACCAGTGCCTGGGCCAGCCGCTGGCCCGCGCCGAGCTCCAGATCGCCCTGGAGACCCTGTTCCGACGGCTGCCCGGGCTGCGGCTGGCCGTCACGGAGGGTGAGCGAGAGTTCCGTACGGAATCGTTCATCTACGGGATGCGGTCACTGTCCGTGACCTGGTGAGCGCGACCGGCCCCTGCGCGGGAGCGCGGGGCGGCGTCGGCGGCGCGGCGCGCCGGTCACCCGGCTGGCCTAGACGCCGGGCCGGAGGCAGGCTGGAGGGGCGACAGACAGACCCGGCCCAACCACGCCTCCGGCCCGGGGGTGCCGGGACCGGCCGAGGAGACGGAGCCCGCGATGACCGACATGAGCGAACGCTCCGAAGTGAGCACCGACCGCGAGGAGGACGTCCGCGCCGCAGATCCCGAGGAGGGCATCACCTCGATGCAGAACCTGCACGCACAGGACACCTCCCAGGCGGAGGGCGCCCCCATGCTGGACGAACCCCGCGCGAACAGCTGACCGCCCGTCACACCGATCCGACCGCCCGGCGGAAACCGGGCGGTCCCTGCGACCGCAGGTGTCGCTGCCCGGGCGGCGGCTCACCGGCGGGGGAGGATAGGCGCATGACCGAACACGATCAAACCGGCCGACAGGCCCGGCCGCCCGCGGACCCGCGCACCTCGTGGGCGACCTGGACCACCCAGTCGATCATCAGCGGCCCCGGCGGGGTCACCACCGCCGAGGTCGGGCCGATCTCCGGCGACCTCACCGTGCACACCACGTGGGTGGACGGCGAGGCGCGACTGACCGTCCAGTACACCGGCGCGCTCGATTGGTACACGGTCTCCGGCAGTCCGGTGCCCGCGGCGGACGAGACCACCGCGCGGGCCGTCCACCAGGCGATGGTGAACGGCGTCAAGGCGGGCCGCGGGGCGGTCGCCCCGCCCCCGGCCGCCTGACCCGGCCCCCCGACCCCCGGCCCCCGACCCCCGACCCCCGATCGCCAGGAGCTTCGGCCGCCGCGGGCCGGGGGCCTCGTGGTGCGCTACTCGGTGATCTCCACGCCGTGCCAGAAGGCCACCCGGCCCCGGACGTGCTCGGCCTCGGGCTTCGGGTCGGCGTAGTACCAGACGGCGTCCGGGTTGGTCTGCCCGGCCACCTCCAGCGTGTAGTAGTTCGCGGTGCCCTTCCAGCCGCACACCGTGGTGGTGTCGGAGGGCCGCAGGTACTCGGCCCGGACGGAGTCGACCGGAAAGTAGTGGTTGCCCTCGACGACGACGGTGTCCTCGCTCTCGGCGACGACGGTCCCCTGCCAAATCGCTGTGGTCATGGGGCGATTGTGCCCCACGAACGGGCCCGCGGGTGGTGCTTCGAGAGGACCCTGGGGGCAGCGAGAGGACCCTAGGGCAGCGGATGGGCGTGCACGGGCAGGTGCGGGGTCTGGTGGCCGCCGCTGGCGAGCATCCTGACCTCGCCCGCGTCGCTGATCTCGGCCCGGACGATCCTGGTGGCGTCCTCGTACACGGGGTGCCCGCCCGGGCCCTTGGCATCGGTCCGGGTGACCACGACCACGTCCTGCGGGGCCTGGGTACCGGGCGTGCCGGGGAAGGTGAGGGCGTAACGGTTGGCGGGGTTCATCACCGGCTCCTGCTCCCTGTCGGCGGCTCGTACGCGCCGGGCCGGTCGCTACACCGTGGCCTCGGCGTCCCGGGCGTGCGAACCGCGGACCTCCAGCTCGGCGAGCAGCCGGGCGGTGGCCTCGGCGACCGCGTCCACGGCCCGGTCGAAGGCCTCGCGGTTGTGGGCGGCCGGGGCGCGGAAGCCGGACACCTTGCGGACGTACTGCAGCGCGGCGGCGCGGAAGTCCTCCTCGTGGGCGTCGGGCGTCACGGGCGGTCGCAGCGTCTTGATGTTGCGGCACATGCCCTCAGTCTCCCGCGCCGCGGCCGCATCGGCGACCTCCTTCGGTCACGCATCCCCTGTTCGTCACACGGGCCTCACGAGGGCGTCATCCGGCCGGATTAGGATGCCCGGTGAACGAATCACCCGCCGCGCGCCGTTCCGGGCGTGGGCATCACCCCGGAGTCACCCCCTTGCCTCTCGCGCTGTTCGCGCTGGCCGTCACCGCTTTCGCCATCGGGACCACCGAATTCGCCGCCATGGGGTTGCTTCCCCAGGTCGCCGGCAGTCTGCACGTCTCCATCCCGCAGGCGGGCTGGCTGATCTCCGCCTACGCGCTGGGGGTGGTGGTCGGCGCGCCGCTGCTCACCGCGCTGGCCGCCGGGAAGCCCCGCAAGGCGGTGCTGGTGGCGCTCGCCGGGCTGTTCGCGACCGGCAACCTGCTGTGCGCGCTGGCGCCCGACTTCTGGACGCTGGCCGCCGCCCGGCTGATCACCGGGCTGCCGCACGGCGCCTTCTTCGGGGCCGGGGCGGTGGCCGCCGCCGAGCTGGTGGCGCCGGACCGCCGGGCCCGGGCCGTGGCGGTGATGTTCTCCGGGCTGACCGTCGCCAACATCGTCGGCGTCCCGGCCGCCACCCTGCTCGGCCAGCACCTGGGCTGGCGGGCGACCATGCTGGTGGTGGTGCTGATCGCCACCGCCGGGACGCTCGCCATCGCCCGGCTGGTGCCCGCCCTCCCCTCCCCCGCCCAGTCCGGGCTGCGGCACGAGCTGCGGGCCTTCCGCAGCGGGCAGCTGTGGCTGGCGCTCGCCACCGTGGTGCTCGGCTGCGGCGGCCTGTTCGCCTGCTACAGCTACATCGCTCCGCTGCTCACCGAGGTCTCCGGGTACGCGACCGGCTCGGTGACCCTGGTGCTGGCGCTGTTCGGGGTGGGGATGACGATCGGCAACGTGCTCGGCGGGTTCGCCGCCGACCGGGCGCTGCGGCCGACCGTCTGCGCGGCCTTCGTACTGCTCTCGGCCGCGCTGGCGCTGTTCGCGGTGACCGCGCACGCCCGCTGGTCCGCGGCCGTCACCGTGGTGCTGATCGGACTCTTCGGCTTCGCGATCGTCCCGGCGGTGCAGACCCTGGTCATGCAGAAGGCGCGCAGCGCGCCCACCCTGGCCTCGGCCACGGTGCAGGGCGCCTTCAACCTGGCCAACGCCCAGGGGGCGTACTTCGGCGGGCTGGCGCTGGACGCCGGGTTCGGCTGGACCTCGCCGACCCTGGTCGGCTCCGGACTGGCCGCCTCCGGCGCCGTGGTCGCGGTGCTGGCCTGGGCGGCCGACCGGCGCCCGCGGGCCCCACTCCCGGTGGAACCGGCAAGGGAACTGCCGGTGGAACCGGCAGCGGAACCGGCGGGCGCAGCCCTGGCCCCGGCGCCGTAATCCCGGCGCCGTAGCCCGGTTGCTCAGCCACGGCGCAGTTCGCTGAGCGCCGCCGGGGCGGCGCCGAGCCACCAGGCCGGGCCGGAGCCGGCCATCAAGGGGTCGAGCAGGGTGCCGTCCACCGGGCCGGTGGCCGTCTTGATGTAGCCGTGGGCGTGCGGGTCGCCTTGGTGCGCGCCCGGCTGCGGCGCCGGGGCGGGTGCGGCCTAGACTCTCGTGCTGCCCGCCCACCGACCGTCCACCGACCACCCACCGCCCGTCCACCGGACGTCCACTGCCCGCAGCCGGCCGACCGCCTCCCGGAGGAGCACATGCCCGACCGCACCACCTACCTCGTCCTGCCCGGCTACCAGAACTCCGGCCCCGCGCACTGGCAGACCCGCTGGGAGGCCGCCGAGCCGGAGGCCTTCCGCCGGGTCGAGCAGGCGGACTGGGATCACCCGGAGCAGCACGACTGGGTGGCCCGGGTGGACGCGGCGGTGGCGGCGGCCGCCGCCGAGGGGCCGGTGGTGCTGGTCGCGCACAGCCTGGGCTGCGTCACCGCGGCCCGCTGGGTGGCGGGGGCGTCGGCCGGGCGGACCGCCGCCGTGCGGGGCGCGCTGCTGGTCGCCCCGGCGGACGTCGACACCGCCGAGGTACCGGAGCTGCGGGGCTTCCGGCCGGTGGCGCTGGAACGGTTCCCGTTCCCGACCGTGGTGGTCTCCTCCACCGACGACCCCTGGGTGACTCCCGGGCGGGCCCGGGAGTTCGCCGCGGCCTGGGGCGCCCGGTACGTCGAGCCGGGCGCGTACGGGCACCTCAACTCGGACTCGGGGCTGGGCGACTGGCCGGAGGGCCGGAAGCTTCTCGCGGAGCTGTGAGCACATGACCGGGGGGACGATGAACGAGCGCCGGAACAACCGGAGGCCGCGGACCAGGCGCACCCTCGTCCGGGTGCTGCTGGCCTGCGGGGCGGTGGCCGTCCTGCTGTACACCGAGGGGCAGTGGGAGAGCCGCTCGGGCGGCCTGATGCTGGTCGCCGACCTGCTGAACCGGCCGGAGCTGCTGCTCGGCGGCGCGCTGGCCGCGCTGATCGCCGCCGCCTGGCTGAGCGACCGCCGCACCGCCGTACGGGCGGCCACCCGGGCGGTCACGGTGACCGCCGGCGTGGTGTTCCTGCTCGGCGTGCTGGCCGCGCACAAGGTGTCGGCGGCCGAGACCCGCAGCCGGGAGGACGCCCCGGCCGGCGCGGAGCGGACCCTCGTGGTGGTGCACCGCTCGTACGACTCCGGGCCGCAGGCCGGTGAGCACTGGCAGGTGCTGCTGGAGAGCGGCCAGGGCTGGTCGGCCCGGCGCTGGCTGCTCGCGGACGTCGGCGGCGCCCCGGACGACGCCCGGCTGGTGGAGGCGAGTTGGACCGGGCGGGCGCAGATCACCGTGGTCACCGACTCCTACCGGCGGGTGTTCAACCTCGACCAGGACAGCGGCGAGCCGGTCGAGGCCCGCTAGACGGTTTCACGGCCGCGGGGGGGGGGGGGGGGGGGGGGGGGGGGGGGGGGGCGGGCGGGGGCGCGGGGGGGGGGGGGGGGGGGGGGGGGCGACGGGC
>NZ_JBITZP010000045.1:0-28745 GCF_044546945.1 Kitasatospora sp. NPDC053057 | reverse complement strand
CCCGGGGGGTTCTCACCCCCCCCCGCCCCCCGGGCGGCCGGGGGGCCGCCCCGCTGGTGGTTTCCCGGGCCGCGCCCCCGCGCGCGCCGGGGGGCCCCCCCCCCCCCGCGGCCGTTCATCCGCTGCCGTTCGGGGCTCACTGGTCCCCAGGGTCCGGCGGGGCGGTCGGGATGGTCGGGGTGTAACGGCCGGTCGGGCCGCCGGTCGACGGGTTGGTGCCGCGCGGCCTGCCGGTGTTCCCCGGACTGGGCGCCCCGGTGCAGGTCTCCGAGCCGGGCGAGCCGCCGGGGGTGGCGCAGCCCGGGTCGTGCTTGACCTGGTCCGGGATGTAGACGGTGGTGAACTCCTTGTCCGGCATGGTGCGGACGGCGTCGCTCATCGCCTTCTGCCAGATCGGCCCCGGGCCGGTCGCCCCGAACACCTCGGGCTGGTACTCGCCGCCGATCCGGATGTTGCGCATCGGCACCTTGGTGCCCGGGCTGCCCAGCCACACCGAGCCGGCCAGGTTGCCGGTGTAGCCGGTGAACCAGGCGGACTTCTTCTCGTCCGTGGTACCGGTCTTGCCGGCGATCTGGCGGTCGTCGTCCAGCCGGAGGTCCCGCGCCGTGCCGCCCTTCTCGGTCACCCCGAGCAGCACGCTGTTGATCACGTCGGCGGTGTCCTGGGACATCACCTGGTTGCAGCGGACGGGCGCCACCGGGACGTCCTTGCCGTCCACCGTGGTGATCCGGTTGATCGCCAGCGGCGCGCAGTAGCTGCCCCGGGCGGCGAAGGTCGCGTAGACGTTCGCCATGGTCAGCGGGCTGACCTCCTGGGTGCCGAGGCCGAGGGCCGGCACCTCCTGCAGCGGGTCGCCGCTCGCCTTGCCCGCCACGCCCAGCTTGTTGGCCATCTGCTTGACGGCGCAGAGCCCGATCTCCTGCTCCATCTGCACGAAGTAGGTGTTGACCGAGAGCGCCATCGCCTGCTTGAGCTGGTACGGCCCCTTCTCGCTCGGGCTCTCGTTGGGGATGACCCCCTGCTTCTTGCCCTTGTCGAGGTTCTTCCAGGTGCCGTCGCAGGTCTTCATCGTCGGCCAGTCCATCCGGTTCGGCGAGTCGTACTGCTGGGTGGGCGGCAACCCGGCCTCCAGGGCGGCGGCGGCCACGATCGGCTTGAAGTTGGAGCCGGGCTGGAAGCCGATGCCCCCGCCCATCGCCGCGTCCACGTTGAGGTTGACGACGGTCTGGTTCTTCTCCTTCGCCAGGCCGTACGGGCGGGTCTGGGCCATCGCCAGGATCTTGCCGGTGCCGGGCTCGACCATCGTCATCGCCGCCGAGACCGGGTCGGTGACGTACACCTTGGTGGAGACGGCGTTCTGCGCGGCGGCCTGCTTGTCCGGGTCGAGGGTGGTGTAGATGTTCAGCCCGCCGGTGTCCCAGAGCTTCTTGCGCTCGGCGGCGCTCTTGCCGAAGGTCGGGTCCTGCTTGACCACGTGACGGACGTAGTCGCAGAAGAAGCCCATGCCGGCCTGGGCGGTGATGCAGCCGTTCTGCGGGTCGCGGTAGTCGAGGCCGAGCGGGGCTGCCTTGGCCTCCTTGGCCTGTTCGGCGGTGATGTGCTTGTTCTCGACCATCTTGTCGATGACGGTGTCCCGGCGCTTCTGGGCGGCGACCGGGTGCAGCTTGGGGTCGTACTGGGACGGGTTCTGCACCAGCCCGGCGAGCATCGCCGCCTCGGGGAGGGTGAGGTCCTTGGCGTCCTTGCCGAAGTAGCGCTGGGAGGCGGCCTGGATGCCGTACGCCTGGTGGCCGTAGAAGGTGATGTTCAGGTAGTTGGTGAGGATCTGCTCCTTCGGGAGGTCCTCCTCCAGCTTGATGGCGTACCGGAGTTCCTGGATCTTGCGGCCGAGGGTCTTGCGCTGGGCCTCGCGCACCGCCACCGGATCGTCCCCGGCCATCTCGACGTTGACGTTCTTCACGTACTGCTGGGTGAGGGTGGAGGCGCCCTGCACGGCGGCGCCGCTCTCCGCGTTCTTGGTGATCGCCCGCAGGACGCCCTTGAGGTCCACCGCGCCGTGCTCGTAGAAGCGCGCGTCCTCGATGTCCACCTGCGCCTTGCGGATCAGCGGCGACATCTGGTCGGCGGTCAGCACGGTGCGGTCGCGCTCGTAGACCTTGGCGATCAGGCCGCCCTTGGCGTCGTAGATCTGGGTGGCCTGGGTGAGCGGCGGGGTCTTGAAGTCGTCGGGGATGCTCTCGAAGCCCTCGGCGCCGTTCTTCACCCCGAGTCCGACCGCGCCCGCCCCCGGGAGGATCAGGCCGGCCAGCAGGACGCCGCCCAGCACGCTGGAGCCGAGGAAGGTGGCCGCATGGCGCAGGATTCCGAGCGGGGTCTGTCGGCGCCGGGGGCGGGGCACCCAGGTGTCGCCCGGGTCCGGGGCAGGTATGCGGCTCTTCGGTGACATAGTTCGAACATTAAGGCCGGGAATCCCCACGGTGGGGGGCGTGTTGGCGAACTATTGTCACAAAATCGCGACAGATTCGACTCATGTGCGACGGTCGAATGGAGGTCCACGAAGAGACAAGGACCGTTCGTCCACGGCCCGTTGCCTCTCCGAGGGTGAGACCGGTGAGCTTTGACGTGCTCAAGAGTCCGCCGTGGCCCCGGACTTGGGCCCATGCGGGCAGCTGGCCGATCACCGGTGGGGCAACCCCGCCCCCGGCGCCGGGGTGCACCCTGCGCCCGCTCGCGGCGCGCCCACGGTTCGGGCCCTGCGGGGCTACCGGGCGTCGGGCGCCGATGATTTCGGGTGCCACTCAGGAGAACCGAGGAGACGCGAGGTGGATGCGGGGATGCCGGACGACGGGCACGGGCACGGGCACGGGCACGAGGGCGGCGCGCCCGTGGGACACAGCCACGCCCACGGGCCGGCCGCGCCGGTCTCCGCGCACCTGCGCAAGGTGATCGCGGCCGTGCTGATCCCGTTCGCGGTGGCCGTGGTGGTCGGCCTCGCGGTGCTCTGGCCGGACGGCGTACCCGCCCACCAGCACACCGGGGTCGGCTTCGACCAGCAGGTCCGGCACGGCCGGGTCACCGCCGTCCGGGAACTGCCGTGCAGCGACCTCAACCCCGCCGACCAGGGCACCTGCCGGCAGGACACCGTCGAGGTCACCGACGGCCCGGACCGGGGCCGCACCTTCACCGTGGTCGTCCACCCGTCCGAGCCCCGGCAGTACGGGCTCGGCGAACGGGTCGTCCTGACGTACGCGCCGGACGCTCCCGCGGACCTCCAGTACAGCGTGGTGGACGTGGACCGGAACCTGCCGATGGGCGTGCTGGCCGGGCTGTTCGCCGTCGTCGTGGTGGTGATCGGCCGCTGGCGCGGAGTGGCCGCGCTGATCGCGCTGGCGATCAGCTTCGCCGTGCTCTCGCTGTTCATCCTGCCCGCCGTCCTGCGCGGCTCGGACCCGCTGCTGGTGGCGATCGTCGGCGCCAGCGCGATCATGCTGATCGCCCTCTACCTGTGCCACGGGCTGTCCGCCCGCACCTCGGTGGCGGTGCTCGGAACGCTGGTGTCCCTGGTGCTGATCGGGGTGCTGAGCCTGGTCTTCGCCGCCTGGGCCCACCTGACCGGGAACACCTCGGAGGAGACCGGCCTCATCCACGACCTCTACCCCGGCATCGAGATCCGCGGCCTCCTCCTGGCCGGGTACGTGATCGGCTCGCTCGGCGTGCTGTTCGACGTGACGGTCACCCAGACCTCGGCGATCTGGGAACTGCACGAGACCGACCCGACGATGGGCGCCGGCCGGCTGTACCGGACGGGCATGCGGATCGGCCGCGACCACATCGCCTCGACCGTCAACACCCTGGTCCTCGCGTACGCGGGCGCGGCGCTGCCGCTGCTCCTGCTGTTCTCCATCGCCCACCGGACGGTGGTGTCGGTGGCCACCAGCGAACTGGTCGCGGAGGAGATCGCCCGCACCCTGGTCGGCAGCATCGGGCTGGTCGCCGCGGTGCCGGTGACCACCGGGCTGGCCGCCCTGATCGCCGCCGCCGATCATCCCCGGACGGCGGCGGCTCGCCCCGGGCGGCGCCGGCCCGCGTAGCGCGGGCCCGGGAGGGCCGGCGCGGAACGCTGAGGACCGTTCGGGCACAAGCGGCAGCTGTACCGGAGTTGCCTGAGGATCAACCTGCCGGGCGACACCGACAACAGCGCGGGAGGTGCGTCACCGCGGGTCAGGGCAGGGTGAGGATCTGCGGGCCGCCCTCGGTGATGGCGACGGTGTGCTCGACGTGGGCGGCGCGGGTGCCGTCGGTGGTGCGCAGGGTCCAGCCGTCCGGGTCGGTGTCGTACTCGTCGCGGCCGCCGGCGATGAGCATCGGCTCGATGGCCAGCACCAGGCCCGGGCGCAGCGGGTAGCCCCGGCCCGGGCGCCCCTCATTGGGGAGGTGCGGGTCCTCGTGCATCTGGCGGCCGATGCCGTGCCCGCCGAAGCCTTCGAGCAGGCCGTAGCGTCCGGCGCGGGCCGACTTGCCGATGGCGTGGGCGATGTCGCCGATCCGGTTGCCGACCACGGCGGCGGCGATCCCGGCCTCCAGGGCGCGCCGGGTGGCGGCGATCAGCTCGTCGTCCTCGGGGCGGGCGGCTCCGACGGTGAAGCTGATCGCGGAGTCGCCGCACCATCCGTCCAGAACGGCGCCGCAGTCGATGCTCACCAGGTCGCCGTCGCGCAGTCGGTAGCCGTTCGGGATGCCGTGCACCACGGCGTCGTTGACGGAGGCGCAGATGACGGCGGGGAAGGGCACGGGCGCGAAGGACGGGCGGTAGCCGAGGAAGGGCGAGCCGGCCCCGGCGGCCTTGAGGACGCCCCGCGCCACCTCGTCCAGCTCCAGCAGGCTGACGCCCACCGCCGCTTCCTGCCGCACGGCCGCCAGCGCGTCGGCGACGACCCTCCCGGCCTCGCGCATCGCGGCGAGGGCGGTGTCCGACTTGAGTTCGACCATGGTGAATCACTCCCTGAATCCAATTCTTATACCGGTATTTGTATCACGGTCGACGGAGCTGTCCTGTGGTTGACCACCAGGCCCTAGACTCGACGGCATGGTGAGGACTCCGCTGACCCCGTGGGAGCGCGAGCGTGGGGAGCGCTTCGGGGCGCTGCTGCGTGAGGCGCGTGGTGAGCGCAGCATGGTCGAGGTGGCGGCGGTGGCCGGCGTCTCGGCGGAGACGCTGCGGAAGATCGAGACGGGTCGGGCGCCGACGCCGTCGTTCTTCACCATCGCGGCGCTGGCCTTCGCGCTCGATCTGTCGCTGGACGAGCTGGCGGGCGCGTGCGCGCTGCCCGAGGACGGCGAGGCGCTCTCGGCCTGATCCGGCGCGACGGCGACGGCCCGCCGGGCGCGTGGTGCGCCGGGCGGGCCGTCGTGTGGGGCGTCGTACGGGCAGTCGTACGGGGCAGCGGGGTCAGCCGACCGAGCTGTTGTAGCTCTCGATCGCGGGCTGGAGCTCCTTGGCCGCGTCGGCGAGGGCCTGCTGGGCGGTCTTGCTGCCGGCGATGGTCTGCTCGATGGCGGTCTCCACGCCCTTGCGGGCCTGCGGCATCACACCGAGCAGGCAGCCGGCGGTGGCCGGGGTGGGCTTGGTGGCCTTCAGCTGGTCGATGGCCGTCTGGAACTGCGGGTACTTGGCCACCCACTCCTTGTCCTTGGGGTCGTCCAGGGACTTCCTGTTGACCGGGAAGTAGCCGGTGCCGGTGTGCCAGGCGGCCTGCTGCTCGGGGCCGGTGAGGAACTTCTCGAACTCCCAGGCGGCGCGCTTCTCGGCGTCCGAGTGGCCGGGGCCGCTGATCCACAGCGAGGCGCCGCCGATCGCCGGGCCGCCCTGGTCGGCGGCGGTGACCTTGGGGAAGGCCGCGGTGCCGACGCCGAACTTGGCGGCCTCGGTGTAGCCGCGCAGCACGCCGGTGGACTCCAGGTGCATCGCGACCGTGCCGGACTTGAAGGCGGCCTGGGCGTCGTCGGTGACCCGGCCGGTGTTGGCCGCGTACCCGCCCTTGACCAGGTCGGCCCACCACTGGACGATCTGCGCGCCCTGGGCGGAGTCGAACACGACCTTGCCCGCCTTGTTGCTGCGCCCGTTGTCGTTGTCGCAGTACATGGTGCCGGACTCGGCGATCAGCTCCTCGACGAACCAGCCGTAGATGGCGGCGCCGAAGCCGTAGCGGACGGTCTTGCCGTCGGCGTCCTTCTTGGTGAGCTTCTTCGCCACGTCCGCCAGCTCGTTGAGGTCCTTGGGCGGCTGCGCCGGGTCCAGGCCGGCCTCCTTGAAGGCGTCGGTGTTCAGGTAGAGCAGCGGCATCGAGGAGTTGAACGGCATCGAGACCAGCTTGCCGCCGGCCGAGTAGTAGTTGCGGATGTTGGGGTCGAGGTCGTCCAGCGAGTAGCCGTCCTTGTCGGCGAAGGCCTGGGCGGGGACGGTCTGCCTTGAGTCGATCATGAAGCGGGTGCCGATGTCGTAGACCTGCACCAGGGCGGGGGTGCCCTTCTGCTGCACCGCGGCCTTGTACTTGGTGACCAGCTCGTCGTACTTGCCCTGGAACTGCGCCTTGACCTCGATCTTGCCCTGGTGGGCGGCGTTGAACTGGCTGACCAGGCCGTTCAGCACGTCGGCGTTCTTGCCGGTCATCGAGTGCCAGAACTCGACGGTGGTCACGCCGGAGGCCTGGTCGAGCGCCTGGGCCCCGGGGGCGCCGGCGTCGGCGGATCCACCCGAGTCGGAGCCGCTGGAACCGCAGGCGGTCAGGGACAGGCCGGCCACCAGCAGGGCCGCGAGCGCGCGTGCACTCTTCTTCACGAGGGTTCTCTCTTCTTTCCTGAAGGGGGACGGGTGCCGACGGGTCAGCGGAGTGGGTCAGCGGACGGCGCCCGCGGTGAGGCCGCGGACGATGAAGCGCTGGCCGAAGACCACCAGGGCGAGGGTGGGCAGCAGGGAGAGCACGACGCCGGCCAGGATCAGGCCCGGGTCGGCCATCTCGGAGTCGCGCAGCGAGGTGAGGCCGATCTGCAGGGTCTGCATGTCGGCCGTGCGCGTGATGATCAGCGGCCAGAAGTACTGGTTCCAGGCCGACAGGAAGACGTAGATCGACAGCGCGGCCAGGGCCGGCTTGTTCAGCGGGACGACGATCCGCCACAGGAAGCGCCAGTGCCCGGCGCCGTCGATCCGGGCCGCGTCGCGCAGCTCGCCGGGCAGCTGCCGGAAGGCCTGGCGCAGCATGAAGGTGCCGAAGCCGGAGGCCAGGAAGGGCAGGACCAGACCGAAGTAGGTGTTGCCGAAGCCCCAGTCCGACAGCGTCAGGTAGTTGGGGATGATGATGGCCTCCCACGGGACCATCAGCGTGGCCAGGAACACCCCGAACACCACGGCCCGCGCCTTCAGCGGCAGGAAGACGAAGGCGTACGCGGCCAGGATCGAGGTGAACAGCTGGGCGAGGGTGATCGCGGTGGCCGTGATCGCCGAGTTGGCGTACTGCCGGAACAGCGGGATGGTGTCCACGGCGCCGGAGAAGTTCCGCCCGGTGACCGAGTGCGGCACCAACGCCGGTGGGTAGGAGGAGAGTTCGGAAGGGCCCATGAAGGCGCCGGCGATCGCGTAGTACACCGGGAAGGCCACGGTGACCAGGGCGACGGCCAGCAGCAGGTAGACGACGGCGCGGCCCAGCAGGTCGCGCGGGGAGCGCCCGGCGAGCACCCGGGTGCGTGGGCGGGGCGCGTCGGTCTTCTTCGCTTCGGCTTCAGTGGCAAGAGTGCTCATGCGTAGTGCACCTTCCGCTCCAGGACGCCGAACTGGACGGCCGTGCAGGCGAGGACGACCACCAGCAGCACCACGGCCTGGGCGCTCGCCGTGCCGAAGTCACTGGAGTTGTAGGCGAAGGCCTTCTCGTAGACCGAGTAGACGAGGGTCCGGGTGGAGCCGTCCGGCCCGCCCTTGGTGAGGATGTGGATCTGGCCGAAACTCTGCAGTGCGTGGACGGTGGAGACCACGGTCAGGAAGAACAGGTTCGGGCCGAGCATCGGGACGGTGATCGAGCGGGCCAGCCGCAGGCCGGAGGCGCCGTCGATGCGGGCCGCCTCGACGATCTCGCCGGGGATCGAGCCGATGCCCGCCGAGAGCACCAGCACGTTGTAGCCGAGGTTCATCCAGACCGTGGTCAGGGCCACCGAGACCAGCGCGTACCGGGAGTCGGTGAGCCAGCCGATCGGGCCGAGGCCGACGTGCGACAGCAGGCCGTTGAGCACCCCGCTGGCGGGGTTGAAGAACACCGCGAAGACCACCGAGGCGCTGGCCACCGAGAAGGCGAAGGGCAGCGCGAACGCGGAGCGCAGCAGCCGTACGCCCCGGATCCGGTTCTCCAGCAGCAGCACCAGCACCAGCGCGCCGAGCACCCCGGGCACCACGGTGAGCAGGGTGAACAGCCCCGTGGTGACCAGCGTCCGGCCGAAGTCGGCCGAGGACAGCAGGTCGGTGTAGTGCTTCATCCCGACGTAGCGGGAGGGCGCGCCGAAGAGGTCGTTGGCGTGCCCGCTCAGGTAGATCGTCCGTCCCAGCGGGTAGCCGATGAACAGGGCGAAGACCACCAGCGAGGGCAGCAGGAAGGCCCAGGCGAGCCCGTGCTCGCCCCAGCGGCTTCTGCGTGCGGTGTGCGGTGCGGTCGGCATCTGTCGCGCGTCCGCCTTTCGTGTGTCGGTTCCGGCCGAAACCGTGTCTTGCCCGAACGACGGCGTGGGAACCCCGTGGTGATCAACCGGTGTCCCCGGGATTACGCGTTCGCGTCGGATTCAGCCGGTCGTGCGCTGACGAGGGTTCGGCCCCGGGCACTGTCAGCGCGGTGTCGTACGGTGCGCCGGTGAACGACACGGATTTCGACATGCCGGCCGCGATGGCCGAAACCCTGCGCGGCCGCGAGGGCGCCTGGGCCCTCGTCCGGGGCTTCGCCGCGCACTGGGGCGAACCGCTGACGCCTCAGGACGGCTTCACCGACGCCGAACTGGACGCGGCCGAGCAACGGCTCGGGCTGCGGCTGCCGACAGCGCTGCGCGAGGCGTACCGGCTCTTCGGGCGCCGGGCCGACCTCACCAGCTCCCAGGACGTGCTGCTGACGCCGGACGAGCTCTACGTGCTGGACGGCGCACTCGTGTACCGCGCGGAGAACCAGGGCAGCGCCCACTGGGGCGTGCTGCTGGACGACCTTGCGCAGGCGGACCCGCCGACGGTGGCCCGGCCGGACCTCGCGGACAAGTCGCAGGAGCGGTGGGAGCCCTGGGAGGAGCGCTTCTCGACGGCGGCGGCGGTGATGGCGATGAGCGAGAAGCTGCTGGAGGACGATGATTTGGGTGTCTTCTACGAGGCCGACGACGAGATTCCGGACGGCCTGGTGGAGTTGCCTGCTCTGGGCCGCGACTGCCGCTGGTTCGCGGGGCCGGACGTGCTGGTGCTGCTGATCGAGGAGGCCTTCATGGTGGGGCGGGCCCGCACCGAGGACGCCCTGGACGCGCTGTAGTACCGCGCCGTGGTCCCAACAACCCTTGTCCGCAAGGATTGTTGAGACCACGGCGGATGACTCAGGCGGTGACGCCGCCGTCCAGCACCAGGTCTGCGCCGACGGTGTAGCCCGCCTCCGGCGAGGCCAGGTACAGCACGGCGGCGGCGATCTCCGTGACCGCGCCGGAACGGCCGACCGGCACCTCGGACTTCATCCGGTCGCTCTTGTCGGCGGCGCTCTCCCCGGGCCGGGTCGACATCGGGGTGTCCACCGGGCCGGGGCTGACGGTGTTGATCCGCACGCCCTCGCCGATGTGGTCGCGGGCGGCGGAGCGGGTGAGCGCGGTGACGGCGGCCTTGCTGGCGTTGTAGGCGCCGGCGCCCTCGGCCCGCCTGTGGGCGCCCAGGTTGGACGAGACGTTGACGATGGCGCCGCCGCCGTGGGCCCGCATGTGGCCGATCTGGTGCTTCATCGCCAGCAGGGTGCCGGTCACGTTGATCTCGAACACCCGCCGGAACTCGTCCTCGTCGATCTCGGCGACCGGGCCGGCCGCGCCGAACACCCCGGCGTTGTTGACGGCGACGTCCAGTCCGCCGAACCGCTCGACGGTCTCCCGGACCAGCCGGGCGGCATCCTCACTGTTCGTCACGTCGCCGGTCAGCGCGACGGCCTTGCCGCCCGCCTCCTCGATCAGCGCGACCGTCTCGGCCAGCGGGCCGGCGCTGCGCCCGGCGACCGCGACCCGGGCGCCCTCCTGGGCGAAGGCGAGCGCGATGCCCCGCCCGATGCCGCTGCCGCCGCCGGTGACCAGGACGGACTTGTCGGCGAAACGCGTGCTCATGAAGTGAACTCCTTGGTTCGAGTGGTGCGTTCGGGTGCGTTGGTGGTGGTCGTGGTGGTGGTCGTGGTGGTGGTCCTTGTGGTGCCGCCGGTCCTGGGAAGCGCGGCGACGGCGAGGGTGGTGAGCGCCAGCCCGGCGGCGGCCACCGCGAAGGCCGCGGCGTAGCCGCCGACGACGGTCGGGCGGGTGGCGGCGAGCGCCATCAGGGCGGCCAGCCCGGCGGTGGGGCCGAGTTCCATGGCGGTGTTGAAGACGCCCGCGGCCAGGCCGGTCCGCTCGGGTGCCACGCCGCCGGTGGCCAGTACGGCCGCTCCGGCGAACGACGCGGCGGCCCCGGCGGGCAGCAGGAGCAGTCCGGGCAGCAGGCCGGTGGTGTAGGAGCTGCCGGGGTCGAGCCCGGCCAGCAGGGCGAGTCCGACGCCTTCCAGGGCGAGGCCGGCGGCGGTGACCGGGACCGGCCCGTACCGGACGGCCAGTGGGCCGGCCAGCCGGCCGGAGAGCAGTAGGGCGGCCGCGTACGGCAGGAAGGCGGCGGAGGTGTCGGCCGCGCTCCAGCCGCGCAGCTGCTGGAGGTAGAGCGAGAGCAGGACGAAGGCCAATGCGGTGCCGGCGGAGGTCGCCATCACGGCGACCAGCGCGGTGGCCCGGGGCCGGTCGGCGAGGAAGCCGGGTGGCAGCAGCGGGTCGGCGGTGCGGCGTTCGGCGCTGGCGAAGGCGAGCAGCAGGAGCAGTCCGGCCGCCAGCGGCGCGAGCACCTCGGCGGTGCGCCAGCCGTGGTCCGTGGAGGCCACGAGGGCGTAACTCGCCGTGCAGAGCCCGGTGGTGGCGAGGGCGGCGCCGCGCAGATCGAGCGCCGGGCGGCGGCCGGCGGGTGCGGGGGTGGGCAGCGAGCCGGAGCGCGCGAGGCCGGCCAGGGCGACCAGTACGGGCACCGCGAACAGCCAGCGCCACGACACCGCGGCGGCGACCGCGCCCGACACCACGCTGCCGGCCGTCGCGCCGATCACCGAGAGGCCGCCCCAGGTGGCCATCGCCCGTCGGTAGGCGGCGGGTTCGGGGTACAGCCGGCGGACCACCGCGACCGCGGCCGGGGCGGTGAGGGCCGCCCCGGCGCCCTGGACGAAGCGGCCGGCCAGCAGGACGGGGTAGTCGGGTGCGAGGGCGCAGGCCACCGAGGCCGCGGCGAGCAGCGCCAGGCCCCACCGCAGCATCCGGCGACCGCCGTAACGGTCGGTCAGCCGTCCGCCGAGGAGCAGCAGCGCGGCGAAGGAGAGCCCGTACGCGGCGCTCAGCAGCAGCACCTCGGACGGGCCGAGCGCGAGCTCCCGGGCGACCAGGGGCAGCGGCACGGTGAGGATCATGATGGTGAAGATCAGCACTGACTGGACGACGCCGAGCAGCGCGAAGGCCGCCCGGGCCGTCGGCGCGACGATGGTCATGGAACTCCCCCCACACCAAACTTTTAAGACCATTCGGTCCAGAATAAGGACAGCAGACGACACCGGCCGGACGGCCGGAGCTCAGTCCAGCAGCGCCAGTGCCTGCTCGGCGGCGTCCCGCACCCGGGGCGCGCCGTCGGCGGTCTTGCCCACCACGCGGATCCCCTGCAGCAGCACCACCAGCATCCGGGCCAGCGCGCGCGGCTCCCGCCCGGCGGGCAGTTCGCCCTGGGCGTCGGCGCGCAGCAGGGCGGCGGTCAGCGCCGTCTCCAGGTGGTCGTAGCTGACCTCCACCCGGCGGGCCGCCGCCTCGTCGTGCGGCGCGAGTTCGACGGCCGTGTTGGTGATGAAGCAGCCGCGCTTGCGGTCCTCCTCCCCCATCAGCGCGTACCGGCGCACCAGGGCGCGGACGGCCGGCAGCACCGGGCCGGGCTGGGACAGCTCGGCCAGCAGGCCCGGGTTGTGCTGCTCGTTGTAGCGCTCCAGCGCACGCAGGTAGAGCTCGTGCTTGCTGCCGAAGGTCGCGTAGATGCTGGCCCTGGCGATGCCGAGCCCCTCGACCAGGTCGGCCATGGAGGTGGCCTCGTAGCCGCGGCGCCAGAACAGTTCGAGGGCTGCCTGGAGCGCCGCATCGGGGTCGAATTCCTTCGTTCGCGCCATGACGTGAACGCTAGCCCTTTCGAGACCGATCGGTCAAGAAATGGCGGCAAGTGGTCCAGAACGGGGGCGAGCCCTCCGTGATGTTCTGCTGGGCCTTCCTGGCCATCGCGGCGCTCGGCTCCGGCCCGTACGCCCTGGACCGGCTGCTGACCACCAGTCACCCGCAGGCCGCGGCAGCCGGCACGGCCGAACCGACCGCCGCGCAACCCATCTCCACGGACTGAGTCTCAGCCCTGCGCGAGGTGCCGCTCGACCGAGGCGACCTTGGCGGTGAGGCCGTCGGTGACGCCGGCCCGGTCGTCGATCTTGATGACCGTGCTCACCCGGTTGCTGTGCGCCTTCACCGCCTCGATGGCCGCCCTGATCACCGGCATCACGTCGTCCCACTCCCCCTCGATGCTGGTGAACATCGCGTCCGTGCGGTTCGGCAGCCCGCTGGCCCGGACCACCCGGACGGCTGCGGCCACCGCCTCCCCCACGTCCTCGCCGATCCCCAGCGGGGTCACCGAAAAAGCTGCGATCACGGTTCTGCGCTCCTGTCACCCGACGGCACTGGTCGCGGCCCGGACCGCTCCGGGCCGCGACCAGGCTAGGCGGTGCGGACGGACTTCCGTCAGACGACCGTCGGCAGCGGCGGTTCGACGGCCAGTGGGGCGCTGGCCGTGGCCCGGTGCTGGTCGGCCCAGGAGGTGAGGGCCAGGGTGCAGGCGTGGTCCAGGTGTCGCAGGCCGGACCAGTCCAGTTCCACCGGCCGGTCGCCGGGCAGCCGTTCCAGGGTGTCCAGCAGCCGGGGCAGCCGCAGGAAGGTGGCGTTGCCGGTCAGCCGCACCCGGTGCAGCGGCCGACCGGTCGTCAGCACCACCTCCTCGACGGCGATCTGCAGGTGGGAGGTCTGCCAGGCGGACTTGACCACCGCCAGGCCGACGCCGATCAGCACCCCTTCGAAGAGGTCGGTGGCGACGATCGCGACCGCCGTCACCCCGAGCACCAGCGCCTCGCCCCGGTGCCCCCGGCACAGTGCGACGATCCGGCGCAGCGGCACCAGCTTGGCCCCGGCGTGCACCAGCACGGCGGCCAGCGCGGTGAGCGGGACCAGCCCGAGCACGCCGGGCAGCAGCGCGGTGAACAGCAGCAGCCACAGCCCGTGCAGGAAGCGCGCGGCCTTGGTGCGGGCGCCCGCCTGGACGTTGGCGGCGCTGCGCACGATCACCGCGGTCATCGGCAGGGCGCCGAGCAGTCCGCAGACGGTGTTGCCGAGGCCCTGGGCGGTGAGTTCGCGGTCGTAGTCGGTGCGCGGGCCGTGGTGCATCCGGTCGACGGCGGCGGCGCTGAACAGCGTCTCGGCGGAGGCGATCAGGGTGAAGGCGACAACCGTCCCGAGCCCGGCGGTGCCGGCCAGGGCGCCGAGTGTGGCGGGCTGGGGCAGGTGGACGACGTCGAGCAGGCCGGAGACCCGGACCCGGACCACCGGTAGGTCGGCCGCGGCGGTGACGGCGGCGGCCAGGCCGACGGCGGCCAGCGGCGCGGGGACGGCCCGGGCCGCGCGGCCCGGGAGGTACTTCCAGCCGACGAGCACCAGCAGGGTGCCCAGGCCGAGGGCGACCGCGCTCGGGCTGGCGGCGGCGGTCGCCGCGTCGGTCAGCAGGGCGGGCAGTCCGGCGAGCTTCTGCGGGCCGGTGCCGGGGGCGCGGCGGTCGGCGAGCGCGTACAGCTGGCCGGACACCAGGGTCAGCCCGATGCCGGCCAGCATGCCGTGCACCACCGAGGCGGACATCGCGCGGAACCAGCGGCCGAGCCGCAGCGCGCCCATCGCCAGCTGGAGCAGGCCGGTGCCGAGCACCAGCGGGCCGAGCGCGGCGACGCCGAAGCGCTGGACGGCCTCGGCGACCAGCACGGTCAGTCCGGCGGCGGGCCCGCTGACCTGCAGGCTGCTGCCGGGCAGCAGGCCGACGACCAGGCCGCCGACAATGCCGGTGACCAGCCCCAGTTCGGCCGGGACGCCGGAGGCGACGGCCACCCCGACGCACAGCGGGAGGGCAACCAGGAACACCACCAGTGAGGCGGGCAGGTCGTGCCGCCAGGGGACGGCGCGCAGCGCGGCGAGCGGGGGCCGACCGCGGCCCGGCGGGGCGTTCTTCCGAGGGTGGCCCGGTGGGCCCTGGCGGCGGCGGGAGAAAGGGTTCATCCGGTCACCGCCGGGAGTCGGGCAGGGGTGCGGCGCATGGCGGCGTTCCTTCCGCGCGCCCGCCGCTGCGGGCGCGCCGTTGCGGGGCGGGGAGTCGGGCGGGGGCGAGGGACGACCGCAGCGGGCGACGGGCGGGGGTGAGGGATGACCGCGGCGGGCGACGGGCGGGCGACAGCGGTACGGCCGCGGGTCCGGACGGGCGGCGGGTGTCGGGTCGGTGCGGTCGGGGTGTCCTGGACGGGCCCGCCGACGGTGTCCCCCCGTTCCGGCGCCCCCGGCTCCCCCTGCCGCGGCCCCCGTCGGACGCCACGGGCCCGGCGTGGCACCGACGGTACCCAGCTCCGCGGGCCGGGCCGACCTCGGGCACCGTCCCTTCACCGGCACTGCACGGCGGGTGCGCTTTCCGGCCCGGAGGCTCCGCTTCCCCGGGTACACCAGCGCGAACGCGGTTCTGGCGTGCGAATACCCGCCGCCCCGGAGGGCATCATCCGCCGTTCCACATTCTGTTGAAGTCCCCCTTGACTCCCCGCCGGACCCGACCCTACCGTGTTTCCACATACAGAAACCGTTCTTCCGTATGGTGGAATTCAGGAGATGAGCCCTCCGACCCACTGCGGGCCGACGCAGGAGAGACCCGATGCCTCGTATGACAGCCGCCCGCGCGGCCGTGGAGATCCTCAAGCTCGAAGGCGTCGATGTCGCCTTCGGCGTTCCGGGCGCCGCGATCAACCCCTTCTACGCCGCCCTCAAGGCCTCCGGCGGGATCAGGCACACCCTGGCCCGGCACGTCGAGGGCGCCTCCCACATGGCCGAGGGCTACACCCGTGCCAAGGCCGGCAACATCGGCGTGTGCATCGGCACCTCGGGCCCGGCCGGCACCGACATGATCACCGGCTTGTACTCGGCGATCGCCGACTCCATCCCGATCCTGTGCATCACCGGCCAGGCCCCGGTCGCCCGCCTCCACAAGGAGGACTTCCAGGCCGTCGACATCGCCTCGATCGCCAAGCCGGTCACCAAGGCCGCCACCACCGTCCTGGAGGCCGCGCAGGTCCCCGGCGTGTTCCAGCAGGCCTTCCACCTGATGCGCTCCGGCCGCCCCGGCCCGGTCCTGATCGACCTGCCGATCGACGTCCAGCTGACCGAGATCGACTTCGACCCGGAGGCGTACCAGCCGCTGCCGGTCTACAAGCCGACCGCCAACCGGATCCAGATCGAGAAGGCCATCGCGCTGCTCCAGGAGTCCGAGCGCCCGCTGATCGTGGCCGGCGGCGGCGTCATCAACGCCGACGCCTCCGAACTCCTGCTGGAGTTCGCCGAGCTGACCGGCGTCCCGGTGATCCCGACCCTGATGGGCTGGGGCATCGTCCCGGACGACCACGAGCTGAACGCCGGCATGGTCGGCCTGCAGACCTCGCACCGCTACGGCAACGAGAACTTCCTCGCCTCCGACTTCGTCCTCGGCATCGGCAACCGCTGGGCCAACCGCCACACCGGCGGCCTGGACGTCTACACCGCGGGCCGCAAGTTCGTCCACGTGGACGTCGAGCCCACCCAGATCGGCAAGATCTTCGCCCCCGACCTCGGCATCGCCTCCGACGCCAGGGCCGCCCTGGAGCTGTTCGTCCAGGTCGCCAGGGAGCTCAAGGCCGCGGGCACGCTCAAGGACCGCAGCGCCTGGGCCGCCTCCACCCAGGAGCGCAAGGCACGGCTCCAGCGCCGCACCCACTTCGACAACGTGCCGCTCAAGCCGCAGCGCGTGTACGAGGAGATGAACAAGGCCTTCGGCCCGGAGACCCGGTACGTCACCACCATCGGCCTGTCCCAGATCGCCGGCGCGCAGATGCTGCACGTCTACAAGCCGCGGCACTGGATCAACTGCGGCCAGGCCGGCCCGCTGGGCTGGACCATCCCGGCCGCGCTGGGCGTCGCCACCGCCGACCCGGAGGGCCAGATCGTCGCCCTCTCCGGCGACTACGACTTCCAGTTCATGATCGAGGAGCTGGCGGTCGGCGCCCAGCACCGGATCCCGTACGTCCACGTGCTGGTGAACAACTCCTACCTGGGCCTGATCCGCCAGGCGCAGCGCAACTTCGACATCGACTTCCAGGTCAAGCTGGAGTTCGAGAACATCAACGCGCCGGAGCTGGGCGTCTACGGCGTGGACCACGTCAAGGTCGCCGAGGGCCTGGGCTGCAAGGCGATCCGGGTCACCGAGCCGGAGGGCCTGCTGCCGGCCTTCGAGGAGGCCAAGAAGCTGGCCGCCGAGTTCCGCGTCCCGGTCGTGGTCGAGGCGATCCTGGAGCGGGTCACCAACATCTCGATGGCCGCCGCCGACATCGACAAGGTCAACGAGTGGGAGGAGCTTGCCACCCTTCCCGAGCACGCGCCGACCGCGATCAAGCCGCTGGCGCTCTGAGCCGGTCGGAGAGCGGGGGCGTACGAGCCGCTCCGTACGCCCCCGCGCCCGCGGAACACCGGCGGCGCCGGACGGAACACCGGCGGCGCCGGCACGGTTGAGCCGTCCGGGGCCGCTACCGTGTGCCCGGGCGAGACCCGCTGCCAACCTGCCGAAAGGACCCACCACCGTGAGCCTGTACGACATCCCGCTGCGCGCCCTGGCCGGCGAGGCCACCTCGCTGGCCGACCACAAGGGCAAGGCGCTGCTGATCGTCAACGTCGCCTCCAAGTGCGGCCTGACCCCGCAGTACACCGGCCTGGAGAACCTCCAGAAGCGGTACGCCGGGCGCGGGTTCACCGTGCTGGGCTTCCCGTGCAACCAGTTCGCCGGGCAGGAGCCGGGCAGCGCCGAGGAGATCCAGAGCTTCTGCTCGACCACCTACGGGGTGACCTTCCCGCTGTTCGAGAAGGTCGACGTCAACGGTGACGACCGGCACCCGCTGTACCGGCAGCTGACCGAGGTCGCCGACGCCGAGGGCCAGGCCGGGGACGTCAGCTGGAACTTCGAGAAGTTCCTGATCTCCCCGGACGGCACCGTCGCCGCGCGTCTGCGTCCGCGCGTCGATCCGGAGTCGGAGGAGCTGATCGCCGCGATCGAGGCCGTGCTGCCGGCCTGACGCCCGCCGTCCAGTGCTGAGGGCCGCCTTCGGGCGGCCCTCAGCCGTTACAGCAACAGCCGCGTACCGGGCGGGAGTTCACCCTCCCGGGCGGCGTCGCGCAGATGCGCCAGCAGGGTGTCGTGCAGCGCCTCGGCGGCGCGGGTGAGCGGCACCTCGTGGCCGTGCGCGACCGCGATGGTGCGGCCCAGGCCCGGCCCGGCGAACGGGGTGACGGACAGGCCCGAGCGGGCCGCCACCATGCCGGGCACCACCGCCGGCCCGAGCCCGGCCCGGACGAAGCCCAGCACTGCGTCCATCTCGCCGCCCTCGACGGCGAACTCGGGCTCGAAGCCGGCCGCCCGGCAGGCCGCCAGCGCGGCCTCGCGCACGTCGTAGCCCTCCCGGAACATCACCAGCGGCCGCCCCCTCAGCTCCGCCACCCGCACCGGGCGCCGGGCGGGCCCGGCAGCCGAGACCAGCACCAGTTCCTCGTGCAGCAGTTCGGTGACGGCGAGGGCTGGCGCGGCCTCCCCGCTGGGCGGGGTGATGATCAGCGCGAGGTCCAGCTCGCCCGCCGCCAGCCAGCGCACCAGGTCGCGTGAGCCGCCCTCGCGCACCCCCAGCGCGACGCCCGGGTAGCGGTCCCGGAACACCCGCAGCACATCCGGCACCAGGCTGGTGCACAGGCTCGGCGGTGCCCCCAGCCGGACCCGGCCGCGGCGCAGCTGCACCGTCTCCTGGACGGCGAGGCGGGCGCTCTCGGTGTCCGCGAGGATGCGCCGGGCCAGCGGCAGCAGGGCGTCCCCGGCGTCGGTCAGGGCGATGTTGCCCCGGGTGCGGTGGAACAGTTCGGCCCCCAACTCCCGTTCCAGCGAGCGGATCTGCTGCGACAGCGAGGGCTGGGCGACATGCGCGGCCTCGGCCGCCCGGGTGAAGTGCCGGGTCTCGGCGACGGCCAGGAAGTAGCGGAGTTGCTGGAGCTGCACGCGATCAGGCTACGCCGCGTCGATAGGCTCCGACTATCGCCACCAGCCGCAGCATGTCTTGGACGCACCCTTGCCGCCCTCCCTACCGTTGCTGCCATGACAACCGCGACTCGGACGGGCCGGCATCCGTCCACCCTGGCGACCCTCTGGCGGTCGACCGTCGGCAAGAAGGCGGTCATGGCCGTCACCGGACTGGTCATGCTGCTGTACCTGGTCGCGCACATGCTGGGGAACCTCAAGGTGTTCTTCGGCCCCGACGACATCAACGGCTACGCGGCCTGGCTGCGCACCATCGGCCAGCCGTTCCTGGGCCACGAGTGGTTCCTGTGGATCGCCCGCCTCGCCCTGCTGGCCTCCGTCGTCCTGCACGGCGTGTCCGCGTACCAGCTCAGCCGCCGGGACCTCGCCGCCCGCCCGAGCAAGTACGTGCACCAGCGCCGCCGCGCCGGCTACGCGACCCGGACCATGCGCTGGGGCGGGGTGATCCTCGGCCTGTTCGTCGTGTGGCACATCCTCGACCTCACCACGCTCACCGTGAACCCGGTCGCCGAGCACGGCCACGTGTACCAGAACATCGTGGGCACCTTCGGCCGCTGGTACAGCGACGTGATCTACATCGTCGCGATGCTGGCCCTGGGCCTCCACATCCGGCACGGCTTCTGGAGCGCCGCGCAGACCCTCGGCGCCAACAACGCCCGCCGCGACCGGGTTTTGAAGCTGACGGCCAACACCTTGGCGTTGGTATTGACCGCCGGCTTCCTGTCCGTCCCCGTGGCTGTGATGACCGGAGCGGTGAATTGACATCCTCCTCCGGCCGAAGCCGAAGGATTCCAACCCTCGCGGGTCAGGCTTTCTGCTTCACAGCCGACTGCCGACCTGGGATTGCCAGCGGAGGGACGGTGTACCGCCCATCGGTCTTACATCAGCTCCACAGACCTGACTTCCCGCCAGCCCGGCGGTAGGCCGAGCCGGAACCTGACTATCGTCCCGACCCGACGTGACCAACCTATCACGACGAGTGACCCATTGAACGGGGCATCAGATGAGCTACCAGGACTACACCCTCGGCGAGCCGATCGCCGACACCAAGGCCCCCACCGGGCCGATCGAACAGCGCTGGGACCAGCGGCGGTTCGACGCCAAGCTGGTCAACCCGGCCAACCGGCGCAAGCACACCGTGATCGTGGTCGGCACCGGCCTGGCCGGCGGCGCGGCCGGCGCCACCCTCGCCGAACAGGGCTACCACGTGGTCCAGTTCTGCTTCCAGGACTCCCCGCGGCGCGCGCACTCGATCGCCGCCCAGGGCGGCATCAACGCGGCCAAGAACTACCGCAACGACGGCGACTCGATCCGCCGGCTGTTCTACGACACCGTCAAGGGCGGCGACTTCCGCGCCCGCGAGTCCAACGTGCACCGGCTCGCCCAGGTGTCGGTGGAGATCATCGACCAGTGCGTCGCCCAGGGCGTGCCCTTCGCCCGCGAGTACGGCGGCCTGCTGGACACCCGCTCCTTCGGCGGCGTGCAGGTCTCCCGCACCTTCTACGCCCGCGGCCAGACCGGTCAGCAGCTGCTGCTCGGCGCCTACCAGGCGCTCTCCCGGCAGATCGCCGCCGGGAACGTGGAGATCCACCCGCGCACCGAGATGCTCGATCTGCTGGTGGTCGACGGCCGGGCCCGCGGCATCGTCGCCCGCGACCTGGTCACCGGGAGGATCACCAGCTACACGGCGGACGCCGTCGTCCTCGCCACCGGCGGCTACGGCAACGTCTTCTACCTTTCCACCAACGCCAAGAACTCCAACGCCACCGCGATCTGGCGGGCCCACCGGCGCGGCGCCTACTTCGCCAACCCGTGCTTCACCCAGATCCACCCCACCTGCATCCCGCGCTCCGGCGACCACCAGTCCAAGCTCACCCTGATGAGCGAGTCGCTGCGCAACGACGGCCGGATCTGGGTGCCCAAGGCCCAGGGCGACACCCGCCCGCCCGCGCAGATCCCGGAGGAGGAGCGGGACTACTACCTGGAGCGGATCTACCCGTCCTTCGGCAACCTGGTGCCCCGCGACATCGCCTCCCGGGCCGCCAAGAACGTCTGCGACGAGGGCCGCGGCGTCGGCCCCGGCGGGCAGGGCGTGTACCTGGACTTCGCCGACGCGATCCGCCGGATGGGCCGGGACGCCGTCGAGGCCAAGTACGGCAACCTCTTCGAGATGTACGAGCGGATCACCGCCGAGGACCCGTACCAGGTGCCGATGCGGATCTACCCGGCGATCCACTACACGATGGGCGGGCTCTGGGTCGACTACGACCTGCAGACCAGCATCCCGGGCCTGTTCGCGATCGGCGAGGCCAACTTCTCCGACCACGGCGCCAACCGGCTCGGCGCCAGCGCCCTGATGCAGGGCCTCGCCGACGGCTACTTCGTGCTGCCGCCCACCATCAACGACTACCTCGCCCGCAACCCGGTCAGCGCGGTGCCCGCCGACCACCCGGTGCTCACCGAGGTCGAGGCCGAGGTCGAGGACCGGCTCAACCTGATTCTCTCCGTGAACGGCGACCGCACCCCGGACTCCTTCCACCGCGAACTCGGCGAACTCCTGTGGGACGAGTGCGGGATGGCCCGCGACGAGGCCGGGCTCAAGCGCGCACTGGAGCGGATCCCGCTGCTGCGCGAGGAGTTCTGGCGCCGGATCAAGGTGCCCGGCACCGGGCAGGAGCTCAACCAGTCGCTGGAGAAGGCCAACCGGCTGGTCGACTACTTCGAACTGGCCGAGCTGATGTGCCTGGACGCGCTGCACCGCGCCGAGTCCTGCGGCGGCCACTTCCGCACCGAGAGCCAGACCCCCGACGGCGAGGCCGCCCGGCGCGACGAGGAGTTCACCTACGCCGCGGCCTGGGAGTTCACCGCCACCGGCGAGGCGCCCGTCCTCCACCGCGAGGACCTCGACTTCGAGCACGTCCACCCCACCCAGCGGAGCTACGCATGAACCTCACCCTGCGCATCTGGCGCCAGGCGGGCCCGGACGCACCCGGCTCGATGACCACCTACCAGGTCAGCGGCATCAGCCCGGACATGTCCTTCCTGGAGATGCTCGACACCCTCAACGAGGAACTGATCACCTGCGGCGACCAGCCGGTCGCCTTCGACCACGACTGCCGCGAGGGCATCTGCGGCGCCTGCGGCATGGTCATCAACGGCCAGGCGCACGGCCCCGAACGCACCACCACCTGCCAGCTGCACATGCGGCACTTCCAGGACGGCGACACCATCGACGTCGAACCGTGGCGGGCGGCGGCCTTCCCGGTGGTCAAGGACCTGGTGGTGGACCGCTCGGCCTTCGACCGGATCATCGGCTCGGGCGGCTACATCACCGCCCCCACCGGCAGCGCCCCCGAGGCGCACGCCACGCCCGTCCCCAAGGAGGCCGCGGACACCGCCTTCGAGCACGCCGAGTGCATCGGCTGCGGCGCCTGCGTGGCCGCCTGCCCGAACGGCTCGGCGATGCTGTTCACCTCCGCCAAGGTGGTGCACCTCAACGTGCTGCCGCAGGGCGCGCCCGAACGCGCCGCCCGGGTACGGAACATGGTCTCGGCGATGGACGCCGAGGGCTTCGGCGGCTGCACCAACACCGGCGAGTGCGCCACCGCCTGCCCCAAGGGCATCCCGCTGCCCAGCATCGCGGCGATGAACCGGGAGTTCCTGCGGGCCGCCCGCGGCTGAGACTCCCCCTGATCGGTCGGCCCCTCGCTCTGGTGCTCAGGCGAGGGGCCGACGCCGTTCTCCGGGGCGTGCGAAGGCAGTTCACGCTCCCCGAACGGGTGGTGGATGGCCGCGAGCGGTGCTTCCTGACGGAGAATCGCGCTACGGTGGTGCTCCGCTACGGAAGGACGGCATATGCCCGAGGTTCAGTCCTGCTCCGGCTGCGGCGGGTCCGGGGGGACCCAGAAGACCGAGGCAACGGTCGAACTGGACGAGGAAGGGAGCATGGTGCCCAGGGTTCACAACTACTGGTCGCCCTGCGGTCGGTGCCACGGATCCGGGACGGTGATCGTCGGATGAGATTGGTCTTCGAGTGCGTCGAGTGCGGTGGGCACTACCTGCCGCCGGAGGGCATGGTGTATCCGGACGGGCCTGCCTCGCCCCTCTGGTGCTCCTCCTGCCATACGTCCAAGCGCACGGCGGGCCTCCGGGAGGACCCACTGCTCGCCCGCATCGCCCTGGCCGCCGCCCGGGCCGCGCTGGCCCGGCGCGCCGCCGAGGCCGTCGAGCCGGCCACCGTCGGCCGCGGTGACGTCCGGCCGTCCCGGCCGCCGCTGTCCCGCCGGGCGCGCTCCGGGCCGGGCGGAGTGCGCGGCAGGCTGGGTTAGCTCTGGCCGAGCTGCCGCTGCCGCGCGCCGCCGACGGCCGCCTCGTGCTCGCGGTGGACGTCTCGCCATGGCTACGGCCGGACGCCGGGACCTGCCCTGTCCGGTCCCGGCGCAGGTCGCCGGCTCCGCTCGGCCCCTTACGCCGTGTACCGAGCACGGCTCGGGTCACTGTCACACAAGCAGCGCCTCGAACTCCGGAAGCCGGCCGAACAGGTCGGGGAGGCCGCGCACGCCGTTGCGCACGGACTCGTGCGACAGCGCGAGGTCGGGACCGGTGCTCGCCTCGACACCGGCGAGGCACCGGAGGATGTTCCACCTCGTGTGCCCCAGCCAGCCACCGATCATGAACACGAACCAGCTTGGGCCTGACGGCGGCAGCGCTCCGCCCCCCGCGACGTAGCCGTCGAGGACCGAGCGGAAGACGGCCGGCCTGATGTCGTCGAAGCCGGGTCCCTTCGCGAGGCTCAGCGCGGTCGAGCCGAGCTCACTGGACAGGTCGAGCATCCCCGAGAGCTCCCAGTCGAGCACCACCGGCCGATCCGCTCGGGCCAGCAGGTTCCACGGTCGGATGTCCCTATGGGTCAGCACGACGGGGCCCGGCCGTTCGCAGGTGTCGACGAAGTCGGCGATCGCGAGGAACGTCTCGACGTGAGAGGCGAGTTCGTCGGCCCACGGCTGTCCGGTCGCCACCGCCCGCGCGGCGAGTTCGGGCCAGTCCCGTGGCGTCGGGTCCTCGATCGACACACGGGTCCACGCGACGTCGAGCGCGTGGACGCGCGCGAGGATCTCACCGATCTCGAACGCGTACGCCGCCGACACCGGTGCTTCGGGCACCTTTTCTCCCTCGACCCATCGGTGAACGAGCGTGTCGTGGTCGGCCGAGATCGGCTCCGGCATCGGGATACCGGCGGCGAAGGCCGACCGCTCAAACCTGAACACGTCCTCGACGCGATAGGTCCAGCGGCGGTCGACGAGGTTCAACTCCTTCACCGCGAACGAGCCTTGGTCGGTGTCGAGCCGGTACATCCGGTTGGCGAAACCGCCGTGGACGCGGATCATCGGCCCGACCGGCTCGCCGAGATGCGAAAGGTTCACCCACGCATGCTAGGGGCCGGCAGTTCACCGATGCACCGGACTTTCCCGTGATGCGTGCTCACGATCGCCGCCACGCCGACGGACGCCCACAGCCCGACCAGACACCGAACACGGCCTAGAACAGGGCTTCCTGGGTGTCCGGCTCCGGCGGGCGGACCCGCTCCTGCAGGGCCAGGCCCTCGGAGGCGCGGCCGGTGACGGGCGTGAGCGTCCAGCCGGTGAGCCGCCGGGTGTCCAGCAGCAGCGGGCCGGAGCCGTCCGGCTGGTCGAGGAAGAGGTGCCGGCCCACCGGCGGGCGCAGCGTGCCCGCGATCACCGCGCCGGGGGCCAGGCCCGCGATCTCGTGGTAGGCCTCGGGAGCGCCGCCGCCCAGGCCGAAGCGCTCCACGTGGTCCACCACCGGGCGGTCGGCGAGCAGTTCCACGGCGTGGCCGTCCAGCAGCCGGTGCGCCTGGGCGCGGGCCTCGGTGAGCACCGTACGGCGGTGCGGCGCGTCCCCGTGCGCCCACCAGTGGTCCGTCTTCAGCCGGGACTTGTAGCGTTCGCGGGCCATCCCCGAGGCGGCGACGGTCAGTTCGGCGCGGCGCACCGCGGGCAGGCCGCCGCGCGCGGTGAACGCGTAGGCCAGCGCGCCCTGTTCGAGCAGTCGGCTGTCGCCGCGCTGCTCGGCGGTCAGGCCGACCTTCAGCAGGCCCTCGCCGAACCAGGCGAGGTAGAGCAGATAGGTGCGGCCGTCGTCCAGGATCTGGTCCCGGGCCAGGGCCAGACCGCGGTCCACGCTCTGGCAGGCCGGGCACTGCGTGGGGCCGCCGTCCGGGGCGATCTCCGCGTGGTGCGGGCAGGGCGTGCGTTCCGTCGCCCCGGCCAGCCAGGCCCCGGTGCAGCGGCGCGGGCCGCCGAGCAGCCAGCCGACCTCCGTACCCGGCGCGACGGCGCGCTCGTGCACCCGGCTGCCGCGCACGGCGCCGAGCAGCGCCCGCCCGTCGTGCCAGCTCAGGCCGGTGGAGATCCAGCCGGCCGGCCGCTCCGGGTGCTGGGGTGCGGGGATCGTCACGGGCAGCCCTCCCTGTGGGTCGTCGGTCAGGCGAGGCTACCCGCTGCCACCGACAGTCCCGTCCCACGGATCCCCTGGGAGAACCCCGGGGCCTGGGTCGAGGACCTGCGCCGCACCTTCCGTGGCCGCCGGCCCTGAGCCGCTGCTAGCGTCCGGGCCATGATCGACTCACCGACCCCGGACGACCTCGCCCGCACCCTGCGCCTCGCCGTCGACACCCTGGCCGGCGCCCCCGCGGACGCGGACTGGTCACGGCCCGCCGGCACGCTCGGCTGGAGCTGCTGGGAGACCGTCGAGCACCTCGCCGACGACCTCCTCGCGTACGCCGCCCAGCTCGGCCCGGCGCGGCCGCCGCGCGACCGGTACGTGCCCTTCGTAGCGACCCGCCGCTCCCCCGGCGCCCCGAACAACTTCGTCCGCGCCGAACCGGCCGAGGGGGTGCCGGGGCTGCTCGAAGTGCTGGACGCGAGTGGCGGGTTGATGGTCGCCATCGCCCGGGTCGCGCCGCCGGACGCCCGCGCCCACCACCCCTGGGGCCTCGCCGACGCGTCGGGTTTCGTGGCCATGAGCCTGGTCGAGACCCTGGTCCACCTCCACGACGTCACCCAGGGCCTCGGTCTGCCCTGGGCGCCGCCCGCCGACGTCTGCGCCCGCGTCCTCGCCCGCCTCTTCCCCGACGTGCCCGCCGGGGACCCGTGGCCCACCCTGCTCTGGGCCACCGGCCGCACCGCCCTCCCGGGCCTGCCGCCGCGCACCGACTGGCGCTGGTACGCCGAGGTCCGGGCCTGAGCCGCCTCAGCGCACCCCGACGGCGACCCACCGGTTTCCGGGGCGGCCCGCCGGTCACCCCGGGCGGGAGCTCACCGGCGCCGCGGCCCGACGGGCCGCCCGGGCCATCGCCGAACGCCTGCTGGCCGTACCCCCGGCGTCCTGATCCGCTGACCCGTCGCCAGGCGTCCGCCGCGCCTTGGGCGCCGCCCGCTTCCGCAGGTCGCGGGCGCTTGGCCCGGCGGGGCGTCCACGTTCTATTGTGGCGGGCGCGGTCGGCGGTGTCGCCGGGAGGCGGCGCGGGGCGGCCTGGTCGGTGCGAGGGTGAAGGGGTGGCTGGTGGCGGGGCGGCGGAACAGCGGGGTGCTGACGGTCTGGGCGGAGGCGCAGCGGCAGCAGCAGCGCCGAGAGGAGGCCCGTTGGCGCGCCGAGGCGGCGGAGTTGCGCCGGCACGAGCGCGCGCAGCGCGAGGCGCAGCGGGCGGCCGCCCGGGACGAGCGGGAGGCGCAGCGCGCGTACCAGCAGTCGCGGGAGGCCGAGGCGGCCCGGCGGACGGCCGAACTGGACGCCCGGGTCGAGGAGTTGCGCGGGTTGCTGGCGGCCGGGCTGGCCGCGCCGGCGTTCGGGCCGCAGGCGCTGCTGGCGCCGCGCCCGGTGCCGCCGTTCGATCCGGGGCCGCTGGGTGAGCCGGTGCCGATGCCGGACCAGACCTCCGCCGCGTACCACGTGCCGCCGCCGGACGCCGCGCAGGCCCGCAACGCCGGGGTGCGCCGGCAGTACGAGCAGTACCTCGCCCAGGCCCGGGCCCGGTTCGAGCAGGACTGGTACGCCGCGCAGGCGCAGGAGGCGGACCGGCAGCGCCGGCTGGCCGCGTACCACCGGGAGTACCTGGTCTGGGCGGAGGGCTTCCGCCGCCAGGAGGAGGAGCGCGGGGCCGGCACCGAGGAGCTGCTGCGGCGGCTGCGGGCGGGTGAGCCGGAGGCGGTGCAGGAGTACTTCACGGCCGGCCTGTACGCCTCGGCGGCCTGGCCGGAGGGCTTCCCGCACCGGCTGGTGGCGGCCTGGGAGGTGTCGAGCCGTCAGCTGGTGGTGAACTGGGAGCTGCCCGGTCCGGACGTGGTGCCGGCGGCCGGGCGAGTGCGGTACGTGAAGGCGGACGACCGCGAGGCCGAGGTGGCCCGTCCGGCGACCGAGCGCAAGGCGCTGTACCGGGAGGTGCTGGCGCAGTCGGCGCTGCGGGTGGCGGCGGAGCTGTTCCGGGCGGACCGGGACGGGATGCTGGACTCGGTGGTGCTGAACGGCTTCGTGCTGGGCATCGACCCGGCGACCGGCCGCGAGGCGGAGCGCTTCCTGTCCACGCTGACCGCGACCCGGGCCGAGTTCTCCGGGCTGGCGCTGGACCGGGTGGCGCCGGTGGAGTGCTTCCAGGGCCTGGGCGGCAAGCTGTCGGCGCGGCCCGAGCGGCTGGACGAGGTGAAGCCGGACCGGCTGCCGGAGTCGGTGGGCGGGAAGCTGGCCGGGCACTTCGGCGAGGACGAGCCGGACCTCTTCGAGATGGACCCGCTCGAGTTCGAGGACCTGATCGCCGAGCTGTTCCGGCTGCGCGGTTTCCGCGTCATGACCACGGCCCGCAGCGGCGACGTCGGGGTGGACGTGGTGGCCGAGGACCTGGACCCGGTGACCGGCGGCAAGATCGTGATCCAGGCCAAGCGCTACAAGAAGACCGTGCCGCCGACGGCCGTGCGGGACCTGGAGTCCACCGTCCGCCACCACGGCGCGATCAAGGGCATCCTGGTGACCACGGCGGGCTTCGGCCGCGGCTCGTACAGCTACATCGAGGGCAAGCCGCTGACCCTGGTGAGCGGGCCGGAGCTGGTCGAGCTGCTGGCCGAGCAGGGCCTGCGCGGCCGGCTCGGCGGCGGCGCGGGCGGGAGCGCCGAGCCCGGGCCGCGGCCGAAGGAGGCCGAGCCGGCCGCCCCGCAGAGCAGCCTCACGGTCAGCTGGCAGAGCCGCACGGCCGGCGGCGACCCGGTGGAGCTGGACGTCACCGCGTTCCTGTGCGCCGGCGGCCGGGTGCTGAGCGACGAGCACTTCGTGTTCTTCAACAACCCGCAGGACCCGGACGGCGCCGTGCGCCTGCACCCCACCCACTCGGTGCCGGGCGAGCCGGTCCGGGCGGCCCGGCTGAGCCTGGACCTGCACCGACTGCCGGCCGCCGTCGACGAGGTGGTGCTCGCGGTCTCCACCGAGGAGGAGGAGCCCCCGGCGCTGCCGCTCGGCTACGTGTACGGACTGGCCGTCGCCGCCGAGTACGGGCCGGGCGCGGCCGGACCGGCGAAGTGGCCGGGCGCCAACGGCGGCGTCCCGGACTCCGCCATGCTGCTCGGGAGCTTCCGGCGGGCGGACGGCGGCTGGCAGTTCGCGCCCTCGGCACGGGCGGTGACGAACGGTCTGGCCGGGCTGGCGACGGCCTTCGGCGTCACCGTGGAGTGACGGCCGGGGGCTTCGGCCCTCAGGGGACATGTCATACCTCAGGAGGAGGCCGCCCCCGTCGCACCACCGGGTCGGCGGGGGCCGACCGTCCCCTCGGCATACGCATCGGGCTCGAACCACTTGGGAGGATGGATCGGTAGGAAAATCCGATTCGTTCCCAGGAGTCTTCGTGACCTTCCCCGCAACCGCCGTCCACACCGGCCTGGCGGCCGCCCGCGCCACCGGTCTGAACAAGGTCTACGGGGAGGGGGACACCCGGGTCGTCGCCCTCGAC